>DATGMB010000001.1:0-45017 GCA_035293845.1 Bryobacteraceae bacterium
GGACGATCTGGTAGTCATACCCGGCGGCGAATTTCTCATGGGCCAGGCCGACGGCCGCGATGAAGAGCGGCCCGTGCACCGCGTGCGCGTCGCGCCGTTCCGGCTGTGCCGCTATCAGGTGACGGAGCGCGATTTTGCCGCGTTCCGCCGGGCCGGCAGGCCGGCGGCCCCGGCATGCCTGCCGGTGACTTCGGTGAGCTGGTTCGATGCCATCGAGTTCTGCGCGTGGCTCTCGCGCGAGTGGGGCTTTCCGGTTCGGCTGCCGACCGAGGCGGAGTGGGAATTCGCAGCGCGCGGCGGGCTCGAACAGAAGCGGTATCCGTGGGGCGATGAGCCGGTGACGGCGCGCGAGGGCTACGCCGAGCGGTGGCACAACGGCCCGGAGCCGGTGGGGCAATCGGCGCCCAACGCCTACGGCCTGTTCGAGATGTGCGAGAACGTGCACGAATGGTGCTCGGACTGGTACGACCCGCGATATTACGGCGATTCGCCGGAGGACAACCCGCGCGGACCGGAGACCGGCGCGCGCAAGGCCTCGCGCGGCGGCGCGTGGCGCCACCATATCAAAATTGCGCGGTGCGCGGCCCGCAGCAGCATTCCACCTGAATTCCGCTATGCGGATTACGGCTTCCGCATCGCGGCGGACCTGAGGCCGTAGCAGTTCAGGCGTAGCCGGTCGCGGCGGCGTTTCGTTCACACGATTTCGAAAAATATTTTGCCGCGCCTATCGTGCGCGGGCGGAAGGATTTGCGCGAGCGCGGCGAACCGAAAAGAGGCGGAATCGACGGGTGCGCGTGGGATGCTGTGAGCGGCCGGTGGATCATCATGATCCACTTGCTCACAATTCCCTCTTTGGATTGTGTGATTTACAAATCCAAGTGGATCATGCATGATCCACCTGGCGGAAGGAAAGCATGAATAACGAGATCACGAAACCACCTTCGAACGAGATCGAAGTTGCCAGAATGCTCGGGGCGCGGCACGCGTTCGGCCTGGTAGCGGGCCGCTGCTCGGCGGCGGATGCGGCCATCCTGCGCGATATTCGGGACAACAAGAAATTCCTGAGCTTCGCTCCGACTTGGGACGAGTTCTGCGAAAAGCACGCGCATTTGAGCAAGAGCCATGCGAATCGTTTGATCCGCTATCTCAACGAACTCGGCCCGGCCTATTTCACGCTGGCGCAGCTCACCCGCATCACGCCGGAGGAATTCCGCGCGCTCGCGCCCTCGGTGAAGGACAACGCCCTTGAATTCCGCGGCGAGGCGATCGCGCTGATCGAGGAAAACGCCGGCCGGCTGACCGAGGCCGTCGGAGTCCTCCGCCAGCCGGCAGCGCCGGAGGCGTCCACGGCCGAACCGTATCGCAAGAAGCTCGAGCGCATCGAGGCGACAGTACGGAAATCGCTGCAAGCGCTCGTGCCGCTGCTGCATGACCAGCAAGCCGGCCGGTGCGCCGTGGGCACTCTGGACAGGATCGGCCGCGCCGTCGGCAAATTCCAATACGACTGGCCCAGCATGCGGTAGGGCAGGTCCGTGGCCGGCCACGGCGGCGGCCGCGACGCAAATCGCAGGCCGCCGCGTAGCCGGCTCAAAGACCTCAAACGTATCGATTCACGCTTGAAGCAAGACAGGCTATTCCCGTACATGGAATTGTACGTGCATCGCGCAGGAGCGGGCAGGTGGTTTTTATGCCCTCCGAAGTGGGCATCATCAAACGCGCGTTCAGCAGGTTCATGGCGGACGACTGCATGACGCAGGCTGCCGCTCTGGCCTATTATGCGACGTTCTCTCTCGCGCCGATTCTGCTGATTGTCATCAGCGTCGCCGGCCTGGTGCTCGGCCGCGATGCGGCGCGGCGTCAGGTCCAGGAAGAAATCCAAAACGTGGTGGGGAGCGGCGCGGGCGTTTTCGTCGGCGATATGATCCGGCACGCAGGCCGCAACTCATCGAGCGGCATCCTGGGCACGGTGTTCGGCGGATTGGCCGTGATCTTCGGCGCTACCGGCGCGCTCACCCAGCTTCAGACCGCGCTCGACCGGGCCTGGCATGTGCGCCGGGACCCGAAGACCGGAGAGGTGCGCAGCTTTCTGGTCCAGCGCGGTCTCTCGCTGGCGATGATCCTGGGCGTCGCGCTGCTGCTGCTGGCGTCGGTCGGAGTGACCGCCACTCTTTCGGCTTTCGGCGATGTCGTCAAGGCGTTTCTGCCCGGCGCATTTTCCGGCCTCGCGCGGCAGGCGATGTGGTTCGGCGCGTCGCTCGCGGTCGTTACGGTGCTATTCGCCGCCATTTTCAAGGTGCTGCCGGATGCCGAAGTCCAATGGAAGGAAGTTTGGCTGGGAGCGTTCGTGACGGCGGTTCTGTTCAGCATCGGGCGGACGCTGATCGGCATTTATCTCGGCCGGAGCGGCACCGCAAGCTCATACGGAGCGGCCGGCTCGCTCGTGCTGTTCCTGTTGTGGATCTACTATTCGTCGCTGATCTTTTTGTACGGAGCCGAATTCACGGCGGCGTGGGCGCGGTCCCACGGAGCGGCGATCCGGTCGCGCCGGAGCGCGGCCCGGGAAAAGGAAGCCCTCGGGCCGAGAAGGGTCGCGTAAAAATAACCTGGACTACCAGAGATTTCCCGCGGCGTCGAAGGGCAGCTCGCGCAGCGGTTCGGCGATGGTGATGCCGCGATCCAGCTCTTTGAGGAGCGCCTCGGAGACCCACATTTCATTCAGCCGCGCCGTATCCTGGATGCGGCAGACGCGCGGCGCCTTGCGCGGGAGCGCGCTGTAGAGCGCCACCTCGGCGGCCTCGCGGTCGGAATCGAGAGCCAGCGGCAGGCCGCCTTCATTCGTCGTGCTGCCGGGCTCCATCGCGGTCAGCAGGTTCACGTAGGTGGCGGCGGGATCGTAGGCATCCATCAGCCGGCGCGTCGTGAAATCCGCCAGGCCGATGCCCAACGCGTTGCCGAGCGATGCCGGCGTGAGCGACAGCGCCACGATGCGGCCGATCTCCGGCTCGCCCCGTTGCTTTTTTCCGGTGGCGCGGTAATGCCCGATGACGTTCAGATCCATGCCGCTCCCGGAAACGGTCTTGCCAATCTCATCGACGATCAGCAGATCGATCTCCCGAAACGGTAACTTTGCCGAGTGCTCCTTGGCGACCTCGAGCAGCCGCTCGTCCGCCTTGACGAAGGCGTCGTAATTGCCCGGAACCACTTCGACGACCACAGGCTGCCGGAACGCGTTCTCGACCACAGCGACGCCGAACAGAACTTTCGCCCGCGGCACCGTGATCGCCGCCACTTGGCGGACCGACTCCCACAACCCGTGGCTGTGCGCCTCCTGCGCGCCGTGCTGTTTGCCGAGGCCGACCACGCACATCTTGAGAAGGCCGGAGGCGAACTTATCGGCCGACTCGGGGTGAATCGCCGTCCTCGCCAGCACGATCACGCCGTCGGCTTCGGCGGCGAGCTGGTCGAGGTGGGCGATGGCCCCGTTCTTCGCCTGGCCGAGAGTCTGGGTTTCCATAGTGGCGCGGATCGGCGCGCCCACGGTCTCCTCCGCGACTCCGAGCAGACGCAGGATTTCGGCCTGGCCTTCCGCCACGGCGCCGCCGTGGCTGCCCATCGAGGGAAGAATGAACGGCTGGCCCCCGGCCTCCTTGACGGCATCGACGATGCCCGAGAGCAGCTCCACGAACCCGCCCATGGAGCGGCTGCCGGCGGTAATCGCGATGCGCGCGCCGGGCGGGATCTGCGAGCGAAGGCCGAGGCCCAGCAACTGCTGGCGCACTTCCCGGCGCGGATCGGGCAGGTGGGCGGAATTCAGATTGCGCCGGATGCGCGACATCGGCGGCAGCGTCTTGCGCGGATAGGGCATGTGGGGCTTGTTCATCGGGTCAGCTCCTCGATGCGGCATTGGAACGGCGTCAGCAGCTCGGCGCCGGTCTCCGTCACCGCGACCATGTCGCAATGGCGGACGCCGCCGAAGCCGTCGACGTAAGCCGCGGGCTCGATGTTGAACACCATGCCGGCTTCCAGGCGCTCGGCGGAGCCGGCCGCGATCCGCGGCGGCGCCTGGTGGTCGGTCGACGCGAAGCCGACGCCGTGTCCGGTGGAATGCTTGAATTCGGCGCCGAATCCTCGCGCCCTCATGACGCCGCGCGCGGCGGCGTCCACGTCGGCCGCGCGGACGCCGGGGCGGATCGCATCGAGCGCCGCCTGCCGCGCGGCGAAGACGGCCTCGAACATGCGGCACTGGCGTTCGCCCACCGGCGAGATGCACCAGGTGCGGGTGATGTCGGTCCAGTAGCCATCCGCGTGCGAGTTGCAGTGCACCAGCGCGAAATCGGAGATCTCGATCTCCCGCGCGCGCGAGCGGGCGAACGCGCCCCAGGCTTCGGCGGAGTGCGGGCCGGACATGCAGGAGACCAGGCCGCCGGAGCGGCATACGCCTTCGAAGCCCGTGCCCACGGTCGCGAGCGGCGCGCGGAAGGCTTCGGCGGCTTCGGTCTCCTTGAGGCCCGGCGCCAGGCGCGCGGCGCCGCGCTCGAAGGCCGCTTCCGCGATGCGGCAGGCGCGGCGCAGGCGGTCGAGTTCGATCGGCGTAACCACGCTTTTCGCCCGCGCGAGCAGGGCGGATGCGGGACGCAGCACCGCTCCCTCCAGCAGCTCCGGGACGGAGGTTTGATACAAGTGCATGGCCACGTAGGAGGCCGGCTGGAAGGTCTCGCCGCATTCGAAACCGGTCACCTTGCCATCGAGCGGGACGGCGGCGCGGATCTCCCGGCGCAGCGCATCGAGGCCATCCGGCTGGTAAAAAATCGTGCGATCGCTCGATCGCGATTCGGCGAGCTCGCGCTCATCCTCCGGCGCGAACAGCGTCAGCTCGCCCTCGCGCGTCAGAATCGCGAACGACGTGCCGGTCACCGGAAAGTAACCGGTCAACAGCAGCACATTGCTCGGCAGGCCGACGGCCAGCGCGTCGAGACCGGCCTCTTTCATGGCATCCTGCAGCCGTTCGATTCGCTCCACATCGCGCGGCATCAGCGGCGCCTCCCGGCGAGCAGCCAGAGCGCCGCGCCCGCGGCCACAGCGCCCCCGGCAATGGCCGCCAGCAGCGAGCGGGCGCCCGCGCGGGGTACCGGCCGCGCGGCGGGGTAGGCGCATTCCGGGTATGCACCCGGCTCGGGGAAGCCATCGCGCCGGTCGAGCGCCATCTGCACGACCTGCGCGAGGTGCAGCGCGCGCCGCCCGGTCTGCTGCTCGATCTGCTCGCGGCAACTGAAGCCATCGCTCACGATGACCGCTTCGGGCTCGGCGCCGCGGACGGCCGGCAGCAGGGCGCGCTCGCCGCACGCGATCGAGACTTGATAGTGTTCGCCGGCTTCGTAGCCGAACGCCCCGGCCATCCCGCAGCAGCCGGATTCGATCTCGCGGCGGTCGGCGCCGAGCTTGTCCAGCAGATCGTTCTCGTCCCTCATTCCCAGCACCGATTTGTGATGGCAGTGGCCGTGCACGTAGACCTTGCGGTGCAGGCGCGGCGGCGTGTAATCCTGCACTTTCTTCATGAGAAATTCGGAAAGCAGGAAGACCTGATCCTTGAGGCGTGCGGCGTCCGTATCGCTGCCGAGCAGGTTCGGCATCTCGTCGCGGAAGACCGTGGCGCAGCTTGGTTCGAGCACCACCACCGGCTGGCCGGCTTCGATTTGCGGCCGCAGCGCCTCCAGGATCTGCCGCAGCTTGCGGCGGGCGAGCTCCAGCATGCCGTAATCGTAGAGCGGCCGCCCGCAGCAGAGATCCTGCGCCGCCACCTCGACCTGGCAGCCCGCGTCCTCCAGCGCCTCCACCGCGGCCTTGGCGATTTCCGGCTGGAAATAGTTGGTGAACGTGTCGGCCCACAGGAGCACGCGGGGCGACCCGTCGTTGAGCACCGGACGCCGCCGCCACCAGTGCTTGAAGGTCTCCTCGGCGAACCGCGGAATCGTGCGGCGCTGGTCGTAGCCGGCCGCCCACTTCGCGAGACGGCTCAGGCCCGGCGCGTGCGTCACGAAGTTCGCGAGGCGCGGCGCGTGCGAAGCCAGCCGCGCCCACTCGAAGATCAGCCCGGAGGCATACGCGCGCCGCGGACGCAGGCGGCCGGCGTAGTAATGCGCGAGAAACTCGGCCTTGTAAGTGGCCATATCGACGTTCACCGGGCACTCGCCCTTGCAACCCTTGCAGGAGAGGCACAGGTCCAGCGCCTCGTAGACCGCGTCGCTCTTCCAGCCATCGTGCAGCGGATCGCCCTGCAGCATTTCCCACAGCAGGCGGGCGCGGCCACGCGTCGAGTGCATCTCCTCGCGCGTCGCCATGTAGCTCGGGCACATCACGCCGCCCTCGATGCGGCGGCACTTCCCGACCCCCACGCAGCGCTCCATGGCGCCGGCAAAACTGTTCCCATCGGAGGGATAGTGAAAGTAAGTGGCCGGCTGCTCCCGATGATAACTGGCGCCGTAGCGCAGGTTCTCATCCACGCGATACGGCTTGACGACCTTGCCGGGATTCATCTTCCACGCCGGATCCCAGATCGTCTTGTACTCGTGGAAGGCCTCGATGATGTGGCTGCCGAACATGCGCGGCAGGAATTCGGCGCGCGATTGGCCGTCGCCATGCTCGCCGGAAAGCGACCCGCCGTGGGCCAGCACGGTATCGACGGCTTCCGAAAGAAACGACCGGAACTGGCGCACGCCCTCGGCGCTCTTCAAGCCGAAATCGATGCGCGTGTGGATGCAGCCATCGCCGAAGTGCCCGTAGAGCGCGCCGCGGTAGCCGTATTTGTCGTACAGCTTCTTGAGGTCGCGCAAGTAGCCGCCAACATTGGCGGGCGGAACGGCGGAATCCTCCCAGCCCTCCCAGGTCTCCTTCTGGCAGGGCACGAGCGCCGTCGCGCCCAGGGCGGATTCCCGCACCTCCCACACCATGTGCTGCTCGGCGGGGTTGGTGTACAGCCGGTCGGACGGCGGCTTGGGCGCGCGCCGCATATCGGCGATAAACGCCTGCGCCCTGGAATCGGCTTCCTCCTTGGAATCGGCGCCGAATTCGACCAGCAGCCAGCCAGCCCCCTCCGGCAAGGCCGAGATATCCTCCGCGTGCAGGCCCTTAATCTTGATGTCGTCGATCAGGGTGTCATCGAGGGCCTCCAGCCCAACCGGCTGGTGCGCGAGGATCTCGAGCAGGTGCTCGCCGGCTTCGAAGATGCTGGGATACCCGAGCATCACGATGGTGCGGTGCGCCGGGTTCGGAATCAGCAGCGTCTTGGCGGCCAGCACCGTCACCAGCGTCGATTCCGACCCGACCAGCGCTTGCGCCACCTGAAACCCTGCTTCGGGCAGCAGTTTATCCAGGTTATATCCGGAGACGCGCCGCGGGATCTTCGGGTAGCGCGCACGAATCTCGGCCGCATAGCGATCGCGCAAGGTCCGCAAACGCCGGTAAATTTCGCCCCGCGGACCACCGCCGCGGACGATTTCGTCCAGCTCCGTCTCGGTCGTTCGGCCGACCCGCATCATGTGGCCGCCGTAGGTGAGGATTTCGAGCTCGAGAATGTTCTCCGAGGTCTTGCCGTTCATCAACGCGTGCGCGCCGCAGGAGTTGTTGCCGATCATCCCGCCGATCGTGCAGCGGTTGTGCGTGGCGGGATCGGGGCCGAAGGTCAGGCCGTACCTCCGGGCGGGGTTGCGCAGGCTGTCGTTGATGATTCCGGGCTGCACCCAGGCGTACCGCCGGTCCGGGTTCAGTTCGAGAATGCGGTGCATGTACTTGGTGAAATCGAGCACCACCGCGGTGTTGCAGCACTGTCCGGCGAGCGACGTGCCGCCGCCGCGATTCAGCACGGGCGCGCCGAATTCGCGGCAAATGCGCATCGCGTGGACGACGTCATCTTCGTCGCGCGGCACAACCACACCGATCGGCACCTGGCGGTAGTTGGAGCCATCGGTCGAATACAGCGCGCGCGAGCCGCTATCGAAACGGACTTCGCCCCGCACCTTCTCCCGCAGCGCGGAGGCCAGCAGTTTGTGATCGATCGCGCCCGGCGTCGTGCCGATCTTCACATACGGAGAAACCGTCTCCGAAACCCGCGAACCGGCCAGCGTGGCCATGCTTTTCCCCTCTCTTTATTGGTAAGAAGAATGAGGGAAAATGCCAAGCGAGGCGTGTGGGATTGGATACGGGCGGCAGGGCGCGCTTCACCTCGCGCCGTCGTACAGCTCCTCACGGGTCCCGCGGCCCGCATTCGCAACCCGTTGCCTCCGGCTCCATCCGGCTACCTAATGCAGCGAGCTCTTGATCCGCTCCCCGTACTCCGCCGCTTTCCGCAGAATCTGCCCTTCATCCAGCGTGAGAATCCGGCCGTCGCGCACCACCGGTTTGCCGTTCACCATCACGTCGCGGACATCGGCCGCTTTCAGCGCGTAGACCATCTGCGAGACGGGATCGTACACGGGAACCGCATTCGGCCGGTCGAGCCGCACCATGATCGCGTCGGCGCGCTTGCCGGCTTCGAGCGATCCGATCTCCTTTTCCATCCCGAGCGCGCGGGCGCCGCGGATCGTCGCCATTTCGAGCACCGCCGAAGCGGATAGCGCGCGCGGATCGTGCGCCGTCACCTTCTGCAGCTTGGCGGCGAGGTCCATCTCCTCGAAGAGATTGAAATCGTTGTTGCTGCCCGCGGGCCCGTCCGTGCCGAGCCCGGCCGCCAGATCGAGCGCCAGCATCCGCACGACGGGAGCCACGCCGCTCGCCAGGATCATATTGCTCGACGGGCAGTGCGCCACGCCCGTGCCGCGCCGCTTGAGGATCTCCATATCGGCGTCGTTGACCCATACGCAATGCGCGGCGACCGTGCGCCCGCTCAGCACGCCCAGCGAATCGAGCACCTGCGTGGGTGTCATGTGGCGGGCGGCCAGCGCGTCGTCGTTTTCCTTCTTCGTCTCCGAGATGTGGATCACCAGCGGCGCGTGGAACCGGTCGGCGAGCGCGCGCGCGGCCTTCAGGGTTTCGTCGGAATTTGTGTAGAGGGCGTGCGGCGCGACGGCCGGCACGATCAGCGGGTCGCCCGCGAAGCGCGCCAGATACCGTTCGGTGAAACGCAGCGCGTCCTCGGGCGTTTTGTTGTCCGCCACCGGGAAGCGAATAATCGTCTCGCCCAGAACTCCGCGCATACCCGCCTCTTTCGCGGCCTCCGCCACCACGTCCTCGAAATAGTACATGTCGGTAAAGGTGGTGGTGCCGCCGAGGAGCATTTCGAGGCAGCCCAGGCGCGTTCCCCAGCGCACGAACTCGGGCGAAACGTTTTTCGCCTCCGCCGGGAAGATGTATTTCTCGAGCCAGTCCTGCAGGTTCAGGTCGTTGGCGATGCCGCGGAAGAGCGACATCGCCGCGTGCGTGTGGGTATTGATGAGGCCGGGCGCGAGGATCGCATCCGGGCGGTCGAGCCGCTGCTTCGCCTGAAATCGCGCGTCGATCTCCGCCTTCGTTCCGACCGCCAGGATGCGGTCCGCGCGAATGGCGATGGCGCCGTTTTCGATGACGCGATGCTGCGGGTCTTCCGTGATGACGTAGCGGGCCGACCAGATCCAATCGGCCGGCTCGGCCCAAAGCGCCGACGAAAGAATAACCGCCGAGACGCAGAGACGCAGAGAAAAGCCAAGAAATCCCCGGCGCCTCGGCGCCTCTGCGGTGAATCTAGAGGTAGCGGACATCGAATGGCCTCGGGAACAGGTCCTTCAATCGGTGGATTTCGGTTTTGCCGGCAAGGTTGACCAGCGCAATCTCAATATCCCCACAGAATTCCCATAGGATTTGCCGGCAGGCGCCGCAGGGCGGCGTGAGGATATCGGTGTCGGCGGCCACCGCGGCGCGGCGGAACTGGCCGGGACGGACGCCCTCGGAGATCGCTTTGAAGACCGCCACGCGCTCGGCGCAGACAGTCAGGCCGTACGTCGCATTCTCCACATTACAGCCCGTGTGAATGCGGCCGGCGGCGTCTTCGAGCGCCGCGCCCACCAGGAACTTCGAAAACGGCGCGTGCGCGTGGGCGCGCGCGGCCAGCGCCGCATCGAGCAGCGCGTCAGGCATGCGTCCAGGCCTGCGCTTCCGCCACGCGCGGCAGCAGCGCTTTCAGGAACCGCACCAGCGTTTCCCGCACCTGCTCGCCCGTCTCCAGCACCTCCTGGTGGCTGATCTTCTGCGGCAGCACGCCCGCGGCCATGTTGGTCACGCACGAAATCGCCACCACCCGCATGCCGAGGTGGTTGGCCACGATCACCTCCGGCACGGTCGACATCCCGACCACATCCGCGCCCATCGCCCGCAGCATGCGGATCTCCGCCGGCGTTTCGTAGCACGGGCCGAGCATCGCCGCGTACACGCCCTCCTGGAGCGGAATGCACAGCGACGCCGCCACATCCTTGGCGACCTGCCGCAGCGCGCGCGGATACGCGTCGCTCATATCGATGAAGTGCGGCCCGCCGACCAGCGGATTCGATCCCTGCAGGTTGATGTGGTCCGAGATCAGCACCAGCCCGCCGCGTTCGAGCGTCGTGTTGATGCCGCCCGCCGCGTTGGTGAACACCATCGACCGCACGCCGAGCGCGTGCAGGACCCGTACCCCGTGCGTCACCTGCGCGGGCGAATTGCCTTCGTAGAGGTGCGCGCGGCCGGCCATGACCGCCGTGGGCAGGCCGTCCAGGCTGCCGATGACGAGCTTGCCCGCGTGCCCGACCGCGGTCGAGACCGGCCAGCCGGGAATCTCCGCGTAGGGCAGCTCGACCCGCTCCGTCAACTCAGCGGCGAACGCCCCGAGCCCGCTGCCGAGCACCACCGCAACATTCGGCCGCAAGGCCGTGCGTGCTTCAATCCACTTCGACGCTTCTTCGATCACAGCAACATTCCCGCAATGCACGCCGACATGAAGTTGGCCATCGAGCCCGCTGCCACCGCGCGCAGCCCGAGCCGCGCCAGGTCCGACTTGCGGTTCGGCGCCAGCGCGCCGATGCCGCCGATCTGAATCGCGATCGAGCTGAAGTTCGCAAATCCGCACAATGCGTAGGTGGCGATGACGAACGAGCGCGGATCGAGCGACGATTTCATCGGCCCGAGCTTGAGGAACGCCACGAATTCATTGAGCACCAGCCGCGTGCCGAGCAGATCCCCGATGGTCCCCGCGTCCTTCCACGGCACGCCCATGATCCACGCCACCGGCGCGAAGATCGCGCCGAAAATCTTCTCGAGCGACTGCGGCATCCAGCCCATGTGCGGCAGCCCGTGCAGCCCGCCGAGGATCCCGTTCACCATCGCGATCAGCGCCAGAAACGCGATCAGCATCCCGGCAATGTTGAGCGCCAGGTGCAGCCCGTCGCCCGCGCCCTGCGCCGCGGCATCGATCACGTTGACGGCGGTCTTCTCGATCTTCACCTCGACCCGGCCGGCGGTCAGGGGCTTTTCCGTCTCCGGCACGAAGATCTTCGCCAGCATGATGGTCGCCGGCGCCGTCATGATCACCGCCGTCAGCAGGTGCTGGATCTGGACGCCCGCGATCTTCACGTACGCCGCCATCACCGCGCCCGAGACGTGCGCCATCCCGCTCGTCATGATGGTGAACAGTTCCGACTCGGTCATTCCGGCGATAAACGGGCGGATGGTCAGCGGCGCTTCCGTCTGCCCCATGAAAATGCTGGCCGCCACATTGAGCGATTCCGCGCCGCTCACGCCCATCACGCGCTGCATCCCGATCGCCATGAGCCGCACGACCCACTGCATCACGCCCAGGTAATACAGGATCGCGAAGAACGAAGCGATGAAGATGACGATCGGCAGCACCTGGAACGCGAAGATCACGCCGTAGGGGCCGCTTCCCTTCCCCAGCGCGTCGCCGAAAACGAACGACGCGCCCGCCTCCGTGTACCCCAGCATGGCGTTGACACCCGCGCCGATCGCCTGAAAGAGTTTGCCGAAATCCGTCTTGAGCACCAGCAGCGCGAAGGCGAACTGCAAGCCCATGCCCCAGCCGATGATCCGCAGCTTGACCGCGCGCTTATGGGTGGAGCAAAGCCAGGCCGCACCCAAAATCACCACCAGGCCCAGCAGCCCCGTGAACCGCCCCATCAGACCCCGACCACCTCGAGTATGAGATTGCGCTCGTCCGGACGCTGGCCGGAGATGCGGAACGCGTCCTCGACCATTTCCGCCGCTTCCTCCACGCGGTCTTCCCTGGTGTAGTACAGGCGGCAGAGAACCGAGCCGGCGTCCACCTTCTCCCCGACCTTGACCTCCAAAATGATGCCCACCGCCGGGTCGATCGCGTCTTCCTTGCGGTCCCGCCCCGCGCCGATCATATTGGAAGCGACGCCGATGTCCTCCGCGTCGATGCTGCTCACGTACCCCGCGCGCGGCGAGGTGATTTCGCGCATGCCGGTGGCGTTCGGCAGCAGCTCGAATTTATCGAGCGCCTGCGCGTTGCCGCCCTGCGCCGCCACCACCTGCTTGAACTTGCGGTACGCGGAGCCGTCCACCAGCCGCTGCTCGGCCAGGCGCCGCGCCTCTTCGAGCGTGGCGGCCTTTTTGCCGAGCTGGATCATGTGCGCCGCCAGCTCGATCGAAAGTTTGGTCAGGTCTTCCGGACCCGCGTTCTGCAGCGTCTGCGATGCCTCCATGATCTCGAGCGCGTTGCCGACCGCGTACCCGAGCGGCTGATCCATGTTCGTGATCAGCGCCCGGACTTTCTTATCCATGCGGCGCCCGATCGCCACCATCGTCTGCGCCAGCCGCCGCGCGTCCACCTGCTTCTTCATGAACGCGCCGCTGCCGACCTTGACGTCCAGGATCAGGGCATCCACGCCCTCCGCCAGCTTCTTCGACATGATCGAAGACGAGATGAGCGGGATCGATTCCACCGTCGCGGTGACGTCGCGCAGCCCGTACAGCTTGCGGTCCGCCGGCGCGAGATGATCGCTCTGCCCGATGAAGCACAGCCCCAGCTCGCGAAGCTGCTTTTCGAATTCGGCCGCCGAAAGATCCGTGCGGAAGCCCGGTATCGATTCCAGCTTGTCCAGCGTGCCGCCGGTATGCCCGAGCGAGCGCCCCGACATCATCGGCACCACCACGCCCGCCGCCGCCGCGAGAGGCGCTACGATGAAGCTCGTCTTATCGCCCACGCCGCCCGTGGAATGCTTGTCCACTTTGACGCCGGGCACCTGCGAGAGATCGACCGTGTCGCCGCTGCGCAGCATGCATTCGGTGAGGCGCCCGACCTCGCGATCCGACATGCCGGAAAAGTACACGGCCATCAGGAACGCCGACATCTGGTAGTCCGGGATATCGCCGCGTGTATATCCCTCGATCAGAAACTCGATCTCTTCCGGAGCGAGTTCTTCACCGTCGCGCTTGCGCTGGATCAAGTCAACTGTACGCATTATCAGACACTTAGGCTAACACATTCCGCGGACCCGATTGTCAAGAAAAAGGATGTGGCCGGCCGGTAAATCCGCGGAGGGGGCCGCCGGCCGCGAAGCCGGGCCTGCACCTTCGCGCCAATAATGCTATCACTAGACTGAATGGACCGCATCGGGCGATATAAAATTGTCCGGGAATTGGGGCGGGGGGCCATGGGTGTCGTCTACCATGCGATCGACCCCAATATCGGGCGCCCGGTGGCCATCAAGACCATCCATCTCGGCGACGCCCGCAAGCCCGAGGAGCAGGAACGCCTGCGCGAACGCCTCTTCCGCGAGGCCCGCTCCGCCGGTATCCTCTCCCACCCCGGCATCGTGACCATCTACGACGTGGAGCAGCAGGACGACCTGGCCTATATCGCCATGGAGTTCGTCGACGGCCCCACCCTCGACCAGCTCCTCTCCACCCAGCCCACCATCGCCGCGGACAAGCTCTTCAGCATCCTCGCCCAGACCGCCGCCGCGCTCGATTACGCCCACCAGAAAGGCATCGTCCACCGCGATATCAAGCCGGCCAACATCATGATCGCCCGCGACGGGACGACCAAGATCACCGACTTCGGCATCGCCAAAATCACGGCCTCCGACCAGTTCACCATGACGGGCTCCATCGTCGGCACGCCGCACTATATGTCCCCGGAGCAGGTGCAGGGGCATCCCGTCGACGGCCGCTCCGACCAGTTTTCCCTCGCCGTGATCGCCTACGAAGCGCTCACCGGCGAAAAACCGTATACCGGCGAGCACCTGACGACGGTGGTGTACAAAATCGTCACCGAGCCGCCCGCCGCCCTCAATCGCCTCAATCCGAGCCTCGGGAGCGCCATCGAAAGCGTCGTCACCAAGGCGCTTTCCAAAAAACCGGAGGCGCGCTACCGCGACTGCCAGGAATTCATCGATGCGCTGGAGAAGGCGTGCACGGCCACCAAGGGCTGGAAGCTCATGCCGCGCGGCGGCAGCCTGAACGAGCCCACGGTAGCCGAGGCGCCGCGCCCCGAGGTCACCCTGCCGCGCCCGGTCCGCCCCGCGCGGCTCGGCGACACAACGGTCACCAGCGCCCGCACGGGCGGCCGCAAATCCGGACTCCTGACGTTCATCCTGGCGGTGCTGGTGGCGGGCGGTTTACTGGCTTTGATCGGTTTCCAGGCCATCCCCTGGATGGGTTCCAACCAGCAATCGCAGCAACAGCAGCCGGAGCAGCCGGAACAGTCCGCCGCTTCGAAGCCGCAGGAATCCTCGCCGCCGGCGTCTGCGGGAACACCGGCGGAGACCCCGCAGCAGTCCGCGGCGCCGATGGCGCCGCCCAAGTCCGCGCTGCCCGCCACGCCGCCGGAGTCCCACCCCACCGGCACGCCGCCGCAACAGGCAGCCTCCGCGCAGCCGGCGCAGCACGATAAACCCAGCCCGCTCGCGCCCGCCGTCCGCGAGACTCCGCATCGCGCCTCGACGGCGGCCGCTCCGGCCGAGACAGTCGAGCCCGTCACCATCATCACCAGCCCCGCCGGCGCCAGCGCCACGCTCGATGGCCGCCCTGACGCAGTCTGCAAGACGCCCTGCACCCTGGACGCCGCTCCCGGCCGCCACAATATTTCAGTCGAGCTCGCCGGGTATCAATCGGAGCAGCGGGAATTCGACGTCGGGCCCGCGCCGATGGAGCTGCCGGCGATCGTCCTGCGCGCCCCCGGCAGCACCCTCATGCTCACCAGCGTGCCCACCGGGGCGGCCGTGCTGGTGAACGGCCGGCCCACCGGCAAGACCACGCCCGCCCAGCTCACGCTGCCGCCCGGCAGCTATCGCGTCACCGTGGAGCGCGACGGCCGCGAGGCCAGCCAGACGGTGGATCTGCGCGGCGGGATCAATTATTTGAAAATGCAAATCGGGCAGTAGAGGCAGCCCGCCCCGTCATCAGGAAGGCTGCCGCGCCACCACAAAAAACCCGCCGCCCCCTACCGGCGGCCGGGAATTCGTCCGCGGGAAGCGGCGCGGGTCGAAGCGCGAAGCTTCCTCATCCGGCTGCGAGGCCCGCGCCTCCCAGCCGAACCCGCCGAAGAGTCCGGCCGGATCGTCCGTGCCGAAGCGCCATGCCATTCCGCGCTCCTCCATCGCCTGAAGAAACGGTTTCATCCACGGGCTGGCGAGGAACGAGGCGCTGACGAGATCGGTGACGAGCACGCTGCCAGGCGCGGCAATCGCGGAAATCTCGGCCAGGACGTGGTGCACCGCCGCCGCTTCCAGATAGTAGAAGAGCCCCTCGACGATCCAAATCGAAGCCTGCTGCGGAACCAGGCCTGCGTCCACGAGCCGTTGCGTTCAGGCGTGCTGCAGATCGGTCCCTAAAGTGACCCGGCGGCAGGTTGGCGCCGAACCCTCGCGCCGCAGGATCTCGTCCTTCGCGGCCAGCAGTTCGGGGTGATCGAGCTCGTACACGGTCGTGCCCTCGGGCCAAGCCAGCCGGTAGGCGCGCGCATCCATTCCCGCGGCCACCAGGACAATCTGGCGAATCCCGGCCGCCGCGGCCTGCTGCGCCACTTCGTCGAACAGGCGGATGCGGATCGCAATGTAGCTGGCGGTTTCGTCGTGCCGGGGATTGTATTGCTCCGAGAGCCGGAGCGCGGTCATGCCCTCGTCGCCCGCCAGCGCGAGTGCGAATGGATCGAAAAACAGGCGGTCGGCGCGCTCGGATTCGCGTGCGCGCTGCGCCGCCGCCCAACGGGCGGTTTCGATGATGGATGGCACCGGGGCTCCTCCTTCGTCCGACAGCAATGGTATCGTACGCGGAGGCCGCCCGTCAGTTCTCCGAAGCGTGCTCCGCATGGTCGATGACCAGCACTTCCATCGGCCCTCTCTGCGCCTCCAGCCGTAGCCCCAATTCCTCCTGCAATGCCGTAAACAGCGACGGGCGCGTGGCGTCGGCTCCCGGATCCGGATCCCATTCGAGCGTCCAATCGTAGACTCCGCGCAGGCCCGTCTTATCGAGGACGATCCGGCCCAACTGGTTCCCCAGGTTCTTGGTCAGAATGGCAATCGGCTCGCTGGTTCCCCGCATCCGCGCTCTGCCCGGCCCTTTGGACGTGTTGATGCCGGGCTCCTGCGGTGTAGTGCTCTCCTGAAGCTTGGGGCCGCCCTTCTCGGGCACCAGAGCGTAGACCGCGGCCTCCCTCGTCTCCCAATGCACGCGCAATTGGAACCGGTCCGCCAGCAGATTCTGCAAAAGAAGCCGGAATTCCTCCGGCTGGATCTTCGCCGCCCTGCCCGTCGTGGCCACGATGTCGTACATTTCGGTATCGATCCAGTGCGGCTCGCCGGCAAGCTGAAAGCTCAGGAGGTCGTAGGCGTTCCGAATCAGTGTCTTGAGCGAAGCATTGGTTATCGTCAGCCGGCCGCCCACGATGTCGATGTGCGTGTTCCCTTCACCGCTCCGGTTGCGGCGGATCGAGGCCGCCTCGAATGCCGGGGATTGCGCCCGAGCTTCCTGCGCGATCAACACCGCCGCCGCTCCCGCGATTACCGCTATCCGCCTCCTGTTGAAAAATGCCATGATCTTCTCCCCGGAATGTATACCGCCGGCGGCCGCTTCGGTTACCCGGATCGCTCCGAACGGCCCGCCGGGAGAACGGTGTCCGTTCGTACGTAGAGGAAAGCCGCCGCAGTCCTGCTCGGGTCCGGCAGCATATAATGGTGCGTCCCGGAGCCGATGCCCGACCAGCTCCTCACTGCACTGGAAGCGTCACAGCAGGCCGAAGCCGAGCTGCGTGCGCGCGAGGAGCGCCTTCACGCCAGCCTGGATGCCGCCGCCGTGGGCGCATGGGATTGGAACATTCGCACGGGCGAGGTCCGCTGGTCCGATAACCTCGAACGCATTCACGGCCGCGCCCCGGGCGAGTTCCGGGGCACGTTCGAAAGCTTCCTCGATGGCGTGCACCCGGAAGACCGCCAGCGCGTACTCGATGCCATTCAACGCTCCGTGATCTCCGGGGAGCCGTACCGCATCGAATATCGCTCCGTCGGCGCCGATCGCGAGATCAAGTGGTTCGAAAGCAGGGGACACGTCTTCCGGGACGGAACGGGAGGACCCGAGTGGATGTCCGGAATCTGCATGGATGTGACCGGGCGGCACCGGTTTCAGGAGCAGCTCTGCGAGACGCAGCGCCTCGAGAGCCTGGGCATTCTGGCCGGCGGCATCGCGCACGATTTCAATAATCTCCTGGGCGCCATGATGGGAAATGCCGGCTTGGCCCTCGATGCGCTCCCCGCATTCTCCCCGGCCCGGCCCTTCGTTCAGAGGATCGTCAGCGCCTGCGAGCGCGCGGCCCTGTTGACCCGCCGGATCCTTTCGTACGCGGGCAAAGACGCATCCCCGGTCGCGCCCGCGGACCTCTCCGCTCTCGTGCGGGATCTCGAATCTCTCCTGCACGCCAGCATTCCGAAGCTGGTGACCATCTCGCTCGACCTCGAAGACGACCTGCCGTCCGTCCTGGCCGATGAAGCGCAGCTCCAGCAGGTCATCATGAATCTCGTGATCAATGCCGCCGAGGCGATTCCCGCGCACACCGCCGGGACCGTCACGATTGCGACCGGACGCCGGCGGCTTCGCCCGGACGATCTGCAACGCGCCATGGTTCCGCTCACGGAGATCGCGAGCGAGTACGTCGAACTCTCCGTTCATGACGACGGATGCGGAATGGACGCCGCGACGCAGGCCCGCATCTTCGACCCGTTTTTCACGACCAAATTCGCCGGGCGCGGCCTGGGACTTTCCTCGGTTCTCGGGATCGTCGGCGCCCATCGCGGAACCATCACGCTCCGGAGCGCGCCCGGCGAGGGAAGCTGCTTCGCGGTGTTCCTTCCGGCCGCCCCGGATTCCGCCCAGCCCAAGCGCGCCGCGGAGGCTCAGACCGCCTCCGGCAGCGGGACGATTCTGATCGTCGACGACGAACCCGCGGTGCGGGAAATGTCCCGGTGCGTGCTCGAATCCGGCGGTTATCAGGTGCTGGTTGCCGCCGACGGGCTGGCCGCGATTCAGCAGGTGATCGAGCACCCGGAGATTCGCGCCGTCCTCATGGATCTCGCCATGCCCGGGATGGGCGGCGACACCGCCGCATCCCGCGTGCGCGAGCTTCGGCCGGAGATGCCGATCCTGCTCTCGAGCGGCTATTCGATGAGCGAAGCGGATCGAAGCTCACCGGAAGGCGGCTATTCCGCATTCCTGCCGAAGCCGTACAGCCCCGCGCTGCTGCTCGACCGGATCGGGCGGCTGTTGAGCAGCTAAGCGCGGCTCCTGGTTCCGCTGAGCCCGTTGTTACACTCGGAGTTTGGAAGATCGGATCCTCATCCTCAACGGCTCGACCGGCATCGCCGCCGCGGCCGCGCGCCTCGCGGCAAAGGCCGGCGCACGCCTCGTGATTGCTACCGCGGACGAGGCCTCGGGCATCGAACTCGCTTCCGAAACCGGGGCCGAGCTGTGGACCGGCGATCTCGCACGCCCCGGCGCCGCCGAATCGGTGCTGGGCTTGTGCATTTCCAAGTTCGGCCGCGTGGACGCGCTCTTCAACGCCTCGGGACTCTCCGGCCGGCGCTATGGCGATGGACCGGTACACGAATGCACCGATGAGGGCTGGGAAATCACCCTCACCCGCAATCTCACGGTGACATTCCACCTCTGCCGGGCCGTCATCGGCCGCATGTTGGACCAGGCGGCGGGGCCGTCGGGCATCCGCGGCGCCGTGCTGAATATGGGCAGCGCCCTCGCCGATTCTCCCGAGCCGCGCCATTTCGCCCATCACGCCTATGCCGCATCGAAGGGCGCCGTGGTGGCGCTGAGCCGCGCGATGGCAGCCTGCTACGCGCCCCAGCAGATCCGCGTCAACGTGCTCGCTCCGTCGATGGTGCGCACGCCCGCCGGCGAGCGCGGCGCCGATCCGGAGTTGCACGAGTTCCTCCGCAAGAAGCAGCCGCTCACCGGCGGGATGGTGGAAGCCGAGGACGTCGCGCGCGCCGCGATCTTCCTGCTTTCCGATGCCGCCGCCGCGATCACGGGACAGGTGCTCACCGTGGACGCGGCGTGGAGCCTCAGCGGCGTCTGACTCGCGCTCACCGCCGCGCGAAGATCCAGTCCCGCAGCTTCAGCCACCACTCCGCTCCCCACGGCCGCGGCCAAAAGCCGCTGTTGACATGCCACAAATCGAGCGCGGCGGCGGCCATCGCGCTGCGATCCAACGATGCCCCCAGCGCCACGTCCTGCACCGTGTTGCGCCGCAGAATATCCCGCAGCGCCGCGCGCCCGGACGGCATCCGCAGCGGCTCGCCCGCGAGATAACCGGCAAGGACCGCCGTGGCCGTCGCATCCGCCGGCTGCTCGATGGCCGCTATCCTGCCCTCGCCCGCCGGCACATCCGGCACGCGCAGCGGCGTGACCCGCACTTCCATCGGCCGCACCGTCCAATCCGCCGTCTTCAACTGCACCTCCAGGCGGAAGCGCGCCACGTCTGCGTTGGGCGGAAGCCAGAGATCGACCAGGTAGACGCGCGTGGTCTGGCCGTCGATTCCATCGTCCGGGTCCGGCATGACGCCGAAATCCGGCAGGCGATGCAATTCGCTCAGCCGGTCGGGAATCCAGCCCGCGGCGGTATGGGCGAAATGCTCCTTGTAGACGGCTACCAGGCAGGCGCTGACCGGGTTTGGGACGACGTACAGGAAGTAGCTTTCCTTCGCCGGCACGGTGACCGCGATATGGAAGGACGCGAACGCGTTGCGCGCCACCGCGGGCGAAAGGACCTCGCGCGGACCCGACCACCCACGGTCCGGCGCCGCGATGCCGCCGAACGGGTCCGGGCGCGAGAATTCGGAGTAAATTTCGACCGTCTGCGCGTGGAGCGCGCCCAGCGCAAGAGCGGCGAGCGGCAGAATGGATCGGCGGCCTATGCCCCTATCCTACTCGAACCAGCCGTTCCTTTCCGCGGTGCGCCGGCCGGATGGCGGCCGGCTCGGTCTCCGCGCCGACGGCCTGCAGCCGCGCCATCTCCGCGTACCAGCCGCCGCGCGCCATGAGGTCCTCGTGCGTGCCCTGTTCGACGATGCCGCTGCGATCCATGACCACGATCTCATCGGCCAGCTTGCGCACCGTGGAAAGGCGGTGCGCGATGATGATCACGGTCCGCCCGATCAGCCACGGCTCCAGGTTGCGCAGGATGCGCTCTTCGGTCTCGCTATCGAGCGCGCTGGTGAATTCGTCCAGCACGACGATCCGGCGTTCCTCGCGCATTGCCACCAGCGCCTGCGCCAGCGCGATCCGCTGCTGCTGCCCTTTCGAGAGGCTGACCCCGCCCTGCCCGATGCGCGTGTTGTACTTCTGCGGCATGCGGCAGATCTCTTCGTGCATGCACGCCGCCTTGGCCGCCTCCACCACCTCGCGCCGCGTGGCCTCCGGACGCGTCGAGCGGATCACGTCCCACATTCGCATGCCGGAGAAGAACACGCCTCCCGATTGCGAGACGTGCGCGAACAGGCCGCGGAGATCGTCGAGCGGCCAGCGCCGCACGTCCCGCCCGCAGATCTCGATCGATCCCTGCTCCACGTCGAACATGCGGGTCAGCAGGTTCTGGATCGTGGTCTTCCCGCAACCCGACCGCCCGACAATCCCGAGCACCGTTCCCGGCGCAATGGAAAGGTTGAAGTTCCGCAGCACCGGCGAATTGCGCCGCGGATAGGTGAATTTCACGGCGCGCATCCGCACCCCGGCCCGCTCGGCGGCGGGCGCCGGGGCTACCGGCCCCTCGTCCGCGATGGCCGGCCGCTCCGCCATGAGCTTGACCAGCACCCGCGTCGGTTCGATGCCGTCGTAGATCCGCTCGATCAGCGAGGCGTATCCGCTGAACGAGCTGAGCAGTTGCTCGGTCAGCATGTTCAGGTAGAGGATCATGGCGCCATCGAGAGCGTTCCGCCGGTATTGCCAGATCCACACGCCCTGGCAGGCCCGCCTGGCTACGGTCAGCACCATGTTGCGGCCGAAACCGAAGCGGTTGCCGATGCGGGCTTCGGCCAGCCCGCAGGCGACGATCCGTTCCTGCACGCGCCGGTAACGCCGCAGTACATTGCCCTGCTGCCCGTATTGAACGACCGGCTGGATGGCCTCGACCGATTCCGAGAACAGCCCGAAATCGCGGTTATAGCCGCGATACCGGCCGCGGGCGAACGGCCGCCGGCGGCGGTTTTCGACAACCGTCAGCCAAAGGAATACGCCGAGCGCCGCAACGAGAGCGGGCGTCGTGATGGCGCTGAACCAGATCAGCGGAATCAGGCTGAAGCCGGTTTGGATGAGGGCCGGAACCAGCTCCCGGCTCAACCCCTCGGCCGTCTGCACCACCTTGCCCACGCCGTTGTTGACCTTGCCGACCAGCTCGCCGGAGCTCTGCCGCTGGTGCCATTCCATCGGCATGCCCAAAACCTTTTCCAGCGCGCCGCAGCGCAGGCGGGCGAAGAGGGGATAGCTGATCCGCGAAGAAAAGAAATAGTTTAAGGCCAGATCGAAGCTGAGGTAAGCTCCGTCGAACACGATGAACGCCGCAACGAAGATCCACTCCGGGACGGACGTGTGGCGCAGCGCCAGCCGCAGCGCCCAGACCAGCGAATACCCGGCCGCGACGACCAACGCCTGCCGCAGCACCACCCCGGCGAGGTACTTCCGATACTGCCCGCGAAACGGCGCCAAGAGCGCGCAAAACTGCTGAATCATCGGTAGCTTTTCTCTAGCGCGGGCAGGAGAGGGACTTCCTGAGGTAAGTACGTTACCGCACTAAAGCTAATTGTACGCAGAAGCGCAGAACTCGGTCAATTAACAGGGGATTAAAGGCGAAAGGGACCTAACTAAAGCGCTACTCGTAGCGCAGCGCTTCGGTCGGATTCAGGTGCGCCGCGCGGTTGGCCGGCAGGATCCCGAAGACCAGCCCCACCATGCAGGAAACGCCGAAGGCCACCACCACCGCGACGGGGGAGATCGGAATCCGAATATCGGTGAACAGGCTGACGCTCCAGGGAATCGCGACTCCGACGAGGATGCCGATGATGCCGCCGGTCAGGCTGACCATCATGGCCTCGGTCAGGAACTGCAGCAGGATCTCCCTGGCCGATGCCCCGACGGCCAGCCGCACGCCGATCTCGCGCGTCCGCTCCGTCACGGTGACCAGCATGATGTTCATGATCCCGATCCCGGAAATCACCAGCGTGATGGCCGAAACGAGGATCAGGACGAGTGAGAGGATCAGCGATATGTTCTTTGCCGCGTTGAGGATAGCGGTTAATGTATCAACCCGGTAGTTAGCTCCGGGGCGGTGGCGTCCGGCGACGATCTGCTGCACCCGCGCCGCCGTCCGGTCGACCTGCTCGGGCGACCGCACCTGCACATAGAGCGGGTCGATCCGTTCCACGGGTGTAAAATTCCGCAGCGCCGTGATGGGGATCAGGATGGTGTCCCGCTCGACCTCCGACTGCCCGAAAGTCTCGACTTTTTCGTGAAAGGTTCCGACGACGGTAAATTGCAGCCCGAACAGCCGAATGACCTGGTTGTCCGCCGCACGACTGCTGCCGAACATCCGCTGCGCCAACTGATCGGTCAGCAGGGCCACCTTGCCACGCGAGGCCACGTCGGTGGCGTCCAGAAACCGGCCGCTGCTGATGACGATGTTGCGGACGGCGGCGTATGCGTCGTCGGTGCCGATCACCTTGACGTCCTGCTCCTTGCCGGCGATCAGGATGTGGTCGAAGTTGGCCATGACGCCGGTGGCGGCTACGATCTCCGGCTGCAGCTCGCGGCGGATGGCTTCGACATCCGACATTTTGATGTAGTCGGCGTCCGCGGTCGGGGTGCTGGGACCGGCTGAGACGAGGTAGGCAAAAATGATGTTCGACCCGATGCCCTCGACCTGCTGGAGGATGTAGTCGCGGCTGGTCAGCGAGATCGTCACGACCAGGATGACGGAAGCCGTACCGATGACCATCCCCAATCCTGTCAATAACGAACGGACAGGATTCGCACGTAATGCTTGAACGCTGAAACGGACGGCTTCGGCGAAGAACACTAGCTGCCCTGGACCTGCTTGAGAAGTTTTTCGGCGTCCGCGCGGGGCGGATCGTCGGGGGACAGCGACATGCTCATGTATTGCTGCAACAATTGCTTCGCAACTTTCAGATTGCGGCCGCTTTTGATGTACAGGTCGGCCTTGGCGTAGATCACGCGGGGGGAATTCGGCGCGAGGCGCTCGGCCTCCTGCATGCTCTGGTCCGCTTCCTGGTAACGGCCCTGCCGTGCCAGGAACTTGGCCAGATCGATCAGCCGGCCGATGCGCTGCGGGTTGGCATCGATGGCGCGCCGCAGATGCTCCTCGGCGCTGCTAAACTCCTTGCGCTTTTCCGCGATGCGCGCCCGCGCCCAGTGGGCTTCGCCGGGGTCCACGGCCTCGAATTGCACGACCAGTCCTTCGGCCTTGTCGAGACCGCCGCCCAGAAATCCGGGAGCATCCAGGTAATACTCGAACAAATCGCCCAAAGCTTCTGAATTTTTGGGGTTTAACCGGACCGATTTCTCAAAGCACTGGCGCGCCTTGCTGGCCTGTCCGGGCGCCGCGAAGGGATTGGCCGTCTCCGCCCGCCGTCCGTAGGCCCGGCCCAGCCACAACAGAATCTCGGCGTTTTCCGGTTCCGCGGCCGCCGCTTTTTCGAGAGCTTCGGTCGCTCTCTTATATTCACCGAGCATGTAGTAGTTGCGGCCGATCAGCTCCCACGCCGGGGCGTCCTTTTGCGGCAACGCCTGCAGCACTTTGAGCGAGGCTTCGTACTCGGTCAGCCCGTAGAGTTTCCGCGCGTGTTCCAGCTCGGAGCCGTGGCTCCACAGCGGAGCAGACGCCAGTACCAAAGCGATGAGGATCACCCGCATGTTTATCTTACTAGCTTAGATGGTTTGAGGGCGGCGAGAGTTTCCGGCGGGTGTACGATGATCTCTATGCATCGACGGGCATTTCTTGCTCTGGGAGCACTTGCCGCGGGGTCCCGCACCGTCCGCGCCGCGGGCCGTATGCAGCTCCACTTGAGCTGTAGCGCTCTCGGGATCAAGGCCGATCAGCGGCAGGCGATCGATCTGGCTGCCGCCCATGGCTTCGATTGTGTCGATGCCGACGGCCGCTACCTGGCGGGCCTTTCGTCCGGTGAGCTGCGGGATCTGCTCGGCGATATGGAATCGAAGAAGATCGGGTGGGCGCTCGCCGGGCTGGCGGCGGACATCCGCGCCAGCGAGGAAGTCTTCCGCTCCGGTTTGGGCGGACTGCCGCAGAATGCCCGCGCGCTCCAGGCGGCAGGCGTCCGGCGCGTCACCACGTACGTGCTGCCCATGAGCAATACCCGCACGTATCTCGAAAATTTCCGCTTCCATGCCGCCCGTCTGCGCGAATGCGCGCGCATTCTGCACGATTCCGGCATCCGCCTGGGCGTGGAATATGTGGCGCCGAAGACGCTGTGGGCGTCGCAGCGCTACCCGTTCGTCCACACGATGGCGGAAATGCGGGAGCTGATCGCGGAAATCGGCCAGCCGAACGTGGGTCTGGTGATCGATAGCTGGCACTGGTACCACGCCGGGGATACGGCGGCGGACATCGCCGCACTGCGCGCGTCCGATGTCGTCTCGATCGATCTCAACGATGCCCCGGCCGGCGTACCGAAGGACCAGATGGTGGACGGCCAGCGCGAGCTGCCGGCTTCGACCGGCGTGATCGACGTGGCCGCGTTTCGCGGCGCGCTGGCCCAGATCGGCTTCGACGGGCCGGTGCGGGCCGAGCCGTTCAATGAAGCCGTCCGGCGGATGGCGCCCGGCGAGGCGGCAACCGCCGCGATGCGCTCACTGCACGCCGCGGGCTTCTGAGGCGTCATCCCCTTTCTCACGGCCGCTGCCGCTGCTAACATGTAGCGACCCCAAAACCGGGAAGGAGATCCAAGAATGCGCACGCCTTTGTTATTGCTCACCGGGATCTGCGCCGCGGCGGTTCTCGCCGCCCAGGAACCACCCAATCCACCGACTCCGGATAATCCTGCGCAGGCGGGTCCCGCCGCCGCGGGCGGCCGCGGAGGAATCACGCCGCCTTCGCAGGAGCCTCAGCCCTACGAGAAGGTGATCACCAAGGAAGCGAAATCGAAAACCGGCGTCTTTACGGTCCACCAGGTCAAGGAAAAGTATTATTACGAGATTCCCAAGGCGGAGCTCGGCAAGGAATTCCTCTGGAACACCCAGATCGCCAAGACCACGCTCGGGATCGGCTATGGCGGCGACCAGATCGCCGATCGCGTGGTGCGGTGGGAGCTGAACGGCAACAAAGTCCACCTCCGGGATATCAACTACAGTGTCACGGCGGATCCGAGCCTGCCGATCGCGCAGGCGGTGAAAGCGGCGAACAACAACACCATCATCCGTACCTTTCCGGTCGCGGCCTTTGCCAAGAACGGCGATCCGGTGATCGAAGTCACGGGCCTGTTCACCGCGGATATTCCCGAGTTCAATATGCGGCAGCGGCTCGGCGCCACGACCATGGACGCCAGCCGCTCGTACATCGAGCGGATTTCGCCCTATCCGCAGAACATCGAAACCGAGGCCTCCCTGACGTTCACGCGGCAGGCGCCCATGCCGGGGCAGAACCAGGCGCCGCAGCCGGTGATCATCGGCGGCGGGCAGATGCGTCCGGGCAGCGCGACCATCGTGGTGCACCACAGCATGGTGAAGCTGCCGGAGAACCCGATGAAGCCGCGCGTATTCGATGAGCGCGTCGGGTACTTCATCACCCAGCAGTACGACTACGGCCGGCCGGAACATAAGGCCGATCGCGTCCGCTACATCGCGCGCTGGCGGCTGGAGAAGAAGGACCCCACGGCCGCCGTCTCCGAGCCGGTGAAGCCGATTGTTTATTACATCGATTCCGCCACGCCGGTGCAGTGGCGCGAATGGCTGAAGAAAGGCGTCGAGGATTGGCAGCCGGCCTTCGAGGCCGCCGGGTTCCGCAACGCGATCATTGCCAAAATGGCGCCGACCGAGAAAGAAGACCCTGACTTCAGCCCCGAGGACGTGCGCAATTCCGTGATCCGCTGGCTGCCCTCGACCATCGAGAACGCTATGGGCCCGCACATCTCCGATCCGCGCACGGGAGAGATCCTCAATGCGGACATCCAGTTCTACCACAACATCATGAACCTGCAGCGGGACTGGTATTTCCTGCAGGTCGGGCCGCTCGATCCGCGCGCGCAGAAGCTGCCTATGCCGGACGAGCTGATGGGGCGGCTGCTCGAATTCGTGGTGGCGCATGAGGTTGGCCACACGCTGGGCTTCCAGCACAACATGAAGGCCAGCTCCACGTATCCGGCGGACAAGGTCCACGATAAGGACTGGGTGCACAGGATGGGCCACTGTCCGTCGATCATGGATTACTCGCGCTTCAACTATACGGCGCAGCCCGAGGACGGGATCGCAGTCGATGACCTGGTGCCGCGCGTCGGACCGTACGATATCTGGGCGACCAAGTGGGGCTATACTCCGATTCCCGATGCCAAAACGCCGGATGAGGAGAAGCCCACGCTGGATGCCTGGGCGCGCGAGCAGGATAAGACCCCGTGGTACCGCTTCTCGACGGCCGGCTCGGCGGGCTCCGATCCGGGCGACTTGACCGAAGCCGTGGGCGATGCGGACGCCATCAAGAGCAGCGCGCTGGGGCTGAAGAACCTGCAGCGGGTGGCCAAACTGCTGCTGCCCGCGACCACCGCCAGAAACGGCGAGCCGTACGAAGACCTGGCCGAGCTCTACGGCCGCATGCTCGGCCAGTGGACGCTTGAAATGAACCACGTGGCCGCGATTGTCGGCGGCTTCGAAAGCCAGACGAAGTACGTCGGACAGGAAGGGCGCCTGTTCCAGCCGGTCTCGAAAGAGCGGCAGATGCAAGCGCTGAACTTCCTCGGAGAAAACGCCTTCGCGACTCCGAAATGGGCGGTCGACCCCGAGATCCTGCGCCGTATCGAAGCGGTCGGCGTGCTCAGCCGCATCCGCAACGCGCAATCGAGCGTGCTCTCGAACGTGCTTTCGAGCTCACGGTTCGCGCGGCTGGTGGAATCGGAAGCGATCGACGGCGCGGCGGCGCTGAGCCCGGCGGACCTGCTCGCCACGGTGCGAAAGAGCGTTTGGAAGGAGTTGGAGGGGCCGCAGGTGAAGATCGACCCCTACCGCCGCAACCTGCAGCACGCTTATCTGGACCTGGTGAATAACAAGGTGAACAGCACCCAGACGATACCCGCCGGGCTGCCGCCGGAGTTCGCCGGCCTGTTCGCCACGAGCGCCGACGAAAAGCCGTTCTACCGCGCCGAGCTGCGCTCGCTCAACACCGCGATCGGCGCGGCGCTCTCCAAGACCTCCGACCGCGAGACCCGCGCGCATCTGGAAGGCGCGCGAGACCAGATCGCGAAGATTCTGGATCCGAAGTTCGCGGCCACGGGCGGGAACGCCGGCGGCGTGATCCGCATCGGCTTCGACGTGCCGGCGGATACGTGCTGGCCGGATTACGTGATTCTTCCTGACTATAGATAAGCGATGAAGGCGCAGTGCGGCTCTTGCAGTCGAGCCGCACCGCGCGCTCACAGCAGCTCTCGCAGGTCATCGAACCTCACTACGGAAGCACCCTCCCTCGAAAGAGCCAGGTAAAGGGCGGAGTCGTTCGTGAGCACAGAGCAGCCGCACTGCCGAACTGCATAGCTGATCGCTGCGTCGGTCAAGCCCAACTGTGGATCAATTGGCGACTCGCATGCGGCGATGCTCGGGACCGGGACCTCTTCCATCAGGGAAATGGTTCTCCTCAGAAATTGCCTCGCCGTTGCCAAGTCCGAGCCCTTCATATCCGTAAGGCTGCTTACCTCCGCGAGCACATGCGCAACCACGTATCGTCGCGGGATCTGCTCGATGAGGCCGGTGAGCAGGTCCCAATCCGCCGGCGTGTAGGCCTGGGTCCGCTTGAAACTGGAGATCCGGTCCCGCTGGACGGAGCCGACAATGAACAGCACGAACAAGTTCGTGTCGATCAGAACTCCTCTCGACCGGGCGTTCCGATCAAACCGCTCGAACTCCGTCATTAGCTCGCGAGCTTCATCGCGAAAGGCTCGCCCGTGTTGGCGTCGACAAGGATGGTCTTATACTCCAGGGGTAAAGCACTGCCGATGGCCTGCATCAGTTCTGGCGCCGTGGGCCGACGCTTAGGGAATCCAATGGTAATTCGCCAGACGGGACGTCCCTTGTAGGTGTCGAATTCCACCTCTTCGAGCGTATAGTCGAGGTCGCCAAGTATTCCTCGGGCATAGGTCTTGGCCTTCTCAAAGGCCTCGAGCGCTGTCATCAGACTGAACGTAACACATCGCGAGGCGATGCGAATGCCTCATTGCATCATGCTCGGCGGCGCCTGGGCCTCCAGCTTCGCCACGATCCGGTCGCGGCGCGCCATGAGGCCATCGATCTCGGCCGGCGTCAGCAGGTCGCCCATTTGCTGTTCCACGTCGCGGCGGCGGAGAGCCTTGAGCGAGCGCAGCAGCTCGGGTGGGCACTTGGTGACGGCGTCGGCGTTGCGCAGTTCGTGGGAATCGCGAAAGGCGCGCGTGTGGTCGATCATCCAGACATCCCAGTCGGTCGTGATGAGCAGGTTCTCCTGGCTGCGGTCCATGTTGTAGATCAACTGGTCGAAGGTGCGGATGATGTCCATCTGGCGGTTCCAGCGCGGGATGTCGGGCGGGTGAAGATGCCGCGCGAGGCGCTCGCGCTCATCCATGCCGACATTATCGACCCACCAGCTGAACGCCGCGGGCTTGCCCTGAAAAGGGCGCTCGACGCAGACCGGCACCATGTTGGTCAGATGCAGCAGGCGGGCCAGGCGGTAGGCGGCGACGTTGAACTTCCAGCTATC
This sequence comes from Bryobacteraceae bacterium, assembly GCA_035293845.1. Taxonomy (GTDB): domain Bacteria; phylum Acidobacteriota; class Terriglobia; order Bryobacterales; family Bryobacteraceae; genus DATGMB01. The sequence continues at coordinate 29,438 of DATGMB010000001.1, forward strand.
GCGAAAGTTCGTTTCGACCGATCCGTCCCGGCCGCGAAATTCCGGCAGGTAGAGATCGACCGTCTGGATGTGGGCGGAGTGCTGGCGAATGCCGTCGCTGAGGAGGGCTTTGAGCGAGTGAGTCACGCCCTTGCCGGCGGGCTCGACGGTTTCGATCTGGGCGGAGATGAGGAACGATTCCTCCTCCTGGGTGGACCACGGTCCGGGGCTGCCGCCGAGCGGACGGGGAGCCTGCGCGGCGGCCGCGAGCGCCACGGCAAACAGCAGAAAATTGCGGCGTTTTACCAGCATCCGGAGCAAAGTATGCACGCGTACGGCCACGGTCGCGAATCGCCCGGAGAGGGATTGGGACGCGGTCCGGTGACCGGCCTGCAAGGGCAGGCGGCGCACGATGCGCCACCGAGTCGACCCCGGCACTGAAATCAAAGCACTTGCGCGCGCATGGCCGCGCAAAATGCGCGGAGCGCCGTTTTTTACGGCAGTGTGTCTGCACGGCCTACCAGACCCGGCAGGCGTTGGCGCTCACCATCGGCTGGCCGGCCTTGCAGGACCAGGCCTTCTGGAATTCCTGCAGATTCTGCACGACGCCGTTGACGCGGTACCGGGGCGGCGAATGCGGGTCGGTCTGCACCTGCAGGCGGACGGCTTCGGGGCGCTCGTTGGCGCACCAGATCTGGCCGAAGGAGAGGAAATACCGCTGCTCGGGCGTCAGATTATCGATCGACCGGTTGGCGCTGGATGCATTCGGCGCCTGGCTCGCTTCCGCGTTGTGCAGGGCGCGCAGCGCGATGCGGGCGCCGCCGTTATCCGCCGTGTTTTCGCCCAGCGTCAGTTGGCCGTTGATGTTTACTCCGGGCAGCGGCTCGAAGGCGGAATACTGCTTCGCGATGCACGCCACGCGCTCCTGGAAGGCCTTGGCGTCGGCGGGCGTCCACCAGTTCCGCAGGTTGCCCTGCGCGTCAAACTGGCTGCCTTCGTCGTCGAAGGCGTGGGTGAGCTCGTGGCCGATCACCGAGCCGATGCCGCCATAATTCACGGCGTCATCCGCGTGGTTGTCGTAGAAGGGCGGCTGGAGGATGCCGGCGGGGAAGTTGATGTTGTTCATCAGCGGGTCGTAATAGGCGTTGACGGTGGGAGGCGTCATGTCCCATTCGGTGCGGTCCACCGGCTTATCGATCTTATTCAGCTCGCGATGGGATTCGAAAAGGGCGGCGCGGTTGCTGTTGCCCAGAGGGTCGTCGCGGCGGATTGCGACGCTCGAATAGTCGCGCCACTTTTCGGGATATCCGATCTTATTCGTGATGGCGTGCAGCTTGATGAGCGCCTGCTGCTTGGTCGCGGGCGTCATCCAGTCCAGGGTTTGGATGCTCTCCCCCATCGCCTTTTCGATCTGGTGCACCATTTCGAGCGTGCGCTGCTTGGCGTCGGGCGGGAAGGCGCGCTCCACGTATTTCTGGCCCAGCGCTTCGCCGAGCTGGCGATCGACGTAATCGACGCAGCGCTTCCAGCGCGGACGGAGTACCGTAGCGCCGGTCATGGTGCGGCCGTAGAAATCGAAATTGGCGTCGACGAACGGCTTGGGCAGCAGGGGCGCCGAGGAGTGCAGCAGGTGCCACCGCAGGTAGGTTTTCCACTGGTCGAGCGGGACGTTCTCGATCTCGGCATTCAGCGCCTTGACGAATTCGGGCGTCGCGACGTTGAGCTCCGTAAACTGCGGCGCGCCGGTATCGCGGAAAAACGCCCGCCACTGAAATGCCGGGCCGAGCTTTTCGAGATCGGCCACGCTCATCTTGTGATAGACCTTCACCGGATCGCGCCGGCTGACGCGGTCGAGCGAGCCTTTGGCGAGCGCGGTCTCAATCGCGAGGATGTTATCGGCATCGAGCTTGGCCTGCCGCGGCGATTCGCCCGCGAGCTCGAACATTTTGGCGACGTGCGCGGTGTATTTCTGGCGGATCTCGACGGAGCGGGCATCGGTTTTGAGATAGTAATCGCGGTCGGGCAGACCGAGACCGCCCTGGTCGAACTGGGCGATCACCATGTTGGAGTTCTTGAAATCCTGGCCGGAGCCGAAGTCGAACATGGCGCCGGCGCCGATGGACTGGAGCCGCGCCACTTCGGCGGCGAGCTGCTGCTTGTCGCGCAGGGCGGCGATACGGTCGAGCTGCGGTTGGATGGGCTTGAGGCCGGCGGCATCGATGGCCGCCTCGTTCATGCAGGCGTAGTAATAGTCGCCGATCTTCTGCGAGATGGCGTCGCGGTTGGGCGCGGGCTTCTCGGCATCTTCGAGGATCTGGCGCAGGACCTCGCGGTTGTGCTCTTCGAGCTCGGAGAAACGGCCCCAGCGCGATTGATCGGGCGGGATGGGGTTCTGCTTCATCCAGTTGCCGCAGGCGTACTGGTAGAAATCGACGCACGGGTCGGCGGACTTATCGACGAGGCTCGGATCGAAGCGCAGCGTGGTTTGGCTCGCCGGTGCGAGCGACGGCTTCTGCTGCGGGATCGGCTTGGTTGCGGGGACACCGGGCGCCGGTTTGGGCGGCTGTTGCGGGGCCGGCGGGGTTTGGGCGGAAAGAGCGAAAGCACACACGAACAAGACCGCGGGTTTCAACAAGGCAGCACTCCTCTTCCTCAATTTACGCCTGCCGGAGCGCGCTTCCCCGCCCGTCTTCGCGCGGAAGGCGAGGTTTCATCCGATCCAGGGCGGAGCATGTGTGGAAAAACTGTGAATTTCTTGTGAATGGCCTGTGGAAGCTCTGTGGAAGCCGGGAGCCGCAAATTTACCCGACTTTGTATCCTTCCCACCGGGCGACGACGGCGCTCGCCAGGCAGTTGCCGGCGACGTTGATGGCGGTGCGCGCCATATCGAGGATCGCGTCGACGCCGAGCAGCACGGCCACGCCCTCCATCGGCAGGTGGAACGTCGCGAGGGTTCCGGCCAGGATGACCAGCGCAGCGCGCGGCACGCCGGCCACGCCTTTGCTCGTGATCATGAGGGTGAGCATCCAGGTCAACTGCTCGCCGAAGCCGGGGTGCATGCCGGCGGCCTGCGCCACGAACACGGATGCCAGCGAAAGGTATAGTGTCGTACCCACCAGGTTGAAGCTGTAGCCCGTGGGGATCACGAAGCCGACGATGTGCTTGGGGACACCGAAGCGCTCCATATTTTCGAGCGCCAGCGGCAGCGCGGCTTCACTCGATGCGGTAGAGAACGCGATGAGGAACGGCTCGCGGACGGCGCGGTAGAACGCGCGCGGCGGGATGCGGAACAGCCAAAGCGCGGGCGCGAGCACCAGGAGAATGCAGATGGCCGAGGCGGCGTACATGGCAGCGATGAGCTTGCTGAGCCCGAATAGCACGCCGATGCCTTTGCTCCCGATCGTCACCGCGATGGCCGCTCCCACGCCCACCGGGGCGAGGTACATCACGTATTTCGTGTAGCGGAACATGACCTCGGCGAGCGCGCCGCAAAATTTGACGACCGGCTCGCCCTTGGGTCCGATGGCGGCGCAGGCGACGCCGAACAGGAACGCGAAAACCACGAGCTGGAGGACATCATTTTTCGCCATGGCATCGATGATGCTGGCCGGGAAGACGTGTTCCAGAAACGTGTTGAGCGAGGCGGTGGCCTGCGGCAGCGCGGCGTCGGCGGCGGTGCGGGAGATCGGAACGCCATCGCCGGGGCGGACGAGATTCACCGCGCCGAGGCCGAGGAAGAGCGCGCAGGTGGTGACGATCTCGAAATAGAGGATCGCCTTGGCCCCGATGCGTCCCATATGCTGGAGCTCGCCCGATCCGGCGATGCCGTACACCAGGGTGGCGAACAGCAGCGGCGCGATGATGGAGCGGATCAGGCGCAGAAACACATTGCTGAGGGGCGCGAGCTGGCTCGCAAAGTGCGGCGCCAGGATGCCGAGCGCGACGCCGGCGGCCATGCCGAAGAAGATCCAGGCAGTGAGGGAAATGCGCTTCACGTTACCGTTCTCCCCATTTGAGCTTCTGGCGCAGGACGTCGAAAAACATCATGCGCGGCGGGCGGATCAGGTGCAGCGAGTATTGCGAGCTGCGGCACTGCACGGTGTCGTTCTTCTGCAGCGGACCTCCGATCTGGCCATCGATGGTGAGGAAGACGCTTTCATCCGGGCCTTGCGAGACGACGCGAATCACGCTGGTTTCCGGCACCACGACCGGGCGGTTGGTGAGCATGTGGGGACAGATCGGGGTGAGGAGAATGGCGGGGACCGAGGGGAAGATGATCGGGCCGCCGGCGGACAACGAATAAGCCGTGGAGCCGGTGGGGGTGGAGACGATCAGGCCGTCGGCTTTGAAATCGCTCACGTGCTGATCGTCCACGTAGGTATCGAGGTCGATCATGCGGGCGAGCGCGGTCTTGGTGAGCACGGCGTCGTTGAGCGCGTCGTAGGAGGCGACGGTGCAGCCGTCGCGGAGCACCTCGGCGGTCAGCAGCTTGCGGCGCGCGACCCGGTGTTCGCCACGGAAGGCGCGCTCGAGCTCGGGGTAGATCTCGTCGATGGTGATGGCGGTCAGGAACCCGAGGCCGCCGAGATTGACGGGGAATAGCGGGATCTCGCGGCGGCCGATGGCGCGGGCGGCGGAGAGCAGCGTGCCGTCGCCGCCGAGCACGATGACCAGGTCGCAGTCCTCGGGCACCTCCTCGCGGGGCAGGCCCGCGGCGCCCGTGTAAGCCGCGGTGCTGCCATCGTAGCGGATGGCGAGGCCGCGCCGCTGGAGCCAGTCGATCAGGTTCGGCACCAGTGTGCGGGCCGCTTCCGAGCCCGGCTTGGAGATGATGCCGACGGTTTTAATGATGGGCATAGAGGAGAAACTCCTGGTTCCCTTCCGCGCCCAGAATGGGGCTTTCGATCATGTCCGTGAGAAATCCGAATTCGCGCACGGCCCCCGTCACCCGAAGACAGGCGGCCTCGCGGACGGCCGGGTCGCGCACGATGCCGCCCTTGCCCACCTGGCCCTTGCCCGCCTCAAACTGCGGTTTGATCAGTATAACCATTTGCCCGCCGGGACGGAGCAGCGGCACGGCAGCGGGCAGGATCAGGGTGACGGAGATGAAGCTGACGTCGCAGGTGATGAGGTCGACGGTTTCGCCGATCTCGGCGAAGGCGAGTTCGCGCGCGTTGACGTTTTCATGGAGGATGACGCGCGGGTCGGTGCGGAGCTGCCAGGCAAGCTGGCCGGAGCCGACATCGACGGCATGCACGCGCGCGGCTCCGGCTTGCAGGAGGGCATCGGTGAAGCCGCCGGTCGAGGCGCCGATATCGAGGGCGATCTTGCCGGCGCAATCGATGGCGAAATGGCGCAACGCGGCGGCGAGCTTGAGGCCGCCGCGGCTGACATAGGGCGGACGGGCGAGCACTTCGACCGGGGCATCCGCATCCACGGCATGGCCCGGCTTGGTGGCCTTCTGCCCGCCGACGAGGACTTCGCCCGCCATGATGAGGGCCTGCGCTTTTTCGCGGGACTCGGCGAGGCCGCGCTCGACGAGCAGGCGGTCGAGGCGGAGTTTCATGGATGGGGCCTTGTCTTCACCGCAGAGACGCAGAGGACACGAAGATTACGCGGGGAAACCATGGGTCGCGCCGATCATGATTTGCGGTGCACGATCAAATCCGCCAGCTCGTGCAGGCGGGCGGCGCGGCCGCCGAAGGGTTCGAGCACCTGATGCGCGCGGGCGCATTCCTCTTCGGCCATGCGGCGGGAGGCCTCGATGCCGTAGACCGCGGGGAACGTGATCTTCTGCTGCTCGAGGTCCTTGCCGGCGGTTTTGCCGAGGGCTTCGGAGGACTCCTCGACATCCAGGATGTCATCGACGATCTGGAACGCCAGGCCGACGTGCTCGCCGTAGCAGGAGAGGGCGGCGTATTCCTCTGGCGCGGCGCCGGCGCAGATCGCTCCCATGCGGAGGCTGGCGCGCAACAGGGCTCCGGTTTTGGCGCGGTGAATGGTTTCGAGCAGCGCGGCATCGGGCGGCTTGCCTTCGCCTTCGAGATCCGCCACCTGCCCGCCGATCATCCCGCCCACGGTGCCGGCGGCGGTGGAAAGCTCGGCAACGAGGGCGGCGCGGCGGTCCGCCGCGAGATCGAGCTGCGAAAGGACCTGGAACGCCAGCGTGAGCAGCGCGTCGCCGGCGAGAATCGCCATGGCGTCGCCGAAGACCTTGTGGTTGGTCAGCTTGCCGCGGCGGTAATCGTCGTTATCGAGCGCGGGCAGATCGTCGTGGATCAGGGAATAGGTATGGACCAGCTCGAGCGAGCAGGCGCACGGGATGGCGGCGGGCGTTTCACCCGGAGCGGCGGTGCGCGCGGCCTCGATGCAAAGGATCGGGCGAATGCGCTTGCCGCCCGCAAACAGGCTGTAGCGCATGGCGCGGTGGATCGTGGCCGGCGCCGTGGCCTCGGAGGGTACCAGGCGGTCGAGCTCGGCGTCTACGGTCCGCTGCTCGAGGGCGAGATAGTCGCGCAGGTTCATGATCCGGACTTATCGTTGGGGCGGAAGGGCTCGGCGGTCATTTTGCCGTCCTTCCGGATGAGCATTTCGACACGCGTCTCGGCGGCTTCGAGCTGGCGGCGGCAGGTATCGCTGAGGCTCATGCCGCGCTCGAACAGCTCGAGCGAGCGTTCGAGCGAGAGGTCGCCGGCTTCCAGTTCCTTGACGACCTTTTCGAGTTCGTCGAGGCAGGATTCGAACGTCTCAACCGGCTTGGAGCCGGAATCGTTTTCCGCCATGCGGGTTATTTTAACGTGCGGCGCGGCCGATCCGGCGCGCGCGGATTCCCGATTGACAGCGGGCCGGGGCGGCGCTATATTGTGTCGTATCCGATATGTCGTATACGACGCATTTGGAAAGGAGATCGATATGGCGGCATCGGCTCTGGATACGGCTCTGCGGGCAATTTGGATGGCGGCGGGAATCGTCTGGCTGGTGGCGGCGGTGGCGGTGAAACGTGCGGCCCGGCGGGAAGCCGCGGGTTCGCGGATCGGGCATCTGCTGACGATGGCGGCGGCGTTCGGGATGGTGTTTTCTCCGGCGCTTCGGCCGGGACCGCTGGGGTGGCGGGCGATTCCGGCATCGGCGCCGGCGGCGACCGTGGCGCTGGCGCTGACGTCGGCGGGCGTGCTGCTGGCGATCTGGGCGCGGTTGTATCTGGGCGGCAACTGGAGCGCGATCGTGGCGGTCAAGCAGGGGCATACGCTGGTGCGGAGCGGTCCGTACCGGATCGTGCGGCATCCGATCTATACGGGGCTGCTCGCGGCGCTCGCAGGCACGGCCATCGGCTACGGGCATGTGGGCGGGCTGGTGGCGGTGGCGGTCGCATTCGCGGCCTGGATGGCCAAGGCGCGGCTGGAGGAGCAGTTCCTGACGGCGGAATTCGGCGCGGCGTACGGGGCGTATCAGCGGGAGGTCAAAACGCTGATACCATTCGTGTTGTGAGCGGACCGGCAGGGAAACAGGCGGCAGAGCTGGCGGCTGAAGTGGAGCGGGATCTGCGGGCGGTGCGGCAGCTGATGCGCCGGCCGGTGGAAGCGGCGGTCGCGCGCGGCGGCCTGACGGCGCCGCAGCAGGCCGCGATGAGCATCCTGGTGAAATCGGGCGGGGCGAGCCTCAAGGATCTCAGCAGGGAGCTGGGCCTGGCGCACAGCACGGTCTCGGGCATCGTCGACCGTCTGCAGAAAAAGGGCCTGGTGGAACGGCAGACGGATGAGCGGGACCGGCGGGTCACGACCGTGGTGGCATCGCGGCAGGTGCAGAAGTTCCTGCGGGAGAAGTGGCCTGCGCTCGAAAGCCATCCGTTGGCCGAGGCGATCGGGAATGCCAGCGAGGCGGAGCGGCGGGCGATTGCGCGCGGCTTGCGGACGCTGCGGCGGGCGCTCGAGCGGTCCGCGGGCGCTCAAGGAGTGACGGAAAGCCGCCCCGCGGCAAGATCCTGACACGGCGGCCGCGGACGATGCCGTTGGTTTTTCAGCAGTTACGAACGGCTGAAAAAGTGCCGATGAGGGGCCATGAGCCCGATCAGCGGTCTTACCAACAACCATTACGCGCAATCTATCGTGGGCGCGGCGCTACAAGGCGCCGGCCTGAACGTCTATAGCGCCAGTTCAACAGCCACCGCTTCGCAGCCGGACGGACAGCAGCTCTCGCCGTTTGCGCGGCTGATGAGCACACTGCAGCAGTTGCAGCAGGCGGATCCATCGAAATATCAGCAGGTGACGGCGCAGATCGCCGCCAATCTGCAGAACGCGGCGCAAACGGCGCAGGCGAACGGTAATGCCGAGGCGGCCGGCGAGCTGACGCAGTTGGCGACGGATTTCCGCAACGCTTCGCAGAACAACGAGCTTCCGAACATGCAGGACCTCGCGCAGGCGATCGGCGGCCAGCACCACCACGGGCATCATGCGCATGTGGCGGCGGCGGATGCGGACGACAGCACGAGCACGAGCCAGCCGTTGAGCCAGTTGCTGGCGGCATTTCAGGCGAATTCGGCGCAGAGCGGCGCGAGCGATCCGCTGGACATCATTACGAGCACGCTGGCGAGCGCGGGGCTGGGATGACGAATTGTTAACCCGGGGCCGTCCATTTCACGATTTTGAGGTCCAGCACGGCGACGCTGTAGAAGACTGGCACGAGCAGCAGGGTGATGAAGGTCGCCACGGCCAGCCCGCCGATCTGCGCGTAACATAGCGGCTGCCAGAGCGGGCCGCCATGGGTCGCCAACGGGAAGAGCGCCAGAACGGTGGCCGCCACCGTGATCATCACCGGCCGGAGCCGCTGGATGCCGGCATCGCGTACGGCCTGTTCGAACGGTTCGCCCTTTTCGTGCATCTCTTCGATGAAGTCGAACAGCACGATCACATGGCTGACGATGACGCCGATCAGACTGATGATGCCAAGAAAGGCCATGAAACCGAACGGCACTCCCATCAGCGCCAGGCAGAGGAGTGCGCCCGTGATGCCATAAGGAGCGGCCGCGAGGACGAGCAGCGGCTTGACTGCATTGCCGAATTGCACCAGCAACGCCGCGTAGATTCCCAGGATCGAGATCATCAAAACGGATGTCAGTTCCCCGAATCCGCTTTGCTGCTTCGCCTTTTCCCCTCCCACCTGCATGCGATAGCCGGGCGGCAGGTGTTTTTGGAATTTCGCGAGTTCGGGACCGGCTTTCTGAAGGATCTCCGACGCGAGGACGCCGGCCTGCGGGAAGGCATGGACCCCAATGGTCCGAAAATGCTCCTGACGCCGGATCCGCCCCGTAACCATGCGGTTGACGATCGATGACACGCTGCGGAGGGGGACTTTCTGTGACGCCGGGGAGGAGGAGTACACATAGAGATTCTGCACATCCGAGAGTTGCCCGCGCTCGAGGGCCCGCAGGCGCGCGATCACGGGAATTTGCAGATTGCCCTGGCGCAGGGTGGTCACCGCAGTTCCCTCGGTCGCGGTGGCTGCGGAAGCCGCGACATCGATGTTGGAGACGCCGGCCAGATTGGCCCGGTCCGGATCGACCTGCAGCTTCACCTCGGGACTCTCCGCGAACCAGTCGTTTTGCACCACATGAACTCCGGGGATGGTCCGGAAGATATTCTCGACGGCCGCGGCCAGCCTGCGGAGGGTCTCGATATCGGCCGGTTCGTCCTTCACATCGACATCCGACGTTCCGGCGATCCGCACTTCCACCGGGAATTCGACCGGATTCGTCTGCAACTGATGCAGGGTCACGTACGCGCCCGGGACCTCCCGGCTGACCGCGGATTGGAGCGGTCCGATGAGCCGCGGCGTCGCTTCCTTGTCGCGCAGGCGGATCAGGATCAGGGAATAATTGCGCTGCGGCAATTCCGGAGCGGCGGAATACCAGAAGCGCGGACCGCCGCCACCCACGAACGTCGTGAGCGATTCGAGGAGTTCCCCGGGGTGTTTGGACGGGTGGGCGCGCGCATACTCGCCGGCAACCCGCCGGACGATGGATTCGACGCGGGACGCGGCTGCATCCGTCGCATAGAGCGCGGCGTCATTGGGGAGCCAGATGTCAACGTAAGACCAGTATTGAACGTCATCGGGGAAGAACTGGCTCTTCATTTTGGAACCGACGGCCAGGCCCAATCCAAGAAAGAGGAGCGAGATGCCGATCACGGCCCACCGCCAGCGGATCGCGCGGCCTGCCAGGCGGTAGTAGGCTCCGTAGAATCCGCGTGCGCGCCGCTCTTCGATCGATGGCTCCGGCCGCCGTGGAGCCCGCAGCAGGTAATACCCGAGCAGGGGCGTAAACGTCTTGGAAACCATGAGGGAGGAGATGAGCGCCGCCGCCATGACGATCGGCAGGCTGCGGAGGAAATCGCCGGTAGAGCCGGTAAGCATCAGAAAAGGGAGGTAGGCGATGATATTGGTCAGCGTCGCATAGAGGATGGCGCGCGAGAGCTTGGTAGGTCCCAGCCAGGCGGCAACCGACCGGGGATGCCCATCGGCGAGGTGGCGCTTGATGGCATCGTTCGCCACCACCGGATTATCCACCAGCAAGCCGAGGGCGATGATCAGCGTGGCGATCGAGACCTGCTGCAGCTCGACGCGCGCCATATGGGCCATGCCGAAGGTTATGGCGAGGGTGATCGGCATCGACAGAGCCATGAGGAGCGCCGATCGCCACTCCCAAAAGCCGATCAGCGCAATCAGGACGACGAGCACGATCGCCTCATACAACGCCTCCATGAACAGGCCGATATTCTCTTTGACCTGGAGAGGCTGGTCAGACGTGCGCACCACGATCAGGTCCGCTGGGAGCACGGCGCGCACCTGTTTCCATTTTTCGTCGATCGAGGCGCCAAATTGCCGGATCTGCTCTCCGGACCGCATGTAAACCGCGAGGGTGATGGCGCGGTAGCGGCGCGGCTTTCCATCCCTGGCCGCGCCGGTGTAGTAATTCAGGTACTCCGGCGGAGACTGATAGCCCTGGCCGATGTGAACCAGATCGCGCAGATAGAGCGGCAAGGCGCCCTTCGGCGGCGTAATCAGAACATCGCCGATGGCGCGGGCGGCCTCGAATTTGCCGGAGACGTCGATCGGTATGCGCCGCCGGTCCGCCTCGATATCGCCTCCCGGCACGGTGATGTTGCGGGCGTTCAGAATGCGGGCCAGGTCAGCGGGCTGCAAGCCGTAGGATGCCAGCCGTTCCTGCGAATAATCGAGGTAGACGGCTCGCGGCAGGATGCCTTTGCGTTCGACCTTCGAAGTCTGCGGCGCTCCAAGCAGCGTGCGGCCGATGAGATCGGTGAAGTCGTCCAGCTCTGCGTAGGTGTACTTCGGGATTGCAACGGCGGCCAGTTTCCGCCGTGTTTCCCGCGCGTCGCGAATAATGACCGGAGCCGAGATGTCGGGATCGAATTCGGATTCCTGGAGGCGGGCCGCGGCAAAACTGGTGATGAATTGCAGGATGCACTCGTCGTTGAGATCCGATTCCCCCTCGATGTCCATAAATCCCCGGCCGGCGATCAGCCGCGAGCGCCGGAGCACGCCGGCGCGCTCGGCGCCCAGCCGCAATGCTCCGGCCGCCTCTTCCACTGCGGTGTTCGAGAGAGACTGGGGGAAGGTAAATACGATGCTGACGCGGGGGGACCCCGACGGGCCGGTCCCGGCGCGCGCCGAGCGGAGCGCGGCCTCCACGGAGAGCGCGCGCATCCGCGTCTCGACATCGTCTTCGAGCGGATCTGCCACGGTCATCATGAGGGCGGCGGTATCGCCGAAGTCGCTTTGAAACTGGATGCCCGTGGCGCCGGCGGGAAGCTTAGGCGTGAGGGAATGCAGCTTCAGGTTGATATCGCTGAACTGCTCCCGCGTATTGGTGACATTTTCCGCGAGCTGGACGTAGACGATGGACGTGCCCGGCAGCGAAATGGATCGAATGCCGTATTCGTCCGGGGCCGCGGGGTGGATGTGCTTGTTTTCGGCGATCGCCTGCTCGATGGGCCGCGTGACGAGCTGCTCGACCTCCTGGGCGGTGGCGCCGGGCCATCGGCACAGGGCGACACCGACGCGGACCGGGATTTCGGGATCCTTGCGCTGCGGCATCGAGAAATACCCGTACGTACCCCATGCGACGGAAAACACCAGCGCCGCCCAGGCGATCTGGCGGTGCTCGACAAAGAACCGCGAGGCGTTCCGCGTGCGCTCCATCAGATCCCGATCGCTCAGATGCGGCACGGAATGCTCCTCACGGGATCACACTCACCTGCTGGCCATCGCGCAGGAGGGCGGCGCCGAGGGTCACGATGCGGTCCCCGCGCGAAAGGCCGCGCGTGACTTCGATCGAATCGCCAAAGGTCTCACCGATCCCGATGGCCCGTGCCGCTGCGTAGGATTTTCCGCCGCGCCAGATCAAGCGGAAGACCGCGAACCCGTTCGGATCGGCTGGCGCGCGGACGACCGCCGCGAGGGGCACGACGAGCCGCGGCTTCGCGCCGCGGGTCTGGCCGAGAATCAGGGAACCGATCATGCCGGGCCGGATGTCCTCGCGCGGGTTGTCCAGGGTCACTTCGACGGTGAAGACGCGGCTCTGCGCATCGGCCTGCGGGGAAATCGAAGTCACAGTTCCGACGGCGGAGCGCTGTAGAGGCTCGAGCAGCACCGGCTGTTTCTGTCCGCGGCGGATGTCCGTGAGCTTGAAGTCCGGCACCGCAAAGACCGCCTTGACGAGATGGGTGTCCACGATCGTGTAGCCGATGGTTGTGCCGTTGACCACGCTCCCCCGATCGACGTTGCGCGCAGCGACCCAGCCCGCGAAGGGCGCGCGCAGCGCCGTGTCGCGGAGCGAGAGCCTCTGCTGCGCCTCCAGGGCGCGCGCGTTTTCGACGCCGCTCGCGGCAGCGCGGACAGCGTCTTCGGCAGCGGCTACGGATGCGGCATTCGCTTCAAAGCGCCCCTTGGCCTCGTCGTACTGGGGCTTGACCAGGCTCGCCTCCCGGAACAGATTGTTCGCGCGCGTATACTCGATTTCCGAAGTAGTGAAATTGGCGCGAGCGGCTTTGAGCTCAGCCTCCGCCCGGGCCCGCTGCGCCTCGGCCTGTGCGAGCTGCGCCTGCGCCTGCTCGAGGGCATGCTCATAATCGAGCGGACGCACCTGCGCCAGCTCGGCATTCCGGGCCACGCGATCGCCGGCCTGAACGTTGCGGATACGGCCATCGGCGCCGCGCACCTGGAGAATCCGCTGCACGATTCCACCGGACTTGAATGCCAGATCCACCTTCTGGTAGGGTTCGATGCTGACGGAATACTTCTCCTGAGGGGCCGGCTGGATCTCCTGGACGACGCCGGCACGCACGGCCTGAATCGAGGGTTCCGGCTCTTTCGCCTTATGACAGCCGGCGAGGCACAACGGCGCTGCCAGGAGGAAAATTTTGCGCCGCATCAGAATTCTCTCCCCAGCGCGCGGTCGAATTGCGCCTTTGCTTTCCAGAAGGCGGCCAGAGCGCTTCGATACTCCGAGTCGGCCTGGACCACGGCGGCCTGCTCTTGCAGCGCGCCGGAGAGCAGAACGGCCTTTTCGCGGTAGAGGTTCATCGTCTCGCGCAATTTTTCACGGTGCTCCTGCTGCTGGAGAGCCGCCGTGTCCAGCAGCATCCGTGCTTCCGCCAACGCCCGGAATTTGCTGTTCACCTCTAAGAGGACCTGCTGTTCCGTCTCGCGCCCGGCGAGCATGGACTGTTTGACGCCGGCCCGCAGCGAATTCGCCTTGTGACGCTTTCGCCCCCAATCGAAGGGTTCCCATTGCAGCAGAACTCCGGTGCTCATGAAATTCTGCGGCATGAAGCTCACATTCGGAAACGAAGCGTAGGTGAAGCCCACGCTGACATCGGGGATGTACTCCGCATGCTGGCGGCGCAGCTCGGTTTCGGCTTCTTTGATCTCAAGGCGGGATTGCTGGATCTCCGGGCGCTGGCGAAGCGCCAGGCTCTGCGCCGCGGGCAAGTCGATCTCCTCGGCTGCGGGGGGAGGCTCCACCTCCACGGAGAATTCCGTTTGGAGATCGCGGCCCAGCAGCCGGTTGAGAGATTCCTTTTGCGTCTGGCTCGTGTCCCGAAGTTTGAGCAACTGATACCGCTGCTGGCTGAGCCGGGCCGTAACGGCCAGACTGTCGGACTTCAGCACGGCCATCTCCACGAGCTGGCGGTCGGTCTCCGTCTGCAGGGCGAGCAGGGTCTTGACGTTCGCTTCGGCAGCCTCGATCTCCACCTGCGATTGCGCGATCTCCTGATAGAGTTCACGGACGGACTCCACCGTCTCCTGTCTTTTCTGCCGCAATCTCTGTCCGGCGAGTTCCTCCCGGATCTGCGAGGAGATCAGAGCCAGACGAATTTTCCAGAGTTGGGAAACCGGCTGCATTACCTGTCCGAGGATGAACCCGGCAAACTGGCGCGGCTGGGTGACGGTCTGATTGTGAGCGGGAATCGGTCCGGTGGCCGCGAAAGTGCCCAAAGCGCCTTGCGGGATGGTGAATGTGACCGCACGCAGAAGTTCGCCGCTCAGCAGGTAAATTTGAAACTGCGGCAGGCGTGTGGTCCTCAGCGCCGCGGTCTCCTCTCCGGCGCGCAGGACGTCCAGTGCGGCGGACTGCACCTGGCGATTTCCCTTCAGCGCGAGGGCAACCGCATCGCGAGCGGTCAACACGGGAGCGGTTTGTCCGGCTGCGGCCGCAGTTGCCAACAGACCGGCCACTGCAGCTCTCAGACTTCCTATCTGTATTCCTCCCGCCATAACGGAGGCAGATTCCACGCAGTATTGGCAATCTGCCAGCCAGTGAGAACGACAGCAGACAACGTTGGATTGTTCAAAGGCGAATGCCAGTTGTCGATCGGTGCTGGCGGTCAATGGCGGGTGAAATCCGGAGCCTGCTGCGACCAGCGCGAGGCTCCTGGCATTTGCCAGTCTGAAGGAATCGGCCGGCACGGAAAATCCGGAGGCCGCTGCCACAGCCGCGCGGCAAGGCCCGTTTCGAGATTTCCCGGAATTCCGCAAGCCCGTTCGGCTCTAAAACTTAGCGGGCCTCACGGCCGCGTGCGGCGAGGGCGCGCCGGGCTCGCATAAAAAATCTAAAAATGTCCGAATATACCGCAATCCTTTCGGGATATACTGGAAATTCAGAGGCAGCGGCATGAAAAAATACGGCAAGTTCGCGGCTTTGATCGCGGTGGTCGTGGGAACTCTCGTCTGGCTGGCGACGGCCGGAATGAACGAGAACAAGACCTACTATAAGACGATCAGCGAGCTCTCGCAGATGGGCGATAAGGCCTACGGACAACGGATTCGAGTGGGCGGGTTCGTGGCGGCCGGCTCGATCCAGCGGGTCAACGGCGGCGTACGGTTCACCATCACGCAGGACAATAGCGGCACGAGTTCCACGCTGAAGGTCGACTATACGGGCACCGACCCGCTGCCGGACACCTTCAAGGATCACGCCGAGGCGCTGGCGGACGGGAAACTCGGGCCGGACGGCATCTTCCGGGCGCAGAAGATCCAGGCCAAGTGCGCGTCCAAGTATGAGGCCAAGCCGGGGCAACTGGCG
>DATGMB010000002.1:0-16198 GCA_035293845.1 Bryobacteraceae bacterium
GCAGCTATGGACGGCGTGGGTCATCGTGACGGTGATCTCGCCGAGCTTCTGCGAGCCGCCCTTGTTCATGGGGCGGGTGTTCTTGACTCCCTTCGACTCCAGCCACACGCACGTCTCAAAGATGGCGCAGACTTCGGGCGAGAACTTCCGGGCCAGCGGAACGGCGTCATGGATGTGATCGAAGTGGCCGTGCGTGATGCAGATCGTATCGACGCGGCGAATTTCGTAGCCCTGGGGATAGGCGGGATTGCCGTCCGTCCAGGGGTCCATGAGCAGGGTTTGGCCGGAGGGGAGTTCGAACTCGAAGGTGCCGTGACCGAGCCAGGTGATTTGCATACAGGACCCAGCTTATCCCGATTGGCCCGCCCTTGACACATTTCATAATTTCTTGAAATACTGAATACCAGATGAAGAAGCCGGCCCCCGAAGACATCACGCGGTTTGCGGACATGCTCGCCGCCATTGGCGCCGAGCATCGGCTGCGCATTACGCAGCTCCTGCTGACCGCGCACCCGGAGGGGATGGTCGCGGGCGAGATCCAGGCGGAGCTGGGGATCGGCGCTTCGAACCTGTCGCACCATCTCGAAAAGCTGAAAAACGAGGGCGTGATCGATGTGAGACGGGAAGGCAGCTTCCTGCGGTACACGGCCAATACCACGGCGCTGCAGGAACTTCTGACGTTCCTCTTCTCCGAATGCTGCACGCGCACCAAAGCGGTCAAGGCGGACCGGATCGTTCAACTCTGCAAGTAACCAGGAGGAATCGTGAGCACCGATATCAAGGATGTCGTGAAAGAAAAATACGGGCAGGCGGCTCTCCGGGCCGCGAGCGGCGGAGGCAGCAGTTGCTGCGGTGCGGCGCCTTCCGGCGGCCAATGCGCCGATCCGATCACCGGAAACCTCTATGATGCGGCACAGACCGGCGAGCTGCCTGAAACCGCGGTACTCGCTTCGCTCGGCTGCGGCAATCCCACCGCGCTGGCGGAGCTCAAGCCCGGCGAGACGGTGCTCGACCTTGGATCGGGCGGCGGCATCGACGTTCTCCTCTCCGCCAGGCGCGTCGGGCCCACCGGGAAGGCGTATGGCCTCGATATGACGGACGAGATGCTGGCGCTGGCAAACGAGAACAAGCGCAAAGCCGGGGCGCAGAACGTCGAGTTTCTGAAAGGCGAGATCGAGAACATCCCGCTGCCGGATAACTCGGTCGACGTCATCATCTCCAACTGCGTGATCAATCTCAGCGGCAATAAGGATCGCGTGATTCGTGAAGCGTTCCGGGTGCTGAAGCCGGGCGGCCGCTTCGCCGTGTCCGATGTGGTGACTCGCGGTGAAATGCTGCCGGAGATCCGGCAGAGCGTTCTGGCTTGGGTTGGCTGTGTGGCCGGGGCTCTCGAAGAGAACGAATACCAGGCGAAGCTGGCGGCGGCCGGTTTCGAGAATGTCAGCATCGAACCGACACGCGTCTATCGCGCGGAAGACGCGCGGTCATTCCTCGCGGATCAAGGGCTGGATGCGGACGCCCTCGCTCCACAGATCGACGGCAAATTCTACAGCGGATTCGTGCGGGCCCAAAAACCGGTGGCGAAATCCTGCTGCGGGCCGGCATGCTGCTCGTAACTGGCTTCCACTTGGGCCGCGGACGCCTCCGGCAGGATGCGGACCGGCAAACATGAGCGACCGGCAGACCAGGATTCAGAAGAAGCGAGTCCTCATCGTATGCACCGGCAACTCCGCGCGCAGCCAGATGGCGGAGGGGCTGCTGCGCCATGAGGGCGGGGAGCGGCTGGAGGTGCACTCCGCGGGCACACGGCCGACGCACGTCAGGCCGGAAGCGATCGCCGTGATGAAGGAGATCGGCATCGACATTTCCGGCCATCGCTCCAAACCGGTCGATGAGTTCACGGGAGAAGCGCTCGACCTGGTCATCACCGTGTGCGATAGCGCCAGAGAAACGTGCCCGGTTTTTCCGGCCAATGTGAAGCGGATCCATTGGCCGTTTCCCGATCCGGCGGCGGTGAGCGGAACCGAAGCCGAGAGGCTGGCGGCATTCCGGCAGGTCCGCGACCAGATCCACGCGCGCATCATGTTGTTTCTGGACGGAAATGATCCCGCCGGGCGGTGAATGCTACACTAGCGGGTTGCTCCCCGAGATTGCCCGCGCCGGCGAGTGGTTTCTCACTTCCGGCATTCAGGATTCCGATGGCGGCGTTGCCCGCTATTTCCGCACCGATTTGGGCCGAAACGCGCCGGTTTCGACGGAAATTACCGGGTATACGGCGTCGGCTCTCACCTATCTTCACCGGCTGAGCGGAGAGCGCCGGTACCTGGATGCGGCGCGCGCGGCGGCGCAATTCCTGACAACCGCGTGGGACGGCGGAGGGGGCGCCATGCCGTTCGAAACCGCGGCGCCGGACCGGGCTTACTTCTTCGATTGCGGCATCATCGTGCGCGGCCTGCTGGCGGTGTGGCGGGCCACGAGCGAGCGCGCGCTGCTCGAAACCGCCGCGGGCATCGGGCGCCACATGGCCGCGGACTACGCAGCGGAGGACGGCTACCATCCCATTCTGGAGTTGCCGGAGAAGCGGCCGGCGGCCCGCGACGGGCTGCGCTGGTCGGCCTCGCCGGGCTGCTACCAGTTGAAATCGGCGATGGGGTGGATGGACCTGCACTGTGCGGGCGCAGGCGCGGATTTCGCGCAGCGGTACGAGCGGGCCCTCGCTTTCGCGCTCGAATCGGCGGACGGATTCCTGCCCGGACACCCCGAGCGGCGGCGCGTCATGGACCGGCTGCACGCCTTCGCGTACTTCCTGGAGGGCCTGCTTCCGCGGGCGGAGAATGACGCGCGCTGCCGCGGCGCGCTGGCCGCCGGGATCGAGCGCTTGGCGGGATACCTCCGGGAGATCGCGCCGGAATTCGAGCGCTCCGACGTTTACGCGCAATTGCTGCGGGTCCGCGTTTTCGCGGACCGGATGGGCGCGGCGCCGCTCGACCGCGCGGCGGCGGAACACGAGGCGGCGCGCCTGGCGGAATTTCAGGCCCCGGACGGCGGTTGGACCTTCGGACGCGCCGAAGGCGAATGGCTGCCCTATCGCAACCCGGTCTCGACCGCGTTCGCGCTGCAGGCATTAGCGATGTGGCACGGCGCGCCGGCGGCGGTCGCGGAGCTGATTTGAGCGCCTGGTACGGGATCGCGCGGCTGGCCGGCGCGGTCCGTCCCCGGTGGCGCAGGGACCGCGTCGTTGCCGCCGCCGCAACGCGCGGCCAAGGCATCAGCGTGGTGATTCCCTCCCGCAACGGGCGCGAGCTGCTGGAGGCCTGTCTGCCGCCAATCGCGGCGCAGGAGTTCGCCCTGCCGATCGAGACGATCGTAGTGGATAACGGGTCGAACGACGGCACGGCGGCGTGGCTGGCCGGGCGGTACCCGCACGTCCGCGCCGTTATCTCGGCGGCGCCCCTCTCTTTCGCACGCGCGGTGAACCGCGGGATCGCGGAGGCGCGCTACTCGCACGTCTGCCTGCTTAACAATGACATGCTGCTGCAGCCGGGATTCTTCACGGCACTGTGGCAGGCGTTCGGCACCGTGCCGGACCTGTTCTGCGCGACGGCGCAAATCCTGTTTCCGCCCGGCGTGCGTCGCGAGGAAACCGGCAAGGCGGTCATGGCGCAGGCGAGTCCGGACGATTTTCCGGTGCGGTGCGACGAGCCGCTCGCGGGCGAGGACGGCACCTGGGTTCTCTACGGCAGCGGCGGCTGCTCGCTCTACGACGCGGTGAAGCTGGCGGCGCTGGGCAACGTGGATGAAGCGTACGAGCCCGCGTACGTCGAGGATATGGACCTCGGCTGGCGGGCATGGCAGCAGGGATGGCCGTCGGTCTACGTGGCGGGCGCGGTGGTGGAGCACCGGCATCGCGCGACCACCTCGCGGTACTACACGCAGGCGGAGCTGGATCGCGTGCTCGAGATCAATTATCTGAAGTTCCTGGCGCGGGCGGTGGACTCGCGGCGGCTGTTCGGCCGTCTGTGGCGCGAATCCCTGGACCGGCTGCGGCGCAAGGGCCGCGGCGCGCTGCTGCGCGACGCAGCGCGGATCGCGCTGGCGGGCGGACCAAGGACTCGCGCGGTATTTCCGGAAGAGGATTTCCTGGCGCTCACGAATGGCAGCGTGGCGGTGTTTCCTGGCGCGGGAAGCCGTGCGGCCGTGGTGGCGTGCGAGAACCTGGCGAAGCCGCCGGCGGATTCGCTGGCGCGCTACGCGGCAGTGGTGATGGTGCGCGGAACGAAGGAAAGCCGCGCGTTCCGGGTGGCGCAAAAACTCGCGGCGCGGCGCTGGGACCGGTAACTACTTCGCCGAAAGCGGCACGCGGACCTGTTCACCGGGACCATACCAGGTCAGATCGAGCGAAGACTTCTTCCGCATCACCGGCTTTACGAAATACAGGTAGCCGGCCACCGGCGAATCGATCTTGCCTTCGGGGAGCGCTTGATTTTCCAGGTCGACCTGGACGCTGAGGGAATCGGCGTCCTTGCCGGATGCCGCAGGCGGCCTGGAAGGCGGCACGCGCGGATCCGTATTCGGGCCGCCGACCCCTACTCCCACGCCGCCGCCGCCGTAAACTCCACCGCCGCGGCCGTACGGGCCGCCGCCGCTTTCGTAGCCGATATTGGCGCCGGTGGAGACGTGCACGGGGCTAGCCGGGACGGTGGTGGAGGAGGCGGCCGGCTCATGCTTGTGCAGTTGAGCCGCGATGGCGCTGGCGCTGACCGGGCGCGAAGTGGTCCCCTCGGGCGTCACTCGCAGGACGAAGTCGCGGGCTGCGATTTCGACGTTCTTCGAGGAATCGGGGTAAACGCCGACTTCGACCACGAGATAGCCGAGTTTATTGAGGTCGGCCGCGAACTGCTTGCGCGCCTGCTCGGGCGTGAGCATCGCGACGCCAACCGTGGCGGCCGCGCCGTTCTGATGGTTCGGGTAATCGGCGGCGTCCGGACGGGGCCGGATGCCGCGCTCTCCATCGGCGAACATCGCGCCGGCGGCGAGCGAAATCAGAATCCACTTTTTCATGCGGCGCCTCCCTCTCAGCGGCTTTGAGTCAACTCAATCTTACACCTGTGCCCGGACACCCGATTCGATAACATAATCTGCATGCGAATACCGGCAATGGGTTTGCTGCTCTTTTCCGCCGCCGCGCTGGCGGCCGGTCCGCCGCAGGTCGAGATCTCGAACGGCGCGCTGCGCGCCAGGCTGTATCTGCCGGACGCGGAAACCGGGTATTACCGCGCCACGCGGTTCGACTGGTCGGGCGTAATTGCGTCGCTCGATTCGCAAAAGCACAGCTATTTCGGCCAGTGGTTCGACCGGTACGACCCGAAGCTCCACGATTCCATCACCGGGCCGGTGGAGTCGTTCCAGGCCATCGGCTATGAGACGGCGCCGGAGGGCGGCCGGTTTCTGCGGATCGGCGTCGGCTGGCTGGCCAAGCCGAAGGAGGCGCGGGTCAACGATTTCCGCACGTATGAAATCCTGGACAGCGGCAAATGGAGCGTGCGCAGCGGGCCGGACTGGGTCGAATTCACGCAGGAACTGCCGGGAACGTATATTTACCGCAAGACCGTGCGGCTGGTGAAAAACCAAATGGTCCTCGATCACAGCCTGAAGAACACCGGCGCGGCGGCGCTCGACACGCAGGTGTTCAACCACGATTTTTATATGCTGGATGCCCAGCCGACCGGGCCGGATCTTGTGGTGCGCTTCCCCTTCGAGCCGCAGCCGGAGTCGGCATGGCACGGACCGCAGGGCGAGTTGCGCGGCAATGAGATCGTCTACCGCGAGGAACTGCCCAAGGGCGCCACCGTCTCCGGATGGCTGAAGGGCTTTTCGGACAAGGTGGCGGACTACGATTTCACGGTCGAGAACCGCAAGACCGGCGCGCGCGTGCGGCAGGTGGGAGACCGGCCGATCGCGCGGCTCAACTTCTGGTCGATCCGGACGACGGTGTGCCCCGAGGCGTACGTGCGCGTCCACGCGGAGCCGGGGAAGGAAGATCGCTGGAGAATTACATACACGTTCGAGTAACGGCAGGCGCGCTTACACCGCCGCCTTCTCCAGCGCCGCCGGGATCTCCGGATTCCGCATCAACCACTTCCACACATTGCCGCTGCGCAGGTTTTCCGCGGAGAGCAGCGTGATGCCGATGTCGAGCCCCAGCACGTCCGGCGATACCCAGCCGGTGGTGGGATGGAAGGCGTCGGTGAAACCGTACCGGCCGTAGATCTTCGCGCCGTATTTCTCCTGCATCGCACGCAACGCGGGAATGCAGATGTCCGGCGCGAACATCAGCGAGCCGGCGGGAGCGCACGGGACGACCGTGCCGTCGATGGCTTTGTTGCGCGGCGGGCCGCCCCAGGCCTTGTAGCCGTGCTCGCTGTTGGAGCTGGTAATTCCCCAGATATTGGCCGAATAACCCGGGAATTCGGCGGCCAGATCGATGCAAAACTGCCGATGCGCGCGGGTGGCGAGGATCGAATTCTGGAACCAGTCGATCTTGCTATCGCGCTGCTCCCGGCGTCCGCGGTAATCGACGAAGGCGTGCGAATACTGGTGCGTAAACAGCGGCGAGCGGCCGATGAAGCGGTAATCGCCGTAGACGTTTTCGGGCCGCTCCCAGGCGTACCAGGATTCGGCGGGAATCGGCGACGTGGGCGAGCCGATGCCAAGCAGGTAGATGATCGTGAACTCGCTGTAGCGAGCCCAGCGGGCTTTGAGGAAGCCGGCCTCGGGCGTCCAGCCGTGCGAAAGGAGCAGCGGATCGCCGTTCAGCATCCACTGGAAATCCATCCGCTCGTAGATGCGGGTCGCGAGGCGGCGGATCTCGTCGTCATCCTGGAAATACCCGCGGGCGGTGAGAATACCGCCCATCAAGAGCGCCGTATCGATGGAGGAAAGCTCGCTCTTTTTGGCGCTGTCCTGGAGGACGCCGGTGCGCTCGCCGGTGCGCACATTCATCCAATGGAAAAACCAGCCTTTGTGCTGCGGGGCGTGGTCGGCGAAGAAAGCGAGCGCGTTGCGCACGCGCCGGCGAGCCTCGGCGGGTGCCACCCAAGCGCGCTCGGCCGCGATGCACCAGCCCGCCAGACCGAAGCCGGTGACCGCGATGCTGCCGATATCGCGCCGGTTTTCGGCGTAGGGCGCGCCATCGGCCCGGGCGCGGCCGCGCGCCATGCCGGTATCGGGGTCGGTATAGTCTCGGAAGTACTCGAACGAGCGGCGCGAGAGATCCTCGAGGAAGCGGTCATCGTCCTTCGAGACGGCGGCGGAGGAGGAGGCGAGGGCGCCGCAGGTCGCGGCGAGCATGGCTCTGCGGGTAAGCATATCGTGTCTTTTGCAGTTGCGCCGGACCGCGGGCGCTCCGGGCATCGGCTTCCGGTGTTGGGTAAAACGTTTTACGGAAAATGTAACCCACGCGCGGATGGGTGTCAAGGCGTTGCGTCCGCGGCCGGGATGTGGCACACTCGCGGCAGTGGCATCGAAACGGGAATCGAGTCGCTCCCCCAGCCTGCGGGAGCTCGGAAAACATCTGGGCCTCTCCCCCACCACGGTATCGTTGGTGCTCAACGGCTCGCCCGCGGCGGCGTCCATTCCCAAGGAGACGCAGGAGCGCATTTTTCTTGCGGCCAAGCGCTTCAATTATCGCCCGAATTTCTTCGCCCGCTCGCTGCGCTCGCAGCGCACCTACCTGGTCGGCGTCATGGTGCCGGAGCTGGCGGAAGGCTACGCATCGCTGGTGCTTTCCGGCATCGAGGAGTGCCTGCTGGAGCGCGGCTTCGTCTATCTGGTCACCAGCCACCGCCATAAACCCGATCTCCTGGAACGCGCCCCGCGCCTGCTCTATGAGCGCTGCGTGGAAGGCGTGATCGCGGTGGATACGCCGCTCGGCGGCCCGCTGCCGGTGCCGGCGGTGACGGTCTCGGGCCATCAGCGCATCCGCGGCGTGACGAACATCGTTCTCGACCACGACCGCGCCGCCGAGCTCGGGCTGCGCCACCTGCTTGAACTGGGCCATCGCCGCATCGCCTTTCTGCAGGGGCAGGCGTTCAGCTCGGATTCCGAAGTCCGCTGGAACGCGATCCGCGCCGCGGCCGGCCGGCTGCAACTCGAGATCGACGACCGCCTGGTCCTGCGGCTGGAGGGCGATTCTCCGTCCCCGCAGACCGGCTACTGCGCCACGCGCCGGCTGATCGGCGCGGGCCTTGGGTTCAGCGCGCTGTGGTCGTTCAACGACATCTCCGCCATCGGCGCCGTCCGGGCGTTGATCGAAAGCGGCCGCCGCGTGCCTGAGGATGTCTCCGTGCTGGGCTTTGATGACGTCATGAGCGCGGGCTTCCACAATCCGTCGCTGACGACGGTGCGGCAGCCGCTGGCGCGCATGGGCTTCGTGGCGGCCGAAACGCTTCTCGATCGGATCGCCCACCCGGAGGCGGACGAACCCTGCGAACAGAGCCTGGAGCCGGAGCTCGTGGTGCGCGAATCGACTGCCCCGAGTCCAGAGTGAAGCGGATCTACTTAGCGTTCGTTCTGACCGGAGTGGCGACCACCATGCTCGGGCCGCTGATGCCGGGGTTCGAATTGCGATGGGGGCTGGACGACGCGCGCGCCGGGCTGTTGTTCGCGGCGCAGTTTCTGGCGTCGGTCGGGCTTTCGGCGGCGGCGCCGGCGCTGGGGAAATGGCTCGGGTACCGGCGCGCCGTGGCGATAGGGCTGGCGCTGGTGGCGGCGGGCACGGCGGGGTGCATGACGCCATCCTGGCCCCTGGCGCTGGGCGCGGTGGCGCTGTACGGCTGCGGGCTGGGGGTGGCCGTGACCGGGTCGAACCTCGCAATCGCGGCCGTTTCCGGCGGCCGCAGCGCGCGCGGGCTCCTCTGGCTGAATATGTGCTGGAGCATTGGAGCGGTGGCGGCGCCGGCGCTGGTGGCGAAGCTCGGACCGGCCTTTCTTCCTGCGGTGGCGGCGGGTTTCGCGGCTCTGGCGCTCACGGTCGGGGTGCGAGGCGCGAACCCGCGTTTCGCGCCGGCAAGCCCGGGCGGCGAGCCGGCGGGTTTGCCGCACTTCCGCTTCGCGCTGGTGCTGTTCCTGTACGTCGGAGTGGAGACGGCGGTCTCCGGCTGGGTTTCCACCTACGCCTCGCGCAGCGCGGCGGCTGCGGGGCTGTGGGCGGTGCTGCCGGCCATATTCTGGTCCGCGATCCTCGCGGGCCGCGCGGCGTCGCCGCTCGCTTTGAACCGGCTGCCACCGCGAACGCTGGCGCCCGTGGGCCTCGGCCTCGCGATGCTGGGCGCCGGTGCGCTCTTAAGCGGCGCGGGTGCCGGCGCCATGGTCGCGGGCAGCATCCTGGCGGGTTTCGGGATGGCCCCGGTCTTTCCGGTGGTGGTTGCGGAGTACGCCGACCTTTCGGGCGGCGCCGTCTCCGGCCTCGTATTTTCCGCCGCAGGACTTGGCGGCGCCGCGATCCCGGCGCTGGTGGGCGCGGTCTCGACGGCCTCCGGCAGCCTGCGCGTCGGACTGGCGTCGGCGGTCATGTGGATTCCCGCGATCCTCGCCGTGCATGCGGGGCTCGGCGCGGCACCCCCGGGCCACACCGCGGGTTTACGGTCACGCCTCTGATTGCGCCGGTCGCGCCGCAGCGGCGGGAGGCAGCCAGCGGCGCAGAGCTTCGGCGAGCTCCTGGCGGGTGACCGGCTTCCGCACGTAGTCGTCCATGCCGGCCTGCAGGCAGTTTTCGCGCGAGCCTTCCATGGCTTCGGCGGTCATGGCGATAATGGGCACGCGGCGGCCGCCGTTTTCGCGGCGGCGGATCTCAGCCGTAGCAGCGTAGCCGTCCATTTCCGGCATGTGGCAATCCATGAAGATGAGGTCGTACGGGAGCATCTCGACCATTTCGACGGCCTCCTTGCCGTTCGCGGCGATATCGGCGCGGAGCCCCATCTTCTCCAGCATGCGCGCCGCCACCTTCTGGTTCACCACGTTATCCTCGGCGACGAGGACGCGCAGACCGGCGCCCGCATAGGTGGGGGCTTCGGCCGGCTGTGGCGCGGAGTCCGCGGGGGCCGCGGCCGGGGTCCGGTGCGACCACGCGGTCGACATGGCGTTGAGAAGCTGCGACTGGCGGACCGGCTTGACCAGCGACGCATCCACCGGAACCGGATCCCCGCTGCGCAGCTCGCCGATATGCCCGATGGAGGTCAGCAGGATCACCACCGTCTGGCCCAGGCTGGGATCGGCCTTAATGGCGGCAGCGACCGCCGCGCCGTCCATGACGGGCATCTGGTAGTCGAGCAGCACGAAATCATAGGGGTCGCCAGCCTCGAAGGCGGCGCGCAGCTCGGCCAGCGCCGGCTCGCCCGAGGCGAAGCTGCGGCAGCGCATGTGCCAACTGGCAATCTGCTCGTCGAGGACGCGCCGGTTCACCTCGTTATCATCGACGATCAGCACGCGCCGGCCGCGGAGTTCGGAAAGCGGCGCCGGCTCCGGCCGCGCCTCGGCATCAAGCTCCAGCGGCAGCGTGAACCAGAACGTGGAGCCTTCGCCCGGCTTGCTTTCGACGCCGATCAAGCCGCCCATCAGGGTGACGAGCTGCTTCGAAATCGCGAGGCCCAGTCCGGTGCCGCCGTACTTGCGCGTCGTGCCGCTATCCACCTGGCTGAATTTTTCGAAAATCAGCCCCTGCATCTCCGGGGCGATGCCTACGCCGGTATCCTCGACGGCGACGCGCATGACCGCGCGGCGGCCCTCCTGCCCGACGCGGGTCACGGCGACCAGCACATGGCCGTGCTCCGTGAATTTGACCGCGTTACCGATCAGGTTCGTGAGCACCTGCCGGATCCGGCCGGAGTCCCCGATGAAATACCGCGGCAGCGAGGGCGAATAATGCAGCACCAGGTCGAGCTTGCGCTCTTCGGCGCGCGGCGCCAGGATCTCCTGCACCTCTTCGATCACGGTCCGCAGATCGAAGGGCGAGGATTCGACGATCAGCTTGCCGGCCTCGATCTTGGAGAAATCGAGGATGTCGTTGATGACGTTCAGCAGGCTTTCGGCGGAGCAGCGCACTGTCTCGGCAAATTCCCGCTGTTCGGCGGTCAGGTTGCTATCGAGCAGCAGGCCGGTCATGCCGATGACGCCGTTCATTGGAGTGCGGATCTCGTGGCTCATGGCGGCCAGAAACGCGCTTTTTGCATAGCTGGCGGCCTCCGCCTGGCGCTGCGCCGCGCGCAGGCGGCGGGCGAGCAGGATGGTCGCGCCCAGCGTGGGAACGAGGATGGCAAGGAGGACCAGGAACACGAGCGAGTAAAAGCGCGCCCGCCGGTAGAGGAAAACGGTGTTGACCTCCTGCGTGAGCTTGGTGTTGAAGCGCAGGTCGACCACCGCCAGCTCGCCTTCATCGGCCAGGGCGCCGATTTCATCGCGCAATCGATCGGCGGCGCGGACGGCATCGGCGCGATGGAGATCGGCGCCGACCGCGAACCAGAAGGCAGCGCCCTCAATCGGCAGTGTGCGGAGCGTCCCCGCCGGGCAGTCCGGCAGGGCGATGCTGGCGAAAACGTTGAGCGACACCAGCCCGCCCGCCACCGTTCCCTTGCAGACGGCATCGATCGCGTCCGAGACCGTCGCGACCGGCACGACGGTCGAGGCGCGCAGGTACTGCCGGGCGATCCGCCCATCGCTCGAGATGCGGCTCACCGCGATTTTCTGCCCGGCGAGCGCGGAAGCATCCGCCGCCGGCAGATGCGCCGGGACGAGCAGGCTATACGTCATGCGGGCGTATGGCGCGCTGATGTAGATCAGGCCGTGCCGCTCGGGAAGATCCGCGACGACGGGCCACAGGTCCACGGCGCCGGTCTCGAGAGCTTGTTCCGGGCCTTGCGGCGAAAAGACCCATTGCAGCCGGATGCCCAGCCGCCGCGCGGCCATATTCAGCATCTCGACCGCCGGACCATCGGCCTGCCCGTCGCGGCCGGGGAAATGATACGGCGGCGAATTCTGAAATCCGACTTTCAGGGTGCGATCGATCGGGCGCGGCGCCGCGGCCAGCCATCCTCCGGCGGCAATGGCGGCAATCGCCAGTAGGGCGACCGCAAGACGGTGCCTGCTGCGGCCGGTTTGGAGACCCGATCCCATTACGATTTTCAAATGCTATTCAGGGAATTGTAGCGTACTTGCATTTGGCCGCTGCGCGCCGTTGTATGATCTCCCCCAGGAGATCCCATGAACCGCCGCCGTTTTCTCGCTTCGACCGCCGCTGCGGCAGCCGTCCGGCCGGCGCCGGCCGCGCCCGCGCCCAATCCGCCGCTGATGAAACTGGGCTGCCAGAGCGCGCCGACCAGCGAAAAGCATGTGGCGTTTCTCGCGCGCTACGGCGTACGCAACATCTGCGGCTATCCGGAAATTCCCGGCGGCCGCCTCTATGCCACCGTGGACGAGCTGCACCGGATGCAGGAGATCGCGGGCAAATTCGGAGTCACGGTCGATTGTGCCGCGCCGCCGTTTCTCACCTCGAGCCATATCGACCGCGAAAAGCATCCCGCCATCATGCTGGCCCAGAGCCCGGAGCGGGACCGCGACATCGAAGCCCTGCAGACGTTCATCCGCAATTGCGCGGCGGCCGGCATCCCGTCGATCAAGTACAACATGAGCATCCTCGGGGTTCTGCGGCTCCCGCAGCGCACACCAGGGCGCGGCGACGCCACGTACAGCACCTGGCGCCTCAAGGACGCGCACCCCGCCACGCCGCTAACCCGCGCCGGGCGCGTCGATGCCGATGCCGCCTGGGAGCGCATCACCTACTTCCTGGAGCGCGTGGTTCCGGTAGCGAATGAATACAAGGTGCGGATCGCCTGCCATCCGCACGATCCCGGCGTGCCGCCCGAAGGCTACCAGGGTGTAACACGCGTGCTCGGCACCGTGGACGGGTTGAAGAAGTTTATCAGCATTCACGAAAACCCGTACCACGGCCTGAATTTCTGCCAGGGAACGGTGTCCGAAATGCTGCGCGACCCCGGCCAGGAGATTTACGACGTGATCCGGTATTTCGGCTCGCGCCAGAAGATCTTCAACGTGCATTTCCGGAATATCCGCGGCCACCGCGACGATTTCCTGGAGGTGTACCCGGACGAGGGCGACGTCGACTTCGTCAAGGCGATCCAGGTCTATCGCGAGGTCGGCTATCCGTACATGCTGATGCCCGACCATGTGCCGCAGGCCCCGGACGATCCCGGCGGGTTGCAATCGTTCGCGTTCTGTTACGGTTATATCCGCGGCTTGATCCAATCGCTGGGATAGCGGCCGGACCGGCAATCCGCCTGTTTTCCAGGGCCGGGCGTCATAATAGTCCGAGGAGGACATCCGTGAAGTACGCCGTCCTGCTGGCTGCAACTATGCTCGGTCTGGCCGCTCAAACCATACACTATCCCGCCACGCGCAAAGGCGACACCGTCGACGACTACAACGGAACGAAAGTCGCCGATCCCTACCGCTGGCTGGAAAACACCGATTCCGCGGAGACGGCGGCCTGGGTGGCGGCCGAAAATAAGGTCACTCAGGGATACCTGGCGGGCATACCGCGGCGAGCGGCGCTGCGCGAGAGGCTGAACACGCTGTACAACTACGAGCGGTACGCCTCCGTGCAGAAGGCGGGGCCGCATTATCTGGTTTCCCGCAAGGCGGGGCCGCATTATCTGGTTTCCCGCAATGACGGGTTGCAGAACCAGAACGTGATCTACGTGGCGGACAGCCTGAAAGAAGCCGGCCGCGTGCTGCTCGACCCCAACACGCTCCGCGCCGACGGCACCGCCGCGCTCACGGGTTGGGAGCCCAGCAATGACGGCAAGCTGCTCGCCTACGGCGTCGCCGAAGCCGGCTCCGACTGGGCGGTGTGGCGCGTCCGCGAGATCGCAACCGGCAAGGACCTTCCGGACGAGATCCACTGGTCGAAGTTCGTGCCGGTGGCATGGGCGCCCGACCAGCGCGGGTTCTACTACCTCAGGTTCCCCGAGCCGAAGCAGGGCGAAGCGTTGCGCGCGCAGAATGAAAACGCCAGGCTCTACCTGCACCGGCTGGGCCAGCCGCAATCGGCCGACCGCCTGATCTACGAACGCCCGGACCACCCGAAGTGGATGTTCGCCCCCGGCGTCACCGATGACGGCCGGTATCTCGTAATCTCCGTCGACACCGGCGATTTCGGAAAAAACCTGGTCTTCTATCAGGACCTGCGGGCGGCGTCGCCGAAGACGGTCGAGCTGATCCCGAAACTCGAAGCGGCTTACAACCTGCTCGGCAGCCAGGGCCCGGTCTTTTATTTTCAGAGCACCGATCAGGCGCCGAAGGGCCGCGTCATCGCCATCGATGTGGCACGGCCGGAGCGCGAACACTGGCGCGAGATCGTGCCGCAGCAGCCGGAAGCGATCGATCAGGCGCACCTCTACCGCGGCCGCCTGGCCGTTTCGTACCTGAAGGATGCCACCAGCGTAGTGAAAGTGTTCACCCTCGATGGCAAGCTCGTGAAGAACGTGGCGCTGCCGGGCGTGGGGACCGCACTATTCGACCCGGGCCTCGGGACCGACTCCGAAATGTTTATGGGCTTCACGACGTACACCGCGCCGCTCGCGTTCTACCGCGTGGATGAGGCGGGCGCGGCCGTCCCGGTGCGGCAGAGCAAGCTCAGCTTCGACCCGGCCCGCTTCGAGACCGAACACGTCTTCTACACCAGCAAGGACGGCACGCGCGTCCCCATGTTCCTGGTGCATCGCAAGGGAATTGCGCGCGACGGGAAGAATCCCACGATCCTTTACGGCTACGGCGGGTTCAATGTCAGCACGCTGCCCGCCTTCAACCCGGCGATTGTGGCGTGGATGGAGATGGGCGGCATCTGGGCCTCCGCCAACCTGCGCGGCGGCAGCGAATACGGCGATGCCTGGCACGAGGCCGGCAAACGCGCCCACAAGCAGAACGTGTTCGACGATTTCATCGCCGCCGCCGAGTGGCTGATCGCCAACCATTACACCTCGACGCCCAAGCTGGCCATCTACGGCGGCAGCAACGGCGGACTGCTGGTCGGCGCGGTGCTGAACCAGCGGCCGGACCTGTTCGGCGCCGCGATGCCAGCCGTCGGCGTGATGGACATGCTGCGGTTCAACAAATTTACCGTCGGCGCGTTGTGGGTGGATGAATACGGCTCGCCGGAGAACCCGGCGGACTTCCAAGTGCTGCGCGCCTACTCGCCGCTGCACAACATCCGCGCGGGGGGCAAGTACCCGGCCGTGCTGATCACGACCTCCGATCACGACGACCGCGTCGTGCCCGGCCACAGCTTCAAATACGCAGCGGCGCTGCAGGCGGCGCAGGCTGCGCCGCGGCCGATCCTGATCCGCATCGAGACGCGCGCCGGGCATGGAGCGGGCAAGCCGGTCGCCAAGATCATCGATGAATGGGCGGACCGGCTGGCGTTTTTGACGAAGGAACTGGCGATGTAGCGGTCGCTCTGAGGCACCGCTATATAACGTAAACTGAAAAAGAGCCCAATGGAAGAAAAGGACATCGCTGCCCGCTTGGAACGCATCGAGCACGTTACGGCCGCTCTCGCCGAGGAGCGCCGCAAGGATCGTGATGAGTACAAAACGCTTTGGCGCGAAACACAGCGGCACATTGACGAACTCGCCATTGAAACCCGCATCGCCATCGGACACCTGACGAAGCAGCTCCAGCAGTATCAGGAGCAAACCGAGCACCGCTTCCAGCAGTACGCCGACGCCGGCAAGGCCAGCGAAGAGCGAATCGCCAGGCTTACCGGTTCGATCGGCGAGCCGATCCGCCATCTGCCCCGGCCGCCGCAGTAAGGGCAGCCCGGCGCTGCGGCTACTTGGCGCCCGTCTTCGGCGCCGCGGCCGCCGCCGGAACGGCCGCCTTGGCCGGATACGCTGCGTCGTACTCCTTTACGATCTCCGCCGTGATGTTCGACCCCGCATCCGCCCAGAGCACCGGCGTCTGCTGGCTGCTGACGTCGAGCACCATCCCGAAGCCATTTTTCCTGGCGTACTTCTGGATCAGCTCGTCCATCTTCACGGCCATATCCTGCATGATCTTGCCTTCTTCCTGCTGGAGCTCGGCATTGAGGTCGTCGACGTCATGCTGCAGGTTGCGGGCGCCGCGCTGG
>DATGMB010000003.1:0-12928 GCA_035293845.1 Bryobacteraceae bacterium
CTCCCTTCCACCGATGAGGTGCCCGCATTCGGGGACTTTCATCAACGGATCTGGACGGGAGAGCTCGACCTGGCGGCCGACGACCGGAAGATCGCCTACGGTCTGGTTCATTGGGAGCAGCTCTTACAGAACACGAGGCACTCACGCTTTGACGAAGCGCTCCAGATCGTCTCCGAGCGGACTCGGAGGGGGCAGGAGGTGCAACTCCTCTTGCCGGCCGCGCCATAAACGACGAAGAACCCGGCGATGCATTTCCCGCGCATCCGTCGGTATGATCGATTGGTAGTCGTTAATAAACATCACGGGCGAGGCGCGGGTGAGAAGTCCCACCACCATCGTCAAGGAGCGCAGCGGCTGACCAGAGTGCCCCCGCCTTCGGTGCGCGTTTCGCGGAGCGCCGCGTGCTCGGGAGCCGTCAGCCGCGCCGGGTTCCTCCCGCCCCTGCCTGAGGCCAGGATGCCTTCCAGCAGGTCCGGAATCTCGTACACCGCGCGGTTGCGCATCGCCGCCGCCCGCTCGCGGCAGCGGCGGTAAGTCTCCGGCTCCAGCAGCCGCCGCACCGCATCGCGGATCTCGCCGCCGAAGTTCTTCACCGCGATGCCGACGCCCTGTTCCTCGACCCACTGCGCGTTGTAGCGCTCATGCGCCATGGTCCAGGCGTTCTGCTGTACGATCACGGGCAGGCGCTTGGCCAACGCTTCGCTGATGCTGCCGGGCCCGGGCTTGCCGATGAAGAAATCGGCCAGCTCCATGTAATAGGGCACCTCGCGGGTGAAGCCTTCGACGAACATCGGCACGCGCTTCTCGATCGCGCGCAGTTCTTCCGCCACCGCCTGGTTGCGGCCGCACAGCAGAATGAGCTGCACGCCCGCCTCGGGCGGGTTGAGCGCGCGCGCGATACGCAGCATCTCGTTCGACCCTTCGCCGCCGAACAGCACCAGGCCGGTGGGCCGGTCCGGATCGAGGCCGAGGCGCGCGCGCTCCGCCCGCCGGTCCAGGACCAGCGGCGCATAGAAACGCGGATGCAGGATCATGCCCGAAACCCGCAGGATGCGGTCGGCTGGCATGCCCAGCTCGGCAGCCTGTTCAGCCGCCCGCCCGGAGCCGCAGATCACGTGCTGGTCCATCGGCTCGATCCAGAAGTGCGGCGGGTAATCCACGAGATCGGTCATCAGGGTGACGAAGGGCGTGCCGGGCAGCGCGCGCTCGAGCGCTTCCTTCATCGCGCGATTGTAGTGTGGAATGAGCGAGACCACCAGGTCCGGGCGAATCTCTCCCCAGTGCCGCGCGAGCACTTCGACCTCGGAATCGTGAAACAGGCGGATCAGCAGGTGCATCACGGGGATGATCTGCCCGGTGCCGAGCGTCCAGCCGTGCCGCAGCATGATGTTGTAAACATCCTGGAAGGGGACGCCGGCGAACTTGCGGATGAAGTCGATCTCATCGAGCAGATTCTGGATACTGAGCATCTGCACGTTCCAGGGCCTCTGCTGGTCGCGGATGACGCTGTTCAGGGCCTCGGCGGCCGCGCGATGGCCGCCGCCGGAGTCGATATAGACGAGCGCAATCTTAGGCTTCATCGGGGTGGCCTCTCGGGAGTAATGGCCGCGGCGCGCCTGCGTCTGCCGGCCGAGGAATGCGGTCAAGCGCCCGGCGCGCCTCGGTGAGGGACGGCCGGTTGCCCTCGGGCTCCTGGGCGATGTAGGCGCGCAGGTAACGTTCGGCACGGTCCATGCCTTCGATACGGGCGAGCAGGGTTTCGGCGGCGCGGTAGAGCGGGTAGCGGTCGTCGGGGACTTCGCGCGCGGCGTCCGCGAGCGTGGCGTCGAGATCCGCCCACGCGCCGCGGCCGGCATAGACGGCGGCGAGCGCGGCGTACGCATCGGCGCGTCCCGGGTCGATGCGCAGGGCCTCGCGTGCGGCGGCCTCGGCGGCGGACAGGTCGGGATGCTCGGGCGCCAGACAAAACTCGGCCAGCGCGATGGCCGCGCGGTAGCTCGCCGGCCGCACTTCGGCGGCTTTCTTGAGGAACGCTTCGGCCTGCGCGGGCTGCTTTTCGTAGGCGGCGATGCGGGCTTTGGCAAGGAATCCCTCGGCGGGATCGATCGCGGCGATGCGATCGGCGGTCATGGCAGCGTTGCGGCGGCTGCCGCCGGCGATGCGCGGTGCGAGCAGGTAGAACTCGAGCAGATCGCGGTTGGCCTGAACGTCGCGCGGGTCAAGCGCGAGGGCTGCGTCGATTTCCGTGCGGAAGCGGCGGGCCAGCAGAAGCTGCTGGAAGCTGTTGGAATGCTGCGCCATCACGCCCAAAGCCTCCGCCACCTGCCGGTGGTACTTGGCGGTGCGGCCGTCGAGCGTCACGGCGCGCTCGGCCAGCGCAAGCGGCGTGGTGCGGTCGCCGAAGGCGGCCCGCACCTGCGAGAGCAGGAAGTTCGCCAGCGGGTCATCCGGGGCTTCCCGGATGCGGCTTTCGACGGCCGCCCGGGCCCGTTTCCAATGGCCCTCCCCGATCCACCGCTCCGCCGGCGTCTGCTGGCCAAAGGAGCTCAGAAAAAAGATCAGAATTCCGCTCGCCACCCGGATCGGTGGCTTCCACGCCGGCACATTTCCAGGATCGCGCCGTAAGCGTTTCATTCCCGTGACGTTAACGTGAATTTCCGGATGCGGAGAAAGCTGGTTGTCCGCAGCCAGCCGTGTCCGGCGTCACAGGGATTCCGGGTACATTCCCTGTTTTTTCGTATTGACCTTGTTAACAGACTGAATCAGAATAGATTAGAAATTTCTCTGGAGGAACGGTTGAGGGGACCGAACGCGTTCGCCTGCCTCGCCGCCGCGACCACGCTGGCGGTCTGCCCGGCTTTTGCGGCCGATGCCGCGGGAGGCGCGCCGGATCCGAACCAGTTCCTGGTACAGCAGCGCTGCGTGATGTGCCACAGCGCCAAGGTGCACACCGCTGGGGTCGTGTTGGAAGGTATCGATCTGTCGCATATTGGCGATGCCGCTCCAGTGCTCGAACGCGCGCTGCGCAAGGTGCGGACCGGCGAAATGCCGCCGCCGCCGCTGCCGCGCCCGCCGGCCGAAGCTTCTGCAGCATTCGTCAAGACGCTCGAGACGGCGCTCGACCGCGCCGCGGCGGCGCATCCCAATCCCGGCCGCCCGGCCATTCACCGTCTGAACCGCGCCGAATACAGCAATGCCATCCGCGATCTGCTGGCCCTCGATATCGATGCCGGGAGCATGCTGCCGGTAGACGATTCCGGCTACGGTTTCGACAACATCGCGGACGTGCTGAGCGTCTCGCCGGTATTGCTCGAACGCTATATGTCCGCCGCGCGCAAGGTGGCGCGCCTGGCGGTGGGGGATCTTTCGATCAAGCCGGAGATCGTCGAATTCGCGGCGCCGCGCGGGCGCCGCAACGAGCGCGTCAGCGATGACCTGCCGTTCGATTCCGCCGGCGGCCTCTCCGTCCACTACTATTTTCCGGTGGATGCCGAGTACGTGATCCGGCTTCGTTTCTCATCGCCGTTCGATGGCAAGCAGGCTGCGCCTGAAGAGATCCGGCTTCCGGTCAAGGCCGGATGGCGCACCCTGGGGGTCACATTCCCGCGGGAGTCTACCAAGCCGGAGATCGAATCGCCCGCGCCGCGCCGCGGGCCTGCGCCCGAGCTTCCGCCATCGCTGCCGGTCGAGGCCGATGTGCGGCTGGATGGCGTGAGCATTAAACGGTTCGAGGAGCATCCGCCGCCGGGCGCCACGGTGCCCGTTCTGGATAAAGTGACAGTGGCGGGTCCGTATAATGCCACCGGCCGTGGCGATACGGCCAGCCGCCAGCGCATCTTCGTCTGCCGGCCTTCCGCGGCGGCGGCGGAAGAGTCCTGTGCCGGGACCATTCTCAAGACGCTCGCCCACCGCGCGTTCCGCCGTCCCGTCACCGAGGCGGATGTAAAGCCGCTGGTTGCCTTCTACGCCGCGGCCCGCCGGGACGGTGCGGATTTCGACGGCGGCATCCAGAAGGCGCTTACGGCTCTGCTGGTCTCGCCCGATTTCATTTTCCGCGTCGAGCGCGATCCCAAGGGCGCCGCGCCCGGCACGGTGTACCGGATCTCCGATCTGGAGCTGGCCTCCCGTCTCTCGTTCTTCCTGTGGAGCAGCATCCCGGACGCGACTCTGCTCGAGGATGCCGAAGCGGGCAAGCTGCACGATCCCGCGGTCCTGCAGGCCGAGGTGCGCCGCATGCTCGCCGATGCGCGTTCGGACGCGCTGGTGAAGAATTTCGCCGGCCAGTGGCTCTCGCTGCGCAACCTGGCGATCGCCAAGCCCGATCCGGTAATCTTCCCCGAATTCGACGACGGCCTGCGGCAGGCCTTCCGCACGGAAACGGAGCTCTTTTTTGAGCACATCATGCGGGAAGACCGCAGCATCCTGGAACTGCTGGACGCCAATTACAGCTTCCTCAACCAGCGGCTGGCCGAGCACTACCGGGTGCCGAACGTCTACGGCTCGCAGTTCCGTGAAGTGACCCTCACGAATCCGAACCGTGGCGGGCTGCTGGGGCAGGGAAGCATTCTGACCGTAACGTCGTACCCCAACCGCACCTCGGTCGTGCAGCGCGGCAAATGGATTCTGGAGAACCTGCTGGGCACGCCTCCGCCGCCGCCCCCGCCCGATATCCCGGAATTGAAGCCCGAGGGCAAGGACGGCCGGCAGTTGACGGCCCGCGAGCAGATGGAGCAGCATCGCGCCAATCCGATCTGCGCTTCCTGTCACGCACGCATGGACCCGCTCGGCTTCGCGATGGAGAATTTCGACGGCGTGGGCCGCTGGCGCGACAAGGATGCGGGCAGCCCGATCGATGCCTCCGGGCGCCTGCCGAATGGCACCACGTTCAATGGGCCGGCGGAGTTGAAGAAAGCGCTGGCCACCTCGCACGCCGACGAGTTCATCGATACCACGGTGGACAAGATGCTGACTTACGCGCTCGGCCGCGGCCTGGAGTATTACGACAAGCCGGCCGTCCGTTCCATCACGCGCGAAGCGGCGCGCGACGGCTACAAATTTTCCGCCCTGGTAACCGCCATCGTCCAGAGCACACCATTTCAAATGAGGAGGACCCCGGACCAATGATCCTGACCAAGAAGCACCTGCCCCGGCGCGCGTTTCTGCGCGGCCTCGGTACCACCCTAGCCCTGCCCCTCCTGGATGCCATGGTGCCGGCCTTTGCGGCCACCCCCAAAACCGCCGCCAAGCCGGCCGTACGCATGGGATTCGTGTACGTGCCGAATGGGATCATCATGGACCGCTGGAAGCCTTCGGCGGAAGGCAAAGGTTTCGAGTTCACCCCCTGCCTGAAGGCGCTCGAGCCGTTCCGCGACCGCCTCAACGTCCTCAGCGGCCTCGCGCAGGTCAACGGCCGCGCGCTGGGCGATGGCGCGGGCGACCACGCGCGCGCGGGAGCCACGTGGCTGACGGGCGTCCATCCCAAAAAGACCGGCGGCGCGAACATTCACGCCGGCGTCTCCGCGGACCAGATCGCCGCGCGCGCCTTGGGAAGCGCGACACAGTTCGGCTCGCTCGAAATCGGTCTCGAATCGCCCCAGCTCGCCGGCGATTGCGACTCCGGATATAGCTGCGCCTACACCAACACGATTTCCTGGCGCGATCCGGTCACGCCGCTGCCGATGGAGGTCAATCCGCGCGCCCTCTTCGAGCGCCTCTTTGGCGATGGCGATTCGACCGATCCGGCCGCCCGCCTGCGTGCCATCAAGGAGCAGCGCAGCGTGCTCGATTACGTGACCGGCGACCTCGACCGGCTGGAATCGAACCTCGGGCCCGGCGACCGCGTCAAGCTGACCCAGTATCTCGAAGCCGTGCGGGATATCGAGCGCCGCATCCAGCGCGCCGAAGAGCAGAATGCCACCATGAAAGTCCCGACCATGGAGCGGCCGTCCGGCATTCCCGAGGACTTCGAGGAGCACGCCCGGCTCATGATGGACCTGTTCGTGATTGCGTGGCAAACCGATATGACGCGCGTGATCAGCTTCATGATGGCGCGCGAGGGATCGAACCGCAGCTACCGCGCGATCGGCATTTCCGACGGGCACCACTCCTGCACGCACCACATGAACGACCCGGTCAAAATCGAAAAGACCGCGAAGATCAACAAGTATCACGTCGACACCTTCGCCTATCTTCTCGACAAACTCTCGAAGACGCCGGATGGCGACGGCACGCTGCTCGACCACTCGATGATTCTTTACGGCAGCAGCATCAGCGACGGCAATGCCCATACCCACCACAATCTGCCGCTGCTGCTGGCGGGCGGCGCTGCCGGGCAGTTGAAGGGCGGACGCCACATCGTCTATCCGAACGAGACGCCCATGACGAACCTGCTGCTTTCGATGCTGGACAAGACCGGCATTCCGGCGCCGGAGAAACTGGGAGACAGCACGGGCCGGCTGGACCGGCTGACCGATATCTGATGGGACCCTGCAAAAGAGCCGCGGCCGTCGGGGAGCGGTGCGCACCCGCCTTAGCGCTCGGGCTTTTGGCAGTCTTCTGCCTGAATGCCGCCGACCTCCGGCTGATCGATGCCGTGAAACGCCGGGATCACCGGCTGCTCGCCACCCTGGTTTCGGCAAAGGCGCCGGTCAACGAGGCCCAGCCGGATGGAGCGACGGCGCTCTCCTGGGCCGCGTACCTCGATGATCGCCAATCCGCCGCGGCGCTGCTCGCGGCGGGCGCCAAGGTCAATACGGCGGACGAATACGGCGAGACGCCGTTGACGCTGGCCTGCTCGACGGGCGATGCGCCGCTGGTCCACAGCCTGCTCGAAGCCGGAGCCGACGCCAAAGCCGCCCGGTGGAATGGCGAGACGGCGCTCATGATCGCGGCCAATTCCGGGAGCGTGGATGCCGTGCGCGATCTGATCGCCCACGGCGCGCCGGTCAATGCGGCGGAATCCCGCAAAGGACAGACGGCCCTGATGTGGGCGGCAGCCGAAGGGCATGCCGATGTCGTCAAGCTGCTGATCGAGAAGGGCGCGGACGTCAAGGCAGTCTCCAAACACGGCTTCACGGCGCTGGTCTTCGCGGCGGTGAAGAATAACAGCGCGATCGTGCGGAATTTGGTGGCCGCGGGCGCCGATCCGAACTACTCGCTGCCGGACGGCACCCGGCCGCTGACGGTCGCGGCTTCCTACCACAGCGACGCGGCGGCGGTGGCGCTGGTCGAGGCGGGGGCCGATCCGAACGTGGCCGATCCGGGCGGCAATTCGCCGCTGCACTTTGCCGCGCAGGCGGGCGATGTGAAACTGATTCAAGCCCTGCTGGCCAAGGGCGCGAACCCCAACCCCAGGACCCATAAGGTTACATTCGGCGGACGCGGCGGCGGGGGTGGCTTCTTCCGGCCCGTGGGCGAGCAGACGCCGCTGATGATGGCCGCGCGTGCCAACCACGTCGAGGCCATGCGGGCGCTCGTGGCTGGCGGGGCCGATCCCAAGCTGAAAGCCCAGGACGGCAGCACGCTGCTGATGGCCGCGGCCGGCAGCGGGCACATCGAGGCGGTGCGTTACGCCTACGAGCTCGATCCGGAAGTGAAGGTGGTGAACGACCAGGGCGCCACGCTGATGCACGCCGCCGTGACCGGCACCATGCAGACTTCGACGCAGGCGCAGATTTGCGAGGTGGTCCGCTTCCTGGCCGAAAAGGGCGCGCCGCTCGATGAGCGCGACGCGCGCGGCCGGACGCCGATTGCGGTCGCCAACGTGATCCCGATCGATAAGGCCGTGGAGCTGCTCGCCGACCTGATTGTCAAGAGCGGGGCGCAGCCGAAGATTTCGCCCAAACGTTAGCTATTCGCGGCAAACATTGGCGCGCACCGTGTTCCAGTCCGCCGCGATCCCTGGTGCGCGGCCTACGCACCGGCTCTTCATTTTATAGCCGCTGATTTCGTTATCCTCGACCGTATTTCCGCGCGCCGGCGCGGGGCGCTCCGCTTTGCGGCCGAGATAAATGCCGCTGTCGAGCATATCGGGTTCATCCGGCACGTAGCCGCAGCCGTCGCAGTGCGAGGTATTCAGGTTCCGCAGATGGTTGCGGGCAACGGCGTGGCCGGTCCCGATTACGAAAATCCCGCCGTAGAGCACGTTCTCCAGCGTGTTGTCCGTCAGCCGGATGTTCCGCGACTGCATGTCCGGGTTGGTGTTGTTGAGCACGATTCCGTAGCCGCCGACGTCTTTGCAGGAATTTTCGCTGACCTCGCCATCGTGGAAGCCGTCGAGGTCGATGCACTTGCCGTTGATGTTCTCGAAGCGATTCTTCGCGTACGTGCTCCCCTCGACATTGCCCGCCGTATCGAGCGCCGCCGGCGTCGCGTCCACCGCATCCTTGGGGTACCCGATCGCCGCACCCGTGTTGCCCCGGACCGTAACCCGGACCGCATGCCCGGCCTGCACCGCATCGCGCCCGATCGTCTCGAACCGGTTGTCCTCGATCGCGCCAGGGCCGTTCCGCGGCGACGTGTAGAGGGAATGCGTCCAGACGCCATTTCCCAGGATGCCGCGCAGGGTGCAGGCCGTCACGCGGAAATCGGCGGTGCCTTCTTCGAGCAGGATGCCGCCGGTGGTGTTGTTCTTGCCGGCCTCGTTCCGTGAACCGCAATCGGTCACAGCCGCGCTCTCGATCGTGATCTTCTGCGCGCGGCTCACCAGTATGCCGAACCCGCCCACGCGGCGGATGTTCACGTGCTCAACGGTGACGCCTTCAATGCCCTCAACCAGGATTCCATTGCCCCGCGTGAATTTCGCGAACGGCACATTCCAGGGCGGCAGCCCGGCGCGGATCTCGCCATTGCCTTCGATCGTGAAGTCGCGCAGATGCGCCGGGCCGGTCACCACGATGGCCGCGCGCCCGCGGAAATCCGGCGCCATCCGCAGCACCGTGCCGGCCGGCGCGCCGCGGACCTCGCCGGAAACGGACATCTCCTCATGGAGCTCAACCACTCCCGCGGGCAGCACGGTGGCACGCGGCGCGGCCTGCGGCAAGGCGAGGAGCACGGCGACCAGCCACCGCACCTTACCCGACCTCGATGCCGATCGGCGGAAACTCCCGCCTACCCACCGCGAGCCGCAGCACGTGGCCGCCCGGCGCGGTGCCGTCCGGCAGGTGGAAATTGAACTCGTACGTCTGCTTGGTGCGGTCCGTGCAGAATGCGTCGAGTCCGCGCACCGGCAGTCCGTCCACCGTAGCCGCGAATTCCTCCGGCCGCGCCAGGTCGCGCATCACCACCTTGAGAATGCCGCTCGAAGTGCGCTGGTTCTGCAGAAGGTTCACGCCGTCGGTCACCTGCGCGATGCGCGGCACGGCAGGGCCGGCGGGGATAATTCGGACCGTGCCGGCGAGGTCCGGCGGCGCAAGCCGCACTGCGACGATTCCGGTGCGGATGCCGGCCGGCAGGATGGCGTTGATCTGCGTCACGCCGTCGGCGGCCGGCGGGCCAATGTAGACGGGGCGGCAGGCGAGGCCATCGGCGGTGACGGCGAGGCCGTTGAGGTCCACTCCCGCAGGCCAGTGGCTGACGAAGATCGAAATCGCGGCCGATGGGCCGGAATTCGGGACGGCGGGCTCGCCGGTCAGCGCATTGCTGATATTGCGGATTGCCGGATCGCCGGCGCGCAGGCCATGGGCCTGAACCACCGGCTTGCGCATCGTGACCCACATGTACTGCGTCCAGATATCCTCAAGTGCGAGGAGCTGGAACCCTTGCTCGCGCGCGAACGAGCGGACTTCCTCCGGCGCGATGCGCACGCCGCTCCAGGTGTCGTACTGCTTCGCCGTCGCGGGCAGTCCGTTCAACTGGCATCGCAGCACGCCGCCGGGCTTCAGCACGCGCCACGCTTCGCGAAGGTATTGGAACACCACCTCGCGGCTGGGAATGTGCTGGAATACGGCGTAGGAGTAGACGAAATCGAATCTGGCTTCCGGGAACGCGGCGAGATCCGAGCCGGAAGCCCGCTGCGGGTGCGCATGGGGAATGTCGCGCAGGCGCTCGCGGGCGAGCCGGATCATTTCATCGGAAACGTCGACGCCGTGGATTTCGCCGAAATAGCGCGCCATCGGCCGCATCAGGCGGCCGGGGCCGCAGCCGATCTCGAGCGCGGCATCGCGCGCGGCAAGGCGCGGCAGCTCGGCGGTGAGGCCGCGCACGACGTCGCGGGCGGTGGCGAAGAATTCCTCCTCGTCCTGCTCGCGGCGGCCGAACGCGACGTAATAGTGGGCGTCCTCGGCGGCGCGGCGGTTCCAGTCCGCTCGCATGCGCTCCAGGGTGTCTTCCATGCGATGCACCCATGATAACGCGCTACCCTACGGATAATGGCTCTTATGTTTCGCCTTCCCGGCTGGAACGCGGAAGCGCCCGCGGGGGCGGTCATCGGCATCGTCGGGGAAGACGGCTCCGGCAAATCGCGCCTGTTGCGCTCCGCGGATGCTCCGGGCGCCCGCTATCTCGGCCCCGGCGACGCGCTCGATCTTTCACCCGCGCCCGCGATCCTCATCGACCACACCTTCGCCCGTTACGACGCGCTGGCGCGCGCGCGGGCGGCGCTGGCGCTCGAACAGTTGCGGCGCGCGGGCACGACGGTGCTGATCGCCTCGCATGAAGAGGATTTGCTGCGCCGCATGGCCGATGAAATCTGGTGGCTGGATGGCGGGCGCCTCGCCGGGCGCGGCGATCCGGGCGAGGTCCTGACAGCCTACCGCCGGCACATCGCGGCGCGCCTCCGCTCATGGGGCGAAGGCATGCCGGCTCCGCTTGCGCCGCGCATGCGCCGCGGCGACGGCCGCGCGGAGGTGCTGGCGATCGAGCTC
Organism: Bryobacteraceae bacterium; assembly: GCA_035293845.1. Classification (GTDB taxonomy): domain Bacteria; phylum Acidobacteriota; class Terriglobia; order Bryobacterales; family Bryobacteraceae; genus DATGMB01. Next base: position 10,863 of record DATGMB010000003.1, read on the forward strand.
GTCGGCGAGAGCGGCTGCGCGACGTTGGTGTGGCGCAGCGGCGAGCTGGCGGTGGTCAAAGTGCGCGTGCGATTCCATGCCGCAGTGGCCGATCCGGTGATCGGGATCATGATCCGCACGCGGATCGGGCTGAACGTTTACGGCACGAATACGGAGCTCGAAAAGCTGAAGCTGGGCCCGCGCGCCGCGGGCGACACCATCGAAGTGAGCTTCGCCTTCCGCTGCGAGTTGTGCCCGGAGGAGTACACCCTGACCGCGGCGTCGCACGACCCGGACGGCGTCTGGCACGACTGGCTGGAGGATGCCGTCGCGTTCGCAGTAACCGACGACCGCTACACGGCCGGCGTGGCGAACCTGCGGGCGCGGGTGAGCTGTACTGTAATCTAGTCGCTGTAGAGTCTAACGAAACCTGAGGTTCGCGTCTTGTCTATGGTGGATACCGACAACAATCATGCGGAGTGCTGGGTCGACCGTCTGGAAGGCAGTTGGGTGCGAACTGGGCCGCGATTCACGGTGCACGCCGGAAAACCGATCAGAGTCGGGCTCTTCTCAGCCAGGCGTTCGAGGGGAAGGTTGCACCGGACACCAGTCTGGTCGTATTTGGTTCAATCGCCAGAAATGAGATGACGTCGGGCAGCGATTCCGACTGGATTCTCTTAGTCGATGGACAGGCTGCGCCCGAACATGCCGACCAGCGGCACACCATCGCAGCGGAACTCAAAAAGCTCCGCTTTCGGGCGCCCGGCAGATCCGGCATTTTTGGGTGCATGATCGGCAGTCACGACATTGTGCACGAAATTGGCGGTGAAGACGATACCAATTCCAACACAACGCGCCGGGTGCTCCTGTTGCTTGAGTCCTGGCCGGTCGGAAATCGCGAGGCGTACGATCGGGTTCGGCGCCAGATTCTCAACCGCTACTTGCGGGATGACCGCGGGCTTACTCGCAGCCGCGGCAGCATCAAAGTGCCGCGGTTCCTCTTGAATGACTTGACTCGGTATTGGCGGACGGTAACAGTCGATTTCGTGTATAAGCAACGTTCAGAAGCTGGAGAGAAGTGGGCTCTCCGGAACGCCAAGCTACGGATGTCGCGGAAGCTCGTGTTTGCATCAGGTCTCCTGCGATGTTTCTTCTGTCAGTTGGACCCCGAAGCGGCCGAAGCTCGCGACTATCTCGCCGGCCCGCACCACGACGTCTCGCGACTTCTGGCCTACATGGAAGCGCAACTGCGTCAGGCCCCGCTGGAATTGTTAGCTCGAGCCGCGTTAAGGCCTGAGGTTCAAGAAAGTACGCAGCGGAAATTGTTCGAGAGCTACGATCGATTTCTGTCGCTCCTCAACAATAAGAAAAAACGGCTCTGCGCAGGAATATGAACGGGTGAGCTAAACTCGCATGGTTGACCGAGAGGGAATTCACGAAGATTCTGGACTGGCCGGGATACCGCGTGTACCGGCATGAGATTGATGAGAGGTCGCGGATATTGAAGCTCTGGGTCCGTCGAAAGCGCGGCAACAAGGTTCTGATCTGCTCTGGGTGTGGCGGCCGCTGCTCGAAGGTCGAGGAGATCCGGCAGCGCGAGGTACGGGATCTGCCATGGCGAAAGTATCAAACCATCGTGGTGGTGGAGTTCTATCGGGTGCGCTGCCCCAAGTGTGGGCTGAAGGTGGAAGCGGTTGCGCAGTTGCCGAGCAAGGCGCCATTCAGCAAGGACTTCGAAGATGCCGTGGGCTTGGCGTGCGAGTCGGCTGCGGCGCGGCAGGTGGCGCGCCAGTTTGGACTGGCGGCGGGGACGGTGCGGGCGATCGATCAGCGGTATCTGGAGCGGTGGGCGAAGGCTCGGAAAAAGCCGGTGTTGCGGCAGATGGGCGTGGATGAGATCTACGTGGGAAAGACGCAGAAGTTCCTGACGGTGGTGAGCAATCTGCAGACGGGCGAGCCGCTGTGGTTTGGTCCGGACCGCAAGCAAGAGACGCTCGACGAGTTCTTCCGAACGGAACTGAGCGCCCTGCAGCGGGGCCGGATCACGGCGGCGTGTGTGGACATGTGGGAGCCATACACGGCGAGCA
>DATGMB010000004.1:0-6672 GCA_035293845.1 Bryobacteraceae bacterium
TGCTCATCCGCGTGAGCCAGCAGATGGTGGCTGAACGCGAACAGTTGCTCCTCGCCGCTGCCAGCCCGCGAGCGCGCTTCACGCTGGCGTTCCTTGAGATCGGCCAACAGCCCCTCGAACCCGCTCTCCAGCAGATCTTCCTTGTTGTCGTAGTGCGCATAAAAGGTCGCGCGCCCGACGTTTGCGCGATCGATGATCTCCTGCACAGAGATCGCATCGAACTCCTTCTCCTTGATCAGCGAGAGCAGCGCCGCTTCCAGGAGTTGCTGTGTCCGTTGTACCCGTCGATCCGGTTTTTTCGCCATTATTACCTTCGACTTTCCGAACACTCCGCGATGCCTTTGACCATTACCAGACAGAAGCGGCCGTTTTGTACAGATTCGGGAAGCGGCAGGAGCATCCGATGCATATATGAACATCGTATTCGGAGATGAACAGGATGTTCAACATCTTTTGTACGGGGCAAGCAATGCTAAAGGGAAATCGCATCGAGGCGGGCGATCGGCTCGCCCCAATGAGCGTCTTGGATATCCACGGCCGGCATGTCGCAATTCCGGATTCTCAATGCCTGATCCACTTGCAGTTCCGGCGTTTTGCGGGATGCCCGGTTTGTGACCTGCACCTGCAGTCGATCGTCCGCCGGCTGCGGGAACTCTCTGCGGAAGCGATTGGAGAGGTCGTGGTGTTCCACTCGTCCGTCCAGGATCTATTACCGTATGCAGCGGATTTACCGTTTGCCGTGGTCGCGGACCCTGAAAAGCGGCTTTATGCGAAGTTCGGGGTTGAGTCCGGCGGTCGCGCCCTGTTGGATCCTCGCGCGTGGCTTCCCATCGGCAGGGGCGTGCTGCGAAGTATCGGAAGGATCGTCCGCGGCAGGCAGCCCCTTCCACCACTAAATCCGAAGGGTGGCAGCCTGGGGCTGCCGGCCGACTTCCTGATTGCGAGCGATGGCAGCGTTCTGGCCTGCAAGTATGGCGAGCATGCGTTCGATCAGTGGCCGGTCGACGAGATTCTTACGCTATCTCGCTCGTCGCAGCGTACCGGCACTTAAATGCCCGCGATCACCAGGCGGAGGCTGTGCCCGCCGGCAATGGAGAGGCTGCCGTCCGTTAAAACTGCAGCCGCAGCTCCAACTGAATATTCCGCATGGGCAAAGCGCCGGTCGCCGCGCCGAAGCCCGCCGCGCGCGGCGTCAGCCGGCTCGGGTTCAGAGTGCCGCCGGCATTGTACTGGTTGTTCACCAGCGTCATGCTCGCCGGGTCGCTGAATTGCGCCGTCGTATTCACGGCGTTGATCTGCACGGCGTTGGTCGCATTCCAGACGTCCCCGCGGAATTCGAGCCGGTATCGCTCGTTATGGAACACGCGGAGCCTTCGCACGACCGCCATGTCCCACTGCGTGGTCGGGCAGTAGCGCAGGTAGTTGCGGCCCGATTCCATCCCGACACTGCCGTAAGTCGGCCCGAGCACGTCCGACGCATTGAACTCGCCGTACGTGTTGCCCGAGCATCCGCTTCCGAGCGCGGTGGGGTTGAGGATGGTCACTCGGCCGCCCCAGTCCGGTGACCCCGTGATGTTCACGTTATCGCCATTCTTCTGATAGCTGTACCCGGGAGCGTACGCCGCGCCCGAGGCCAGCGTCAGTACACTCGAAACCTGCCAGTCTCTCGTCAACTGGTGAAGCGCGCCGCCCCTCCCGGTGACGCCGGGAATGCTCCAAACGGCGTTGGCGACAAAATAATTGGGCCGCACATCCAGCGTCTCGTTCAGCTTCTCGTACGCCGCCTCATCGGAACGCAGCGAGATCGTCCCGTCGGGTGCATGTTGCAGCCGTTTTACCAGCCCTGTGTTGCCCTTGAGCGAGATCCCACGGGTGTAGTTCGCTCCGAAAGACAAACCATGCGCGAACCGCCGGTTCACGCTGAGCTGGATCGAATGATACGTGTCCCAGAAGCGTGTCTCGTTCTCCTGGATCACGCCGAAACCCCGGTAAGGACGGAGCAGATTCGTGGTATAGGCCGTGGCGCCGGGAATCGGGCTCGTGCCGAGGGTCGGATCCTGGTTCTGCGGCAGATACGCGGCACCGAGGTCCACCGCGTTCAGATTCTGAAGATCGCCGCCCTGGAATGCCCCCATCAGGTTATACCCGTGGTTGCCCACATACATCACATCCGCGACCATCTGCCCCGGAAGCGATTTCTGCACCCCTGCCTGCCACTGCAGCGACGAGGGGATCTGCGCGTGATACTGATAAGTGACCAGCGTCGGCACCGGCTGCGGACTCAGCCCCTGCCCCAGCGTCGCCAACTGCCCGTTGCGCAGGTCCGTGGCGGTCGCGGTCGGCGGATTTCCCGGCGTCGAGAACACGGTGTTCCCGTCCGGCCGGTCATAAAAGATCCCGACGCCGCCGCGCAGCACCCAGGCCGAATGCCCGGTCAGGTCGTACGCAAACCCGAACCGCGGCCCCACCACCAGCGCCGGCCACACGTAATTCGTGTTCGCGATCCCGTGGCCCGCCTGCACCACTCCGTTCAGCAGATTGCCGGTGCCCGGAATCGGCGTCCCGATCGCCGCCTGCGTGTTGGCAGCGCCCGCCGCCGTCAGAATCTGCCCCGTGCGTGGATCCATGGCGTTGCGGTCGTTGCCCGAGCACACCGTAGCGCCGCTCGCGCACCCGGCGACATAAAACACCGGCGCCGCGCCGGCGCTCCACTTCTCAGGGAAGAAGTTGGACGCCTGCAGGAGTTCATCGTACTGCGGCTGCTGATGGACAAACCGCGCCCCGTAGTCCAGTGTCAGGCGGTTGGTGACCTTCCAGTTATCCTGGAGATAGAACTCGATCTGGTTGTAGATAAAGTTTCCTTCGATGAACCTGGACGCCTGCAAGTACTGCGTGAACACCCCGAGCGCCGCGTTCGCAAAGCCATATCCGCTGTCGAGCGTGTTATTCGTATTGTTGCCGAAGTCCACGAACCCCTGGAAGGTCAGGTTCGCAATGCCGCCCGCGCCGGTGTTCTGCGCCTTGTAGCTGTGGTTGAGGTAGAACCCTCCCTTGAACGTGTGGCGCCCCTGGATGTGCGTCAGGCTGATCGCCACGTCCCGCGTCCGGTTGATGTTCAGCCACCCGGGATACCGCTGGCACGCCGGCGAAGGCAGAGAACAGTTTCCCCCGATCAGGCTGCCCCAGCCGAAAACCGGCGGCAGGTTCAGCGATTTGCCATCCCAGAACGGCGGCTTCTCCGCCTGCATCACCTGATAGCCGTAGTACCGCGAATCCATCACGCCGGCATCCGGATACAACATCGGGAAGTCCTTCAGACTCGTCAGGCGGTTGGATTCCTTATCGGTGAGAATGCCGTTTTCATTCCCGCCAGCCAACTGGTTCTCGATTTGCCCGTAAGTCCCCTCGATGAACGTCCTCGGGCTGATCATGTAATCGACCGTGATGCCGTAATTGGTGATATAGGGGTACGGCACATAGGCGTCCGAGAATCCGGGAATCAGACCCGGAGTCGTCACGTTCCGCTGCCGCTGGCCGGAGTACTTGCCCGAAAGCCGCAGCTTCCCCGTCGCCTGGTAGTCGATCTTGACCGCGGGCTGCTGCAGAAGTTGGTCGTACGTCGGCGCAGCCAACTGCCAGTTGTAGTTCATGCCCGGCCCTTGCGTGACGTTCGGCATCGGGTAGCGGCTGAGCACCGCTACGCCGGGCGCATACAGCCGGCTTGCCGGGATCTGCTGGTTCGGGAACGGCGCCCCTGTCGTGTAGTCCATCAGCGGCTTGAGCAGGTTGCCATTGTTGTCGCGGCTCTGGGAGAAGTCCCCCGCCCGCTCGGCCGCCGTGGGCAATCGCATGCGGATCGGGTTGCCGCTGTTGATCGCGATGGATGACGGCCGGAACTCGTGCGCGTAGAAGAAGAACAGCTTGTTGCGGCCGTTGTATACCTTCGGAATGATCACCGGCCCGCCGACGCTGTAGCCATAGATCTGCTGGCTGGTCACCGCCTGCGGATCGCCGTTCCTCTGGTTCACCCACGAGTTTTTATTCCAGCGCGAGTTGGTGAAGAGGCCGTAGCCCGATCCGTGGAACTCGTTGGTCCCGCTCTTGGTGTATGCCGTGATCTGCAACCCGCTCGACCGGCCGTATTCCGCCTGGTATCCCTGCGTGAGGACCTTCACTTCGCCGATCGACTCGATGTTCATGTTCAGCATCTGGCCGTTATTGCCCGTGTCCATGGCCGAGATGCCGTCCATCATGATGTTGTTCTGGCTTTGGCCGCCCAGCCGCGTGCCGCCCGCCGAGGCCCCGCCTGAAGCGACGCCCGGCGTAAACACCACCAGGCTCGTGAAATTCCCGTGGGCAACCGGCAGTTCGTCAATCTGTTTGCTCTCGATCGCGAACGATCGCTCGCCGCTCTGTGTCTGGACGAGCGCCGCTTCCGCCGTCACATTCACCGTCTCGGTGGTTCCGCCGACCTCAAGCGTCAGCGTCGGCACCCCGACGCGGTCGCCGCCCGTCACCACGATGCCCGTGCGCCGCGTGATCTTGAAGGACGGCGCGTTGACCTCGACCGTGTACGTGTCCGGCGCGACGTTCGGGATCACGTAGTCGCCCGTCTCGTTGGCGCTGACCGGAGCGGTCCTGGTGCCCCGCGTCTCGCTGATGAGGACCACGTAGGAACCCGGAACGACGGCTCCCGATGCGTCGACCACCCGTCCCGTCACGGTGCCCGTCGTGATCTGTGCCCGTGCACTAAGCGGCAGCAACAAGATCGCGACGACGGAAATCACGCTTCTGGAAAGAACGCGTACCATCGATTCCTCCCTTTCATCCCTCAACGTTCGAGTCATGCACTCGCCGTTGCTCTCACGCCAGTGTTGGGTTCGGTTGCACCGATGCAAATGCGCGGCAGTGCCCGGCCGAATCGCACGAACACACAAAGCCTCTAAAGCCGGTTCGACGACCGGCACTCACGACCCTTTCGCGTCATGCCTCGCAATGGCGGAGCATGGCTGTTATGGCGCCGAATTTAGAGGAACGATCAGCGTAAACACACCCGGAACCAGCCGGCCCTATCTGTGCAGGCTCGGCTCCCCAGCTTCGTGCCCATCGATGTCACCCAAGTGAAATCTAGTGGTGTGTATATCCGATCGCGGGGGCGGTGTCAATCGGAAAGGAGGCCCGTCTGCATGCAATTCAGACCCTACGAGGCAGTCATCGTTATGCAGCCCACATCTCGCACAGACGTGATGCCTTGAAACCGGATCGGGCACGAGCGGTGGCGTTTCAAACCTTGCCGAGCATTGCCCCCACATTGGCGAACCCGGACGCTCGCGCCGGCGCGGCCCCCCGCGAGGCTGGTCTCTGAGTGTACCCGCGCTCGCCTCCGCGCCCGCCCCGCCCCATTCCGATGTACACTGTTCCAAACCAACATGCGCGCCGCCCTCCTCTACACCCTCTTCGCCTTGCCCCTTTGCGCCCAGACCTTCGAAGTCGCCGTCATGAAACTGCACCCTCCCGGCAGCCCCGAGGGAACCTCCACCACGCAAACCGGCGGTCCCGGAACCGCCGATCCGGCCCGCCTCACCATCGTCAACCGCACGCTCCACCGCCTGCTCATCGAGTCCTACGGCCTCATCGGTTACCAACTCAAAGACCCGCCCGAACTCGATCAGATCCGCTACGACATCGTCGCCAGAGTTCCGGCCGGAGCAACCGATCAGGACGTCCGCGTCATGATGCAGAATCTCCTCATCGAGCGTCTCCAGCTTAAAGTCCGCCGTGAACATCAGGTCGTTCCGGTGTACGCGCTGGTAATTGCCAAGGGAGGCCCGAAGTTCCAGCCGTCCGCCGAACCGATCGATCCGGCGAAGCAGCGCATGGCCCGTTCCACTACAGCCGGCGGCGCGATCCAGCTTACCGCCACCGCTCAGACCATTCCACAGCTCGTCTCCGCGCTCTTCCAGCAAACCGACCACCCGATCATGGACATGACCGGACTGACCGGCAAATACGATTTCACCCTTACCTTCCTGTCTCGCCGCGCCAATGACCTCTCCAGCACGTCTCCTGACGCACGCGACGACGCCCCCGCGATCTTCCAGGCCCTTCCGGCACAACTCGGCCTGAAACTCGAACCCCGCAAAATGCCCGTCGATCTGGTCATCGTCGATTCCGGCCGCAAGGTCCCGATCGAGAACTGACGGCACGCTCGCATCGATATCTCGCTCTCGCTTCAATCACTTACAAAGTGCGCATACTGGACGGCCGGCCCTCGCGTGCTATCGTATGGCCGGCGGCACGCGGCCGCAGCGTGTCCGGCCGCGCCCTGCCGGCCGAAAGGACACCATCGAATTTGGCTTCGTTTCGCAGAACTCCGCTCACAGGCTACGGTGCCGCCACCGCCATCCCCATATCAGGAATTCACCTGAACTTGGCTTCGTTCCGCAATCGCAACCCGAGCCGTATGCCTCCATCCCCGATCCCCGATCGCCGGACAATTGGCTTCGTTCCGCAAAGCCCCGCCACCCCTCCCCGCCCGTCGCCCTCCGCTCGCCGTATACAATATTTCCTTACCGTGACCCTCCTCTCCGCCGCGGGTATCAGCAAAACCTACTCCGGGGTCCGCGCGCTGCGCTCCGTCTCTTTCGACCTTCAGCCCGGCGAAGTTCACGC
>DATGMB010000005.1:0-15461 GCA_035293845.1 Bryobacteraceae bacterium
TCGCCTTTGGGCGTAATCAGCAGGTAGACGCCCGCCACTTTGCGCAGCTCCGGCCGCACCTCGATCACCTGCAGCGCCGGGCGGATGGTGTCCGGATAATGCGTCGTCAGCCCGCCGACCACGGCGTCGGCATCGCCGAGCCGCACCATCAGGCTGCCGAACGTGACCGGGTTCAGCACGAGCTGCTCCGCCTCGCGGCGCGTCACGCCCTTGCGCTTGCGGATGCCGTAAAACTCCTCCACGTAGGCCTCAAGCCGCGGGAAGCGGCGGGGATCGACGATCTGCGCGCCATCGAGGTGCAGCCGCAGATCGGCGGCGCGCTCGCGGATCGTCCGCTCGTTGCCGAGCAGGATCGGCTCGGCGATCTTCTCTTCCATCAGGATCTGGCAGGCGCGCAGAATCTTGCCCTCTTCGCCCTCCGGGAACACCACGCGCTTGGGCTGCCTCTTCGCCTTGTTGATCGTGCCGCGCATGACTTCGGCGGCTTTCCCGAGCCGCTTCTCCAGCTCTTCCCGGTATTGGCGAAGGTCCACCGGGATCCGCGCCACGCCCGTCTCCATCGCCGCCTGCGCCACGGCGGAGGCTTCCCAGATGAGCACGCGCGGGTCGAACGGCTTGGGGATGATGTATTCCCGCCCGAATTCCAGGCGCTCGACGCCGTACGCGCGCAGCACGGAGTCCGGCACATCTTCCTTGGCGAGCGCGGCCAGAGCGCGCGTCGCCGCCAGCTTCATCTCGTCGTTGATCGTCGTGGCGCGCACGTCCAGCGCGCCGCGGAAGATGAACGGGAAGCCGAGGACATTGTTCACCTGGTTGGGAAAATCGGAGCGGCCGGTGGCGACGATGGCGTCCGGCCGCGCGGCCAGCGCCACGTCGTAGGCGATCTCGGGATCCGGATTCGCGAGCGCGAAGATGATCGGGTTGGGCGCCATCGTCTTCACCATTTCCGGCGTGACCGCGCCGCCGCTCGAAAGCCCGAAGAACACGTCCGCGCCCGCCAGCGCCTCCGCCAGCGTACGGGCATCGGTCCTCGCGGCGTAGCGCGCCTTATATTCGTTCATTCCGTCCGTGCGGCCTTCGTAGATGACGCCCTTGGTGTCGCACATGACGATGTTCTCGCGCTGCACCCCGAGCCGGATGTAATGCGCGGCGCAGGAGATGGCGCTCGCTCCCGCGCCGTTGAAGACCACGCGGACGTCTTCGATCTTTTTTCCGGCGATCTCGAGCGCGTTGAGCAGACCGGCGCCGGAGATGATCGCGGTGCCGTGCTGATCGTCGTGGAAGACCGGAATGTTCATCGTCTTCTTCAGCTCTTCCTCGATGACGAAACACTCCGGCGCCTTGATGTCCTCGAGGTTGATGCCGCCGAAGGTGGGCTCGAGAATCTGGCAGGTGCGGATGACCTCGCGCGGATCCGCCGTGTTGAGCTCGATGTCGAACACGTCGATATCGGCAAAGCGTTTGAACAGCACCGCCTTGCCTTCCATCACCGGCTTTCCGGCCAGCGGGCCGATGTTGCCGAGGCCCAGCACCGCCGTGCCGTTCGAGACCACCGCCACCAGGTTCCCCTTGGCGGTGTATTGGTAGGCGAGCGCGGGGTCGCGCTCGATTTCCAGGCATGGGACGGCGACGCCCGGCGTGTATGCGAGACTGAGGTCCCGCTGCGTGCGGCAGGGCTTGGTCGGGGTGACCGAGATCTTCCCCGCTGGCGCCGCCGCATGGTATTCCAGCGCATCTTCCGGATGAATTTTCATGAATTCCTCTGATCGCGCAGGGCCGGTCGTCCGGGTCGGATGTGCTGCGCGCGCGGGTGGCCCCGCCGGACTGCGAGCAAACTCACAGACGCCGCCTCACCACCAGGATAAACTACACAATTTCGCCTGATCGGAGACTCCATGAACCGTTCCGCCGCCCTGCTCCTGCCCGCGCTGCTTCTGAGCGTCCTCCATGCCGCCACCACGAACACGACGCTGTCGGCCACCGCGACCGCCGCGCTCAATTCGGCTGGCAATATCGATGTGAAGGGAACAGCCACCCTGAAGGGCATCGGCGATGGCACGATCAACGAAACCCTCTCACTTTCCAGTCTGCTGGGGACCAGCGCGAACGTCAGTCTGCCGCTCCCGATCGTGCTTTCCGGCGGAACCCTGAACCTCACCGTCACGGTCCCGGCGTCGCAGCTTCTCGCGGCCGGATCGCTGAGCGGCTCCGCCACCGTCACCGGAGGCACCGGCGCCTTCGCCAATGCCACCGGCTCGTTCCCGTCGCTGACCGGAACGGCGAGCGGTTCGATCACCGCCGGCCTGAGCCTCACCTTCGGTGGCGATGGCACCGTGACCACGGGCAGCTCCGGCGGCCCGACGCCCCCGACGGTCACCGCCGTCCTCGATGCCGGCAGCTATACGTCGAGCGTGGCCGCGGGCAGCATCTTCGTGGTCAAGGGGACGAACCTCAGCGATACCGGCTATGCCTCCTTCGGCTTCCCGCTCCCGCAGCAGTCGCCTTCCGGCAACGTGCAGATCTCGTTTGCGCCCGCGGGCGGCGGCTCGGCCACGAACGCGTATCTGATCTATACCTACAATCAAAACGGCGTAAACCAATTGGCCGCGATCCTGCCCTCCACCGTCGCGCCCGGAAACTACAACGTCACGGTGAGCTATAAGGGCGCCACCAGCGCTCCGTTTGCCGCCACCGTCGTCAAAAATAAGCCGGGCCTGCTCACGCAGGATGCCACCGGCAGCGGACTCGTGCTCGCGCAGAACGTGGTCTCCGCGTCGCAATACGACGTCGACCGGTTCACCACCGGCAGCGTCGGTGGCGCGACGATTTCGCCCGCCAAGCCGGGCCAGACGCTGGTCGTCTATGCGACCGGTCTGGGGCCGGTCCCCGGCGGCGATAACGTTGCTTCATCCGGTTACGATTTCACCCAGAACGGCGTGACCGTCCAGGCGATCGTCGGCGGCGTGACCATCCCCGCGCTCTACGCCGGCCGGACGCCGACGCTCGCCGGGCTCGATCAGATCAATATCACCCTGCCCTCGAACGTGCCCACCGGCTGCACCGTGCCCTTCCAGATCTCGGAAAACGGCGTCCTCAGCGCGCCGACGTTCATTTCGATCGCGCCGGACGCCTCCTCCACCGCCTGCGTCCAGCCCGGCTTCACGACCGCCCAGTTGCAGAACTTCGACCAGGGAGGAACGGTCACCGCTGGAGCCTTCACGCTCTCGCAAATGCAGGTGCCTAACGGCTCGAGCGGCACCGTCAAGTCCGATTCCATTTCCGGCGGATTTGCCAGGTTCACCGGCTTCCAACTCGCCGCCTTGGCGCAGCAGTCTCTGGCGATTTCCCCCGGCTCCTGCCAGGTGGTGAGTTTCTCCGGTAGTCCCAGCCAGATCGTCGCCGGCGCAACCCTGCCCGGGCTGGACGCCGGTAAGATCAGCCTGAACGGCCCCGCCGGTTCGGGCGTGACCAGCCTTCAGCTCAATGAGAACTCGGGCAACTACAGCCTGTCGCTCGGTATCGAGGGCCTTTCCCTTCCCGGCAGCCCCAGCGTGACGCTGGTGCCGGGCACCTACACGCTGACCGGGGCGGGCGGCGCGGACGTCCAGAGCTTTACGGCATCCGTGGCGTTGGCCTCGCCTCTGACGATCACCGGCGGGCTTCCGTCCACCATCAGCCGCGGTTCGGCGCTGACGCTCAACTGGACCGGCGGCAACGCGACCGACCTGGTCGAGATCATCGGCTACTCCGGCACCACCGCCGGCAGTGGCGCCAGCCAGACGGTAAATGCAACGGAATTCTTGTGCGCCGCTCTCGCCGGGAGCAAAACCGCGACCATCCCGGCATCCGTGCTCGCACAGTTGCCCGCGACCACCGGCGCCAATGCCACCGGATTCCTGGGAGTCTTCTCGGCGACCTCGCCTTCCGGCTCCAACGGCACGTTTCAGGCCGGCCTCACCGCGGGCGGCTCGGTCAACGGCATCTTCGTGGCGACGACCGGGACCGGCGCGACGGCCACATACCAGTAGGGCAGGCCCATGGCCTGCCCCGGCGTGCCAACGAAAAACCGCCACAGCGTGGCGGTTTCGGTCAAATAGAATCAGTAGCTTAACTGGGAAAACCGCCACGCCGTGGCGGTTTTTGGTGCGCCGGACGCCCGGCAGCGTGACTTATTTCGGGTTCACCCGGAAGTCGTCGAAGTAAACCACGGAATCCCCGACCGTCGCGAGCCCGACCTTGCCCGAGCCGGTAAAGCTGTCGTCACGGCCCTCCAGAATGCGGCGGTGGTCCACATAAATCTGGAATCGCGGGCCGCGCGCCGCGACCTTCAGGATGCTCCAGGCCCTGGCCGGAACCTCGTGCTTCGCGCTCGCCATGAGCGGAACGCGCTGCCCGTTCTGCACCTTATACACGGTCACGGTATTGGTCAGCGCATTGGCGCGCGCCAGATAGTAGTTGTTCTCGTCGCGATAGCGCCACACCAGCCCGCCGGCCTGTTCCTCGGTGCCCGAGACCGGCTTCAGCCGGACGCTGATATCGGCGTCCCGCAGGCTGAGGTTATCCAGGATGGCCAGAGGCAGGCGGGTGCGATTCGGCTCGTTCGAAAGCTGTGCCAGCACGTACGGCGGGGTCGGAGCGGAGGGGTCCTTCACGATCTGCCAGCGCGGCGGGCCGCCGGCGTTCGTCATCGCCACCGTCCAGCCGGAAGGGGCGCGCCCCGGCGAAAAAGCATCGAAATTGATGATCTTACCGGAGGAGGCCAGCAGGCCGAAACTGATGAGGATGCCAAAAACTCTCGACATGACGCACTACGAGGGGATGGCGCTTCTCGGGCGCAACCGCCCATCTATCTCCAGATGTAGCACAAAACCCCGGCGGCCAGTTTGGGGGCCGGTATCTCAACGGACGGGCATCTCGGACTTCGCCGGCCTGTCCGGGATGGGCTGCGCATTGGCCGGCGGCGTGACCGCGGCGGACTCGTGCTTCGGGCCCAGCCCGAGCGCAATCAGCGAGAGGGAGTTGATTTTACCCGTCGGCTCGATCTTCTGCTCGGCCTGGAAGCGCTTCAGGGCGTCGATCGACTCCTGATTCCAGGTTCCGGTGGCCTGTTCGGGTTTCAGGTAGCCCTTGGCGGCCAGAGCCTGCTGAATTTCGCGGTATCGCGCCGGCGTGGGAGCCATCTGCCCGGTGCGCCAGGTCGCGGTGTGCGAGGGCGCGCGCTTGCCGTTCCTGCGCAGCGTGGCGGAATGCCCGGCGCCGGTCCGGGAAACGGAGCCGCGGCTGGTTGCCGTGGACTTCCGGGCGGTGGATTTTTGCGCGATGGCCTTTTTTTGCGCTGCTGCTTTTCCGGCCGTCCTGGTGGAACTCGCGGTCTGCGAATCGCAAGGGAGGAGGAGCAGGCAGGAGAGTCCTGCCAGGGCGAAAATCTGCCGCATGGGGGTTAGTTTAACACTGGATGGGAAGAAAGCTGTGGGGCAGGCGACGGGTTCGCGCCCGCCCCACCAAGGAGTTACGGATGGTTAGGCAGCGTGCCGGCAACGTAGCTGGAAACCCAGTCCGCGTTGCGGTTCGGCCGCGTCATCACTTTCAGCGCCACCGCGTCGCCCGGCTTCAGCTCGTTCTTGTACTTCATCAGGTCGTCGGTCGAGTTGATGGGATGCTGGTTGATCGAGAGGACGATGTCGCCCGGCTTGAGGCCCAGGTCGGCCGCGAACGAATCGGGGTCGACGGAAACCACCTGCACGCCGCCCGGCGCCTTGATCCCCAGGGTCTGGCGCTGGCGTTCCGTCAGGTTCTGGATCTCCATGCCGAAGCTGGTCGGTCCGGTTTCGGCCGTGCCGCGGCCCTGCGCGCTCTGGCCGCCGAACTTATCGGGGAAGATTTGCGCCAGGTCGCCCACGACCACGCGGAAGTTCTCGCGCCGTCCGTTCCGGACCACGGTGACTTCGAGCGGCGAGCCGACCGGAGTGGCGGTCACGGTGTCGACGAGCTGGTTGCCGTCGTGCACCGGCTTGCCGTTCAGAGCCACGATGATGTCGCCTTCCTTGATCCCCGCCTTCTCGGCCGGTCCGCCGGGGGCGACGGTCTGGACGAATACGCCCTCGCTCACGCCGAACGACTTCAGCAGTGCGCGCGCCTGGTCGGTATCGGACGGAGTGAAGGAGATGCCGATCGAGCCGCGGGTCATGTGACCCGTCTTGATGATCGCGTTGTACACTGCCGCGGCCGTGTTGATGGGCAGCGCGAAGCCGATGCCCTGGTAGCCGCCGGAGCGCGACGCGATCGCGGTGTTGATGCCGATGACTTCGCCGCGGAGGTTCAGCAGCGGCCCGCCGCTATTGCCCGGGTTGATCGCCGCATCGGTCTGCAGGAAGTGCTGGAACTGGCTGGTGTCGCCGGGAATATCGCGCTGTTTGGCGCTGATGATGCCGGCGGTCATGGTTTCATCGAAGCCGAACGGCGAGCCAATCGCGATGGCCCAGTCGCCCACCTGCACGGCATCGGAGTTGCCGATGTGCGCGGGGACCACATCGTGCTTGCCTTCGACGCGGATCACGGCCAGGTCGGTCGGCGCGTCCACGCCCACCACCTTGGCGTCGTACTCGGTCGGGTCGCCGGGGAACTTCACCTGAATCCGGTCGGCCTTATCGACCACATGGTTATTAGTCAGGATGTAGCCGGCCCGGTCCACCACCACGCCCGAACCGAGCGCATAACCGCGGTGCGACTGCGGCATCTCCGGCATTGCGCCGCCGTTGCCGCCGCCGAACGGATTGCCGAAGAAGCGGTACAGAAATTCATCCATACCGCCGTTGTTGCCGTCCGGCTGATCCTCATCGTCCGGCGCCACGCGGCGGCTGCGGCCGCTGCGCGCCGGCTTCGGATTGTAGGTGGTCGAAATGTTGACCACGGAGGGTTCCACCTGCTTGGCGATCTGCGTAAACGAATTCTGCAGCTCGACCGCATTGGGAATCACGAGCGGCGTCGCGCCCGGCGCCACGTTGCTGCTGCTCGCTGCCTTCACACCCGCATTCACGCTAATCAGGGTCCCGATCACGATCCCGATCGCCAGCGTGAAAACGATGAGCGTGAACGAAAGCAGCTTCTGCGTGCGAATCTTGTACCAAACTTGACTCATGGGTCTTTCTTTTACTCCTCTGCGTCCCTGCAGCCGGGTGTGAGTCCTCGCGCTGCAACTATTCTTATGGATGTTTCCGTTGACGCAACGGTTTCAGTTCCACTGTCACTATGCCTAGCAAGATAAGGGCCGCTCCTGCCGCGGCTCGCGCCGAAAGCCCCTCTCCTGCCAACCAAAACGAAGCCGCCCAGGCCACCACCGGCTCCAGCATGAAAATCACCGCCGTCCGGGTGGAGGAGGTGTACTGCATCGCCCAGGCCTGCACCGTGAAGGCCAGCGCGGTCGCCAGCAGACCGCCCACCAGCACGGCTGCCGCGACCTCCGGCCGCCATACGATGCGGGGCATCTCGAAAAACCAAAGCAGTCCGGCCGACCACGCCGCGGCGGCGCCGGCCTGAGCTATGGATAATACCTCGAAACGCATCCGTTCGGAAAAATGGCCCAACGTTACGATATGCGCCGCGAATCCGGCGGCGCACAGCAACGTCAGGAGGTCGCCGGGATTGACTGTGCCGGCCGGCCCGTTGAGCGTCATCAACGCCAGCCCGCCGGTCGCCATCGCCACCCCAACCACCTCGGAGACCTGGGGTCTGTTCCTATAGACGGCCGCGCCCAGAAAAGGTACCATCACGGACGCCAGGCCGGTCAGAAACGCCGATTTGGCCGGGCTGGTCAGGGCGAGGCCGAGCGTCTGGAGGAGATAACCGGCGAAGAGAAAGGTGCCGCACAGCGCCCCCGCCGCCAGCTCCGCCCGTACCGGGTGCTTCGCCTCCGCGCGAGCCGCCGGCCGGAACGCGCGCGGCCCGAGCAGCGCCGCCAGCGCCGCCGTCGCCAGCGAGAAACGCAGCAGGAGAAACAGCAGCGGCGAGACATTCGCCAGCGCCTGCTTGATCAGCAGGAAGGTCGAGCCCCAGATGACCGTGACCGCAACCAGGGCGGCTTCCGCCCGGAACCGCTGGCTCACGGCGCGGGAACGGGCCGCGGTTCAGGCGCGGCTTGGGACCGTCCGGCCCCCAGACTCCCCGGCGTCACGCCGCTCTGCAACATCAGCAGGAAAGTGAGAAAGATTCGTTTGAGGCCCAGATCGCGGGCCTCCGGACGGTACCATTCCTGGGTCGTGTGCGCGCCGCCGCCGGCACCGCCGCCGCCGACCGCGATGGCCGGAATGCCCATCGAAAGCGGGATATTGGCGTCGGTCGAAGAGATATCGAAATGCGAGCGGATGCCCAGGTGCCCATCGACCGCGCGGACATAGTCGAAGAGCGGCGAGTCCTCCGGCAGCGCGGCCGCCGGACGGGACCCGATTTCCCGCAGCCGCACCGTCACCTTGCCGCTGCTTGCGCGCTGGTTTTCGATGTCGCGGGCGCGCTCCGCCGCCGCGGAGAGCAGCTCTACCAGCGACTCCATCTTTTCGTTGTTCTCCGAGCGGATATCCACCTTGGCGCGCGCCAGTTGCGGGATCGCGTTGACGCTCGATCCGCCTTCGATCAGCCCCACATTCAGCGCGGATTTCGGCGCGGAATCGAGGCGCGTATCGGAGAATAGCGCCACCGCGCGGCACAGGGCATGGAGCGGGTTGGCGACGCCGTAGTCGCTCCAGCTGTGGCCGCCCGGACCGGCGAACGCCACTTCGAAGCGCCGGCTGCCCAGCCCGCGCGTGGTGACGTGCTCGGTATCGGCGCCATCCACCACCAGAAACGCGTCGATTTTGCGCGCCACCGGCGATTTGCAGAGGTGCCGCATGCCGAGCAGGTTGCCTTCCCCTTCTTCCCCGACGTTCGCCACCAATAACGGACTCGAAGGCATTTGGGGCAGGCTGCCCGCGGCGCGCCAGGCGCGGGCCAGCGCCAGCAGCGCCGCCAGGCCGGCGCCATTATCGGAGACGCCCGGGCCGTGAAAACGCCCGTCCGGTCCGACCGTAATTTCGTCCTTATTCCGCGGCGCGATCACGGTATCGAGGTGCGCGGTGATGGCGATATACGGCCCTTCGCCCTCGGCCGCGATGACGTTGCCGGCGCGGTCGAGCGAGGCCTGCCAGCCGAGTCCGCGGAGCTGCTCGGTAAACCATTGCGCGCGTTCGCGCTCGCAAAACGTGGGCGCCGGAATGCGGCAAAGCTGCAGATGCATTTCGTTGATCCACTGCTTTTCGCGCGTGAACCATTGCATACACTCCCGCACGCCGCGGTGTTCCGACAGTTCGCCGACCGAGAGAGCCATCCCGCTGCCAGTGTAGCAACAGTAAGGGCAGCATTCGCCCAGCAAATGCCGGGGCCTGCGGCGAAACGCGGCCGCTCTCGCCCGCTACAACCCGGACCGCGCCGCAGCGGTGCGCCGAGAGGCTCCGCCCGGAGGCTCCGGGTTGCCGGGGCGTGCGCGCGAGCGTGAAACATCGCCCGCCCGGACCGCGAAACGGCGAACGACCGGGCTGTCCGCGCCGGCCGAAGCAGAGTGTGCCCCACGCGGCGGCGCACTCCGCGCGCCTCCGAACCGGCGCGCGGCATGGCGTAGCGCCGATTGCGCCTCCAGGCGACGTTAGCAGCGCGGCTCCTACGGGTAGCGCCGCACCGCTGGCTGTACGGGCGACGTTGGTTCTGTGAAAATTTCCATTGAGCGCCGAAACAACTTAGGTGTAATATGTATTGACAAATCCCAGGGACCTTCCGACTCAAGGATGAAGACAATGGCAACGAAGAAGAAAGCACCCGCGAAAAAATCCGCCAAGAAGGCCGCGAAAGCTCCTGCGAAGAAGGCCGCCAAGAAGGCCGCGAAGAAGGCCACCAAAAAGGCCGCGAAGAAGGCTTCGAAGAAGTCTCCGGCGAAGAAAGCCGCCAAGAAGGCTCCGGCCAAGAAGGCGAAGAAGGCCGCTCGCAAACCTGCGCGCAAGCCCGCTCCGGCGTCAACCCCAATGGAATCCATGCCCGCTCCGGCTCCGGAGAGCGGCAGCCCGGAGATGTAATCGCGGCCAAACCAGGCACTTTCTGGCATTCCCGGCTCCGTTGAAAATCGTGGTTCTGGTGGGCCTGCCGGGCTCCGGCAAGTCCACCTGGATCGAGCGGATCGGCGCGGTCGGCCTCTCGTCGGATGCGATCCGGCGCTGGCTGGCCGATGACGAGACCGATCAGTCGATCCATGACCGTGTATTCCAAACCCTGCGCTACCTCCTGCGCCAGCGCCTGGCGATCGGCCGCCCGGTGAGCTACATCGACGCGACCAACCTCATCCCCGAGGAGCGCGCGCCATATATCGCCATCGGCCGGGAGTTTGGCTGCGAAGTCGAAGCCATCTTTTTCGATATCCCCCTCGAGGTGTGCCGCCGCCGCAACGCCGCCCGCCGCCGCGTGGTGCCGGAAGAAGCGATGGCGAAAATGGCCGAAAAGCTGCGTCCGCCAACGCTGGAAGAGGGCTTCACGCGCGTCGTGCGGATCGGCGAGGCAGGTCCGGCGGGCCGCGAATCCTAATCGGCCATCCGGACTGTCGCACCGCGGGCCCACCGCCCGGTTCCTGTTAAAGTGTGGAAGTGGTCCGGCCCGCCGGCGTGAATGGAATGGCGTTGACTGACGGCCTTTGGGCGCAAATCCTCGAGGCCTCCCGCGCGATTCATGCTTCCGGATCGATATCCCCCGGGGCTCTCCTTCGGCTGGCGCGCCATCTCGAAGAACATCCCCCTCGGGACTCGGCCGAAACGGGAACCGGAGCGAGCACGCTCGTCTTTTCGCATTTGAGTCAGGCCCATACCGTCTTCGCCGTGGACACGGACCGGAGCATCACCACCGTGCGCCGCCACGCGCTGCTGAACCGGGAGACGACGACGTTCGTCGACGGTCCGGCGCAGAGGACCCTGCCGGCGCAGCAGTTCACCCGTCCCCTGCAAGCGGTGCTGATCGATGGACCGCACGCCTTCCCGTTCCCCGAGTTGGAATACTTCTACCTGTATCCCCACATCGAGCGGGATGGGCTGCTCGTGATCGACGACATCCACATCCCGTCCATCCAGAATCTGTTCCGTTTCCTGCGCGAGGACGACATGTTCCGGCTGTTGGAAGTCTGCGGGAAGACGGCCTTCTTTCGCCGGACCGCGGCCGCCACGTTCGACCCGTGGGGGGATGGCTGGTGGCTGCAGGGCTACAACCGGCGGACGCTCTGGCGCTACGGGTGGCGCGACCGGCTGAAGGCGGCCGTCCCGGAATCGCTGCGGCCGATCCTCCGCAAATATGCCGACCGGTTTCGGCTCCGGACGCGCCGGTAAGCTTATGAGACGGGCAATCGCTCTCTTCGCATCAACATTGGCCTTTGGACAAACCGGTCCCACTTTGGTCGGGACCGGCTACAGCTTTCCAGCCCCGGTGATTGCGCCCGGTCAGGTAGTCACGCTTGCGGTTGCCCAGGCGATACATCTTCCGACTGCCTGCTGACGTTCATCACGGCGCAGGTTCCTTACGAAATCGAAACTGCGGCGCTCAGCCCGCCGATCATCCAAACGCAACTCGTCATCTCGGAAAACGGCACGGACAGCAAGGCGTTCCGCGCCGGCGCCGTATTCGACCAGATCCACATCGCAACCACCTGTGACGGCCAGCCATGGCAGACGGGCTGTCCGCCAGTCGTGGCTCATGCGGATGGACTGGTGACGCCCCGGACCGCGGCCCAGCCGGGCGAGTTTGTCGTCCTCTACGGATGGGGATTTGGACATACGACGCCCGCGGCCAAGACCGGCGAGGCCAGCCCGATGCCGGCGGCGGTTGTCACGCTCCCCGGCTGGGACGGTCTCCAGGTGGGATTCGACTTCAGACCGAATGCCCCTCCGTCGAGATATTTCCCAGCAGGCCTATCCGCAAATGCGTATCTGACGCCGGGATTCGCGGGCCTGTATCAGATCAACGTTCAAATCCCGGAAAATTTCCCCGCCGTGCCTCCGTGCGGCCAGGCCATTCAATCCAACCTCACCATCAATGTGGGCGGCCCGTTTTCATTCGATGGCGCGCCGATCTGCGTGCAGCCACCGCAATAGCGCGGATCACCGCACCTCATCCGGAAACGAAAACACCGGGTCGATATCCACCGGAATGCCCTGCGTCGCTTTCAACGCCTCGGTCAGCTCCGCCGGCATGCGGTCGTACTTCGCGAACCAGGCTTCGGCGCGCGCCCGATCGCCGGTGGCTTCGATCTCCAGCAGCTCTTTCGCGAGCCGCGCGAGGACCGGAGCCATGCGCGCGTAATCGATCCGGTAGCGGCCATCCGCGTAGTTCAGCGCCCGGTTCTCCAACAGGTAGTTGAACTCCATCATCTCGGCGCGGCCGTGGGCTTCGCCCGTCCCGAAGCGCAGCGTGCGGAAGATGCCCGCGACATACGAGGCGTAGTACTCTTCGAGCCGGTCCTTCGGCATGGCGCCGTGGTCGACCAGCCACTGGAGCCCGAACATGCCGACGACATCCGCCTTGGCCTCCTCCAGCCCGGAATACGCGGGACCGATGGCCTCGCGGATATCCACCTGCTTGCCGTTCACGCGCGCGAATGCCGGCCCGAGCCCGTGGCTGATCTCGTGCAGCAGGGTGCCGGCCATGTAGCCCTCGCCGGTCGCCTTGGCGGCCTGCTCGGGCGGCATCAGCTTCTGCGCGACCGGCAAAATGACGTACTGCACGCGCGCATCCATGAAGTTCTTGAAGAAGATCTTCTTGGTGCCCTTTTCCTGGTGAATTCGCGCGTCGTTCGGCAGGTTATCCGCCACCGCCTGATAGCCGTGCCGCAGATCGCCGGCGCGGAAGGGCGCCTCCATGACCTCCATTGGGGTCAGGTGGCCGCGCTTGGACGGCCGGTCGGCCGCGGCGATCGGCAGGGCATCCTGAATCTCCGGAACGTAGCGCTGATAGACCGCCAGCTTGCGGCTTTCCTCCTCGTTGCGGATCAGCACGCTCGCGCCGTACGAAGTCTTTACGCCCAGCAGGTCGTCAAGGTACGTCTCGTACGGGGCGAAAATGACGTCGAACTTCGGGTCCTTCAGGTCGAGCCACGCGAGGTCGCTCTTGTAGTAGTCGTCCGTCAGCAGCGCCTCGGCGCGCAGGCGCAGGAAGTTGGCGAAGGCCGGGTCCGGGCTGAGCGCAGCGGCATCGCGCAGGTCTTTCGCCATCGGTTCCAGAAATGCCTTGTATTCTGCGTGATACGGGACGCCCCGGAGGCGCCCGTTCTCCGATTTGACGACCGTGAACGGACTGTAGACCGCGGCCCTATCCTCCGGATGCTGCGCCACGTACGCCTCAATGGCGGACCGCGTCAGCCCTTTCGGGTAGAGTTCGTGGCCGGGCGGCATCGGCTCATCGCCGGTGAACGGCCGGTTTTCGTCGAGCAGGTCCCAGCGGCCGCCCATGATCATGAGCAGGCGCTTCAGTGCCGGATCCTGCGTCGATTTGTATAGCGCCAGGCCCGTAAGGTCGCTCTGGCGCCAGTAGACGTCATCGAGCAGCCGGGACGCCTCCACGAGCTTGCCGACCATCTGCACCTCGCGCTTGGATAGACCGGCGGAATGAAACGGCATATCGACGCGCTTCCATTGCGCGAGGCGCTGTTGGACCGTCAGCGGCGCCGCGATCGCCAGGACGGCCAGTGCGGCGGCAGCCGCATAGAGCTTTCTCATACTTTCATGGTACGACCGGTCCTCTGTCAGGCCAGGCCCCAGCGCCTGGCCCGCTGCCTGTCCGGGCTCTCTTTACCGCTAACTGCTAGACTTCAGCCGCGCGCGGTGTGAGAATGACCCTATGCCGGAGACCGTAGTCCTCATTGCCAACGGGGACCTTCGCCTTGCCGCCAACCAGAGGTGTTGGCCGGCTCAGGCGCAGGCCGAGCAGGCCGTGATTCATTCGATTCGCTGCGAAGGACGCGAGGTGCGTCGCGGGCACCCGTGCGACCCCGTCAAGGGCCACGGCTTCATCGATAGCCAGAAGCACGGCATGGAGGTATTCCGCGAGATTCCGCCCACTGCCCCGCTCGTGGTAGTGGAAGCCGTGTGGCAGTACAGCCACCACATCCTGCACGGACTCTACACCCATCAGGGGCCCATCCTGACCGTCGCCAACTGGAGCGGCGAATGGCCGGGGCTGGTCGGCTTGCTCAATCTGAACGCGTCGTTGACCAAGGCCGGGGTCCGCTACAGCACGCTATGGAGCGCCGATTTCCAGGACGAATTTTTCCTCGGCGGCCTGCGCCGCTGGCTGGCCGGCGAAACGGTGCAGCATGACCTGCGCCACGTGCGCCCGCTCGGCGCTTTCCGCCTGCCGGCGGAGGCCGAAGCGGCGGGGGTCCGGCTGGCCCGCGTGCTGCGCCGCGAAAAGGCGATCATGGGCGTCTTCGACGAAGGCTGCATGGGGATGTACAACGCCATCATTCCGGACGAGTTGCTCCACGCAACCGGCGTGTTCAAAGAGCGCCTCAGCCAGTCTGCGCTCTATGCCGAGATGTGCCAGGTGAGCGATGCCGAGGCTGCGGAGGTCCGCTGCTGGCTGGACCGCAAGGGCATGCGTTTCCTCACCGGCCCGAACCCGGAAACCGACCTGACCGACGGCCAGATCCTCGAACAATGCAAGATGTACATCGCGGCGCTGCGCATCGCCGACGATTTCGGCTGCGACGCGATCGGCATCCAATACCAGCAGGGCCTCAAGGATCTGGCGCCCGCCTCCGACCTCGCCGAAGGCTTGTTGAACAACGCCGACCGGCCGCCTGTGCGGGCGCGGGGCAACGGCCGCGTGCTGTATGAGAACCGGCCGCTGCCGCACTTCAACGAAGTTGACGAATGCGCCGGCCTGGATGCGCTGGTGACCAACCGCGTGTGGACCGAGCTCGGCTTCAGCCCGGAAACCACCCTGCACGATGTCCGCTATGGCGAACCGTATCCGGTGGGGGGCCGCGAAGAATTCGTCTGGGTCTTCGAGATTTCGGGCGCCGCGCCGCCGGCGCATTTCGTGGGAGGTTACGCGGGCGCCACGAGCGAGCGCCAGCCGCCCATGTATTTCCGGCTCGGCGGCGGCAGTTTGAAGGGCATCAGCCGCCCCGGCGAGATCGTCTGGAGCCGTATTTTCGTCGAAGATGGACGGCTAAAAGCCGATATCGGCCGTGCAAAAGCCGTTGAATTACCGCGCGAGGAGACCGAGCGGCGGTGGCAGATCACCACCCCGCAGTGGCCCATCATGCACACCGTCCTCTACGGCGTCACGCGCGACCAGATGATGGCGCGCCATAAATCGAATCACGTTCAGGTGGCTTATGCCCCGGATGCAGCCGGCGCGAACCGCGCGCTGGCCACTAAAGCCGCCATGTTCCGCGAAATGGGGAT
>DATGMB010000006.1:0-2187 GCA_035293845.1 Bryobacteraceae bacterium
GGGCACGGGCGCCAGCGCGCTCCAGAGCTTCCCGCAGGAGCCGGCGCTGGGAGCGTTCGATTACACGATTGTGCCGGGCAACCTGGGGCAGGCATGGCTGGGGCCGACGGCCACGCAGTTCTGCACGATCACGAGCGCGTCCGTGGTGGTCAACAACGGGCTGGAGACGCGGAATCACGAGTTCGGCTCCTGTTTGCCGAAGGCAATCGCGCCGGGCGAGCGGACCGTGACGGCGACGGTGACGCTCTACAGCATGGACGATGCCAATACGCAGGCGCTGTACCAGGCGGCGCGGCAGCAATCGCCGATCAGCGTCATGTTTCAGCTCGGCAATGCGGCCGGCCAGCTTTTGGGCGTGTATCTGAAGAGCGTCGTGCCGGAGGTTCCGGAGTTCGACGATAGCCAGAACCGGCTGCAGTGGCGATTCCGGTCGTCGCGAGCGCAGGGCACGGTGAACGACGAAGTGGTGGTGGCGTTCGCTTAGGCAGGAAAGACGGGCCTGGGAGGAAGCATGGACTACGAGAGCGTAACGACGATCGAGTCGAAGCGGCCGGGGGTGCGCCTGCAGGTGCGGCGGATGTCGTTCGGGCGGCGGCTGGAACTGCTGCGGCGGGTCCGCGATCTGGCTCGCAAGGTGGAATTCCTGGAGGCCGGTAAGACGGCGGGAGAGCAGATGGATGCCGGGGTGCTGCGAGCCGAGATCGAGCGCACGCTCGTGCTGTGGGGGGTCGCGGGCATCTCGGGATTACAGCTCGACGGGGCCGATGCGACACCAGAAGCGCTGGTGGAGCGCGGGCCGGAAGACGTATTCCGAGAGGCGCTGGCGGCCGTGCGGCGCGAGGCCGGCCTGACAGAGGAAGAACGAAAAAACTCCTCGTCGCCTTCCACTTTCGAGGATCCAACCAGGCCGGTTGGGAGTGCGACGCTTGCCGGAAATCCGGCCTGGACGTGAAGCGGAATTGCGGGTGGCTGGGTTGCGGGAAACCTGGGCGGCTGGTGTGGGCGCGCGGCGGCATGTCTCTGGGGACGTGCCCGAAATCGTACATCACGGCAGAGAGCGAGGCGCTGCTGGAGCACTTCCTGGCGCGGCGGCGGATCGGCGGGGCGGGGGCGGAGGGACTGACCGCGCGCGAAGTCGAAGCGTTCGCGGTGCTCGAGGAAGCGTTGGCGGAAGAGAGAAAACATGAGCAGCATACAAGACGACCTGATCGACATCTTTGAGCAACTGGCGGACAGCAGTCTTGAGGAAGCGGGGATCGGGAGTGGCGCGGCGGATGCGGGACTCGATCCGGGAGCGGCCGCTACGAACGATGCGGCGGGTCTCGCGGGCGCGGGCGGGATCGATTCTCCGAGCGTGGTGGGCTCGACGGCGGGTCTGTTTTCCGGGCCGGTGAATGTCAGCGGCGCAGCGGATTCGAGCGCACAGGCGAGTGCGGCCACGGAGTCCAGCGGGGCTTCGGGAGTCCTCGGCGCGCTGGAATCGGTCGGGATGGATGTCCTGAAGAGCGCCTTCGGGCTGTCGCCGATCATCGGTGGGCTGATCAGCCTCTTCGGCGGAGGGGGCTCGCCGGCACCGCCGCCGCTGGTGCGATTTCAGATGCCGAATCCGGTGCAATATTCCGGGGCGGAAGTAGACGGCGCGATCGAGGGTGGAGACTTCAGCCAGAGCGGCGGGGCGCGCGGGTACGGCGGCAATATCGGCAGCGCGGCGGCCATTCCGGGGATCACGTTCCACATCTCGGCGATGGATGCGCAGTCGTTTCTGGACCGGAGCGGCGATATCGCGGCGGCGGTGAAGAACGCGATGTTGAATTTGAATTCGATTAATGACGTGGTGAACGATTTGTAGGGGGCCGGGGGCGCGGGAGACAGGAGACAGGAGACAGGAGACAGGAGACAGGAGTCAGGAGAATGGGAGTTAGGAGTTAGGAGTTACTGGTGGCGACGTTTCCTACTTTGAAGACTGGGGCGGTGGCGCAGTATCCGGCGCGGCGGGCGGTACGGTATCAGAACCAGGCGGTGCGGTTCCTGGATGGGACGGAGCAACGGTATCGCGACTGCGGCGGACCGCTGCACCAATGGGAGATCCGGCTGGCGTTGCTGGACGAAGGCGAAATGGCGGCGTTGGCGGAGTTTCTGGAGGACAACCAGGGCGCATTCGCGACGTTCTCGTTCACCGATCCATGG
>DATGMB010000007.1:0-7374 GCA_035293845.1 Bryobacteraceae bacterium
AGCAGATGCTCGGGTTACGTTCGCGTTGGGAGGCGGAATCCTTTCTGCGGCGTGCCGAAGCGTACCACGATTACACGATGGATGATCTTGAGCAGGACATCGCCGTAATTCGCGACGCATCCCCGCGGTGACTGCGGTCG
Source organism: Bryobacteraceae bacterium (assembly GCA_035293845.1). Classification (GTDB taxonomy): domain Bacteria; phylum Acidobacteriota; class Terriglobia; order Bryobacterales; family Bryobacteraceae; genus DATGMB01. Next base: position 141 of record DATGMB010000007.1, read on the forward strand.
CCGACACCTCGCCGCTTTGCTACCTGATCCTCATCGGTGAGGTCGAGCTCCTTCCAAAGCTTTTCAGTCACGTAGCAGTGCCATCTGCCGTAATTGCGGAGTTGATCCACGAGGATGCGCCGGATGCGGTCCGCAGTTGGGCCTCCAATCCTCCCTCGTGGGCCTACGTCCACGAGAACCCAACCCGCAGTACATCAGGCCTGGAGAAGCTTCAGGCCGGTGAGCAGGCTGCCATTCTGTTGGCGGAATCGATCCATGCCAACTTGATCCTGCTCGATGAAAAATCGGCGCGCCGCGTCGCCGCCGAACGGGGCATGCGGATGACGGGTACGCTCGGTATCCTGGGTGAAGGTTCCCTGCGCGGCCTCGTAGATCTACCTGCCGCCGTCGACCGGCTCAGGAAAACGAATTTCCGCTGCTCTCCCGCCTTGCTGAAAGCGACCCTCGATCGTCTCGCAGCCCCGTAATCCACGCAATAACAGAGCCAGAGCAGTAAGGGAACGTTGTGGCGAAGTCAAGGAAACGGTGCGGCGAAGGCCCGCCACAGCCCCCTTCGGCGCCTTAACGATCGCCCACCCTCCGCCGCTCCCCCAGATCGAACGCCTCGCCCTTCTCCAGCGTGTAATACGGGTGTCCCTCCGCCGCCGCGGTCTTCGCATCGTGGATGAACACCTTGCTCTTGCCGATCACCTCGAACCGGTCGCCATGCACCACGATCGCGGTACTCTCATCGATGCCGATGCCGAGCAGCGCCGGATATTTCGCGATCACCTGGTTGAGATCGTTCTCCCGATGCCGCGTGATCACGTGCTGATCGATGGCGGAGTTCTTCAGAAACCCCATGCCTTCCTCATATCCCGGCGCCATCATGATGGTGTTCCCCTCGCGCGCCCCGCGCACCAGATACGATCCGATGATCGTCGCCCCGGCCGAGCTGCCGCCCACCACGCCGCCCCGCGCCAGCACATTCGCGATCTCGCGCTCCGTCCGCGTGTGCAGGTACGCATCGACCAGCCGCCACTGCCGCCCGCCCTCGAACCACACGGCGCGCGCGCTCCGCAGCGGCTCGACGAATGCCTCCGTGTCCGCCACCTTCGGGTCCCGCGTGTGCAGGATCGTGACGTGCGTACACCCCGCCTTGGTGAGCCAGTTATTTTCGGCCGTCGCGCGCGGCGGATCGACCTCCTCGGCGGTGGGAATGAAAACCATCGGCGCATCCTTCCCGCCCGCCAGGTCGATGAAGCGCTGCTCGATCTCCGGCCCGAGCTGTCCTCCGCCCACGATCACGAGATAGCCGTTCTCCGGCCCGACGGAAGCGGCCGAAGCGGCGGCGGCCAACAGGACTGCAAGCCAGGTGCGCGTCATAATCTATAGAGATTCTCATGTCGAACGACGAGTTGGCAATTCGAAATCTGATCGGAACCTGGTGCCGCGAGACCGAGGCCGGCAACCTGGACGCGATTCTCCCCCTTATGGCGGACGACGTCGTCTTCCTCACCCCCGGCCGCGCGCCGTTCGGCAAGAAGGAATTCGAGGCGAACAGCCGGGCGTCCGCGGGCAAGGCTCAGGTGAAGGTGGAAGCCGAGGTGGAGGAGGTCGGCGTCTCGGGCGATCTCGCCTACGCATGGCTGAAACTTTCCGTCAAGATAACTCCGGAGGGCGGCGCGCCGATGGAGATGGGCGGGAATACCATCGGCATCTACCGCCGCGAAGCCGGCCGCTGGGTGCTCGCGCGGGACGCGAACCTGGTGATGTGACCGCCGGTGATCGGACGGCGCCTACGATGGCCAGACTGATCTACTTTACGCCTGCGTCGCTGGATGGCTACATCGCGGATGACGGCTACGACCTCGATTGGTCAGCGCCGGACGACGAAGTATTCGCTTTCATCAACGATCTGATGAGCCCCATCGGCACCTATCTCTACGGACGCAAGATGTACGAGACGATGGCGATCTGGCAGACCCCAGACGCGATTCCCGGCCCGACGCCGGCCATGCTCGAGTTCGCCCGGATCTGGCAAGCAGCCGGGAAGATCGTCTATTCCAGGTCGCTGCAGACCCCCCCTACACCGAAGACGCGCCTCGAACGGGAATTTGACCCGCAGGCGATTCGCGATCTGAAGGCTCAACTGCCTGGCGACATTACAGTCGGCGGTCCGGCCCTCGCCGCACACGCAATCCGGGCCGGGCTCGTCGACGAGTATCGTCTGCTCGTGGCCCCTATGATGCTTGGCCGCGGTAAGCGAGTCCTGCACGGCAGCGTATGCGCAACACTGGATCTCCTGGACCAGCGCCGATTTGGTAACGGAACGGTCTATCTCCGCTATCGCGCGCGCACCTGATGGAGGCGGAGAAAGACGGCCGCGCCATTTTACACCACCTCCAGAATCAGGCACTTCAAATAATGCGTTTCCGGCACCGTCAGCAGAATCGGATGGTCCTGCGCCTGTGTCCGCCGCTCCAGCACGCGCAGCGTCCGGCCGGCATCGAGCGACGCCTGCGCCACTACTTCGAGCAGCATTGCCTCGCTCATGTGGTGCGAGCACGAGCAGGTCACCAGCACGCCGCCCGGCCCTAACAGCCGCAGCGCGCGCAGGTTGATGTCTTTATACCCGCGCGCCGCCGCCTCCAGGTTCTGGCGCGATTTCGCGAAGGCCGGCGGGTCGAGCACGATCGCCGAAAAGTGCCGCCGCGCCGAGGCATACCCGGAAAGCAGCTCAAAAACATCCGCCTCTCTGAACTCGACGTTCGCGATGCCATTGGCTTCCGCGTTCGCGCGCGCCACCGCCAGCGCCGCACCGGAGCTGTCCACTGCTTCCACCGACTCGCACTGCCGCGCCAGGTGCAGCGCGAAACCGCCGGTCGAGCTGAAGCAGTCGAGCGCCCGCCCGCCGCGCGCGTACCGGGCCGCGGCAAGATAATTTTCCCGCTGGTCGAGGAAGATGCCGGTCTTCTGCCCGTGCAGCAGATCGGCCTGCAGCGCGAACCCGTTCATCCGCACCGTCGCCGGCCCCGCCGCCTCACCCTTCCACACCGCGGTTTCGAGCGGCAATTGCTCCTTCGCCCGCACCGGCACATCGTTGCGCGCCACGATCGCGCGCGGGGCAAAAATCTCCTCCAGGCAGGAGACGATCTCAGTCCGCGCCGCATCCATCCCCTGGTCGAGCGTCTGCACGACGAGTGAATCGCCGTAGCGGTCGACGATCAGCGCCGGCAGCAGATCGGCTTCCCCGTGCACGACCCGGTACGCATCCGTATCCCGCACGACCGCCCGCCGGTGCTCCTCGGCCGCCCGCAGCCGCTGCAAATAGAAATCGCGGCCGATCTCCTCGATCTGCCGCGAAAGCAGCCGCAAAGCGATCTGCGACGTCGAGCTGTAATGCGCCGTGCCAAGCGGCCGGTCGCGATGGTCGAGCACGGTGACGGCAGCTCCCTGCGGCGCGCTGCCGCGGTCCGCCACATCGCTCGCAAACACCCACGGGTGCCCGGAGCGGACGCGCTCCGCGGCCTTGCGGTTCACCCGCACCACCGGCCGGACAGGCCCGGCCGCTACGCCCTCGCTCATCGCATCGCCTGCAGGCGGCGAATCCGGTCCTCGGTCGAGGGATGGGTCGAAAACAGGCGCATCAGGCTCTCGCCCGTAAACGGCTTGATGATAAACATGTGCGCCGTGGCGGGCGTGGCGTCCATCGGAATGCGCTTCGAGTACGCATCCAGCTTGCCCAGCGCGTTGATCAGCGGATACGGCGAGCCGACGTACTTGGCCGAAGCCTCATCGGCGGAATATTCGCGCGAGCGCGAAATCGCCATCTGGATCAGCGCCGCGGCGATCGGCGCCAGGATCATCATCAGCAGCGCTCCCCACATGCCGCCGCCGCGGTCTTCGTCGTCGCGCGTACCGCCGAACCAGAACGCCATGCGCGCGATCAGCGTGATCGCGGCGGCCAGCGTCGCGGCCACGGAGCTGATCAGGATATCGCGGTGCAGCACGTGGCCGAGCTCGTGCGCCACCACGCCCTCGATTTCCGAATCGCTCATCAGCCGCAGGATGCCCGCCGTGAAGGCCACCGAGGCATGGTTCGGATTGCGGCCCGTGGCGAACGCATTGGGCGATTCGTCCGGCGTGATGTAGAGCTTCGGCATCGGAATGCCCATGCGCTGCGCGAGCCCGCCGACGATCGGCGCCACGCGCCGGTAAATCTCCGGGTTCTCCGTCTCGCTCAGCGGCTGCGCGCTGTAAGTTGCTAGCGCGATCTTGTCCGAGAAGAAGTAGCTGGCGAAGTTCATCACTACAGCCAGCCCCAGGCCGACATATAAGCCCTGCCGGCCGGCAATCGCCTGCCCGCCCACCAGTAGCATGGCGCTGAGCAGGCCGAGAAGAAGGGCGGTTTTGACGGCGTTCATATTACCTCTCGTGGCAAGGCCGTTACTGCCTCACCACCTCGGGCTCCGGCGCGGGCCGGGTCCCCCCGGCCGCCACCGGCGCCACTCCAGTGAACTCCAGACTGCCTTCGCGCGCGTCCGCCAGAATCGTCTCGCCTTCGCGGAAGTCCCCGTTGAGCAGCTTGAGCGAAAGCGGGTCCTGAATCAGGCGTTGGATCGCGCGGCGCATGGGCCGCGCCCCGTATTGCGGATCGTATCCTTCGCTGATGATCAGCTCCTTGGCCGCCGGAGTAACTTCCAGCCGGAGCTTGCGGTCGTGCAGCAGCTTGTTCACGTTCGCCAGTTGGATATCCACAATGCGCGCCAGATGCTCCCGTGTCAGAGCGTTAAATACGATGATATCGTCAACGCGGTTCAAAAATTCCGGGCGGAATGCATTCTTGAGCGCATCGAGCAGCTTCTTGCGCGTGTCCTCGGTCTGCTTATCCCGGGCATGCACGGAGAAGCCGATCGGCGTGCGCTCCACCATTCCGGTCCCGATATTCGACGTCATCACGATCACGGTGTTCTTGAAACTCACCGTGCGGCCCTGGCCGTCGGTCAGACGGCCGTCGTCGAGAATCTGCAGCAGCGTGTGAAAGACCTCCGGATGGGCTTTTTCGATCTCATCGAACAGCACCACCGAATACGGCCGCCGGCGCACCTGCTCGGTAAGCTGGCCGCCCTCCTCGTAGCCGATATATCCGGGCGGCGAGCCGATCATCCGCGCCACCGCGTGCTTTTCCATGTACTCGGACATGTCCACACGGATGAGAGCCTTATCGTCGTCGAACAGGTAACTCGCCAGTGCGCGCACCAGCTCCGTCTTGCCGACGCCCGTGGGCCCCAGGAAGATGAAGCTGCCGATCGGCCGGTTCGGATCGCTCATCCCCGCGCGGTTGCGCAGGATGGCGTTCGAGACCAGGCGCACCGCCTCATCCTGGCCGATGACGCGGTCTTTCAGCCGCTCCGGCATGTGGACGAGCTTCTGGATTTCGCCTTCCATCATCCGCGCGACCGGAATGCCGGTCCACTTCGCCACGATGCGAGCGATATCGTCCTCGCCGATTTCCTCCTTCAGCAAGGCGTCGCCCTTGACCGCTTCGAGCTCCTGCTCGGCGGCCTCGATGTCCCTGCCGATCTGCGAAAGGCGGCCATACCGGAGCTGCGCCGCCTTCTCCCAGTCGCCCGCGCGCGTGGCGCGCTCCTCCTGCTTTCGCAGGTTGTCGAGCTCCGCCTTGAGCTCGCGCACCCGCGTAATCGCGCTCTTCTCGCGGCCCCAGCGTTCTTTCAGGCTGGCCGCCTCGCCGCGCAGCCGCTCGAGTTCGTTCTCCACGGTGCGCAGGCGGTCGAGCGAAGCGGTGTCGACCTCTTTGCTGAGCGCCTGCCGCTCGATTTCAAGATGCGAGATCCGGCGGTCGAGATCGTCGATTTCAATCGGCATGGAGCCGATCTGCAGGCGCAGCGCCGAGCCGGCCTCATCGATCAGGTCGATCGCTTTGTCCGGCAGGAACCGGTCGGCAATATAGCGCTGGCTGAGCACGGCCGCCGCCAGGATGGCCGAATCTTTGATCCGCACGCCGTGATGGATTTCGAACTTCTCCTTGAGGCCGCGCAAGATGGCGATGGTATCGTCCACCGAAGGCTCCCCGACCATCACGGTCTGGAAGCGGCGCGCCAGCGCGGCGTCCTTTTCGACGTGCTTCTTGTATTCCGACAGCGTCGTCGCGCCGATACAGCGCAGCTCGCCCCGAGCCAGCGCCGGCTTCAGCAGATTGGCGGCGTCGATCGCGCCTTCCGCTCCGCCCGCGCCGACCAGCGTGTGCAGCTCGTCGATGAAGCAGATGATTTCGCCGTTGGAATCGATAATCTCCCGGACCACCGCCTTCAGCCGGTCTTCGAACTCGCCGCGGAACTTCGTGCCCGCGATCAGCGAGCCCAGGTCGATCGCCACCAGCCGCTTGTTCTTGAGCTGGTCGGGAACGTCGCCCCGCACAATGCGCTGCGCCAAGCCTTCCACAATCGCCGTCTTGCCGACGCCCGGCTCGCCGATCAGCACCGGGTTGTTCTTGGTGCGGCGACTGAGCACCTGCATCACCCGCCGGATTTCGTCGTCCCGGCCGATCACCGGGTCGAGCTTGCCCTGCCGGGCGGATTCGGTCAGGTCGTGGGCGTAGCGCTCGAGCGCCTGGTACTTGGATTCCGGGTTCTGGTCCGTGACCCGCTGCGAGCCGCGCACCCCGACCAGCGCCTTGAGGATGGCGTCGTGGGTCGCGCCGGCGCGGTCGAGAAGCTGCCCCGCCGGGTCGCTGCGCTGCTCGGAAAGAGCCAGCAGGAGATGCTCGGTCGAGACGAACTCATCCTTGAAACGGCCCGCTTCGTCAAAGGCGTGTTCCAGCACCTGATTCAAGGGCTGGGACACGTAGAGCCCCGGCTGCATACCCGCCTGCCGCGGAAGCCCGGGGAGCAGGCGCTCCGCTTCCGACACTACGGCGTCCGGATGCACGCCGCACTTTTCGAGCACCGGCCGGACAATCCCTTCCTTTTCCTGCGCCAGTGCAATCAGAAGGTGCAGCGGGAACAGAATCTGATTCTGCCCCTGTTCGGCAATCCCCTGGGCCTGCTGCAGGGCTTCCTGGGCCTTTTGCGTGAGTTTATCGAGTCGGAACATTGGTTTCCCTATAAAACTACGGGCCGGGAGTCCCCGGCCCTAACACTTGCACGACGGTCTCCGTGCGCTTGCTACCGCTTGGTAACGGTGGCGCTCCGCAATATATGATGCGCGAGCGCGCAGATTTGATGCGTCAGGC
>DATGMB010000008.1:0-30114 GCA_035293845.1 Bryobacteraceae bacterium
AGCTCGATCAGCCGCTTGTGCAGCTTGTAGGCTTCCTCGTAATTCTGCTGTTCGAGAGCCAGGGCGGCCAGGCCGCGCACCGCGTCGGAGGAATCGGGACGCATGGCCAGAGCCTCCTGGAAGCTGCGGCGGGCCGCTTCCGGGTTGCCGGAGCGGGCGTAAGCGATGCCGGCGTTCAGATGCGCTTCCGGCCAGTCGCTCCGCTTCGCCAGGCATGCCTGGAATGCCTCCGCGCTCGCGCCGTAATCGCCGCGCATCAACCGCAGATACCCGAGCCGGAACGTCGCGTCGCTCCACTCGGCGGCGTTCTCCGGCACCTTCGCATAGAGTTTCTCCGCCAATTGCCGCTCGCCCTGCTGTTCCAACACCAGCGCCAGGTTCCAGAGCACGTCGGCCTGGTTGGCGTCGATCTCGAGCGCCTTCTCGTAGCAGCTTCGGGCCGCCGGCAGATCGCTCAGTTCCTGGTGCGCCACCCCGAGGTTCAGATACACCTGCGCACAGTCCGGGCGCAGCGTGGCGGCCTGCTGGTAGGCCTGCGCGGCCTTCAGATGGTTGCCCATCTTGTGATAGGCCACCCCCAGATTGAACCAGCTTTCGAAGCGCTCCGGCGCGATTTCGGCAAGATTCCGGCAGTGGCGCGCCGCGGAAAGATAATCGCCGTCCGCAAACGCCAGCGTCGCCAGGGCCTCCATGGCGACGGGTGATTCCGGTTGCAGTTCGGCGAGAATCTCTGCATAGCGCCGCACCGAATCGGCATCCTTGCGCTCGAGGAACATCGCCACCAGATTGGAGAGCGCCTCCTCGCATCGCGGATTGCGCGCCAGCACCTTGCGGTAGTATTCCACCGCTTCGGCATGGTGGCCGGTCTGCTGCAACACCACCGCCTTGCCGAACAGCGCCTGCTCGTGATCCGGGTACTGCTGCAGATATTTTTCGATCGGCGTCAGCGCCTCGCCGGCGCGGCCGACGTGGATCAGCGAGATCCCCAGCCCCAGCAGGGCATCGGTGCGGCTCCCATCCACCTGCACCGCACGGCCGAAGCATTCGACCGCCTGCTTCCAATTCTTCAGATGGCCCTGGCAGACCCCGAGATTGAAATGCGCCGTCCGGTGCGCGGGATCGATTTCAATGAGCTGGCTGTAGGTCGAGGACGCCCCCTCGAAATCCCGCATCTCATACTGAATGTGCCCCAGCGCGGAATACAGGCCGGGCTCGCGCTCGCCGTCCTCGATCGCCTTGAGAAGCAGGTGCGCGGCGCTCTCCAGCTTGCCTTCGAGATGCAGCGATACCGCCTTCGAGAGCGTCCGGCTCACCCGCTTCTGCTGCTTGAGCTCGGTGATCGGCGTCACGCCCGGCGGCACAGGCGCCGCCGGTCCGCCACGTTCCATCGTGCTCAGGAATTCCATCCTTGTTGTTTCCTCCGGTTCTTTGCAGTCTTTGCCCTGCGCGGGCTATTCCCGAACCCCGAGTACCAGCCCGCCAGCGCCAGGGCGGCATCCGGAGTCCGCGGATCGGCCGGCGGCAGCCCATTCCGGGCCGGCCCGGGTCCCCATATCTCGGCCGTTTGCTGCCCGGTCCCGGAATCGCCCGAAAGATAGGCGCAGAAGCGGCCGAGCCAATCCTGGTTGCGCGCCACCTTCATCCAGTAGAGCCGCGCGCGCTCTCCGGCGTCGCTGAAGAAGCCGACGCCGCCTTTGGCCGGAGCGTCGTCCGTCCAGGCGTCCACCGTTTCCCCTTCGATGGCCGCCACGAAGCGATTGCCCCGCACATCGATGTCCACGTGGTACGGCTCGTTGTTGTGCACCATCACGGAGAGCGGGGTTTCCTCGACGTGGCCGCGCTTGCCGTTGGTCACCTGATAATGCACCATGGCGATGATCGGCCGCAGCCCGGGCTCGATCACCTTGAACTTCATGGCGTAGTAGTTCTGCTTGTCCCTGGCCCGCACCACCCAGCCCATGCTCTTTTCCTCGATCTGCCCGTAGAACTCCATGTGGTAGTCGGTGTAATCGAGCGATGGCTGGAACAGAGCCATCTGGCCGGTCCTCACATACCCTTCCGGACTACGCTGCCAGCCGGGCGCCCACGTCTTCGAACCCGCGCCCCAGGCTTCCATTCCGCCCGCGAAGGTGTCCGTGACTTCCGTCGCGGCACGCTCCGCGATGGCGCGCCGCAGCCGGCCCATTGGACCGCTGGTCATATACTTGCTCCGGACCAGCGCCGCCGCGCTGACCGTGCGCTCCGAGGAAGCCACCTGCGCGCGGAAGCCGGAGAAGTTTGCCATGCGGCTGCCCGTCCATAGCGCCACGCCGACCATGATCGTGGCCGCAATCTTGCCAATGGTGCTCAGGCGCACGCGCTGGATCTGCTGCTGCGGAGCGAAAATCTTGGGGAATTGCAGCAGTCTGCGCGGCGGCTTCGCGAACTCGGCAAAAGGACGCAGCGCCGGGCGAATCGCGAACGGCTGGTACCGCAGCTCGCTGGTCCCCTCGCGCCACTCCAGGCGCTTGGTCGGGCTGCTTGCGATCGGCTGGCAGAAATATTCCACCGGGAATAAGCCCGGCTGCGGAATCCTCGGCCGCGGCTTCCCCGTCTGTCCGCCCGCCGGCTTAAGCTCGATCCGCGAAACCGGTGTCAGGCCGGACGCTGCGGCCGCCGGACGCACGGGCTGCGCCGTCGGCGCTTCGATGCCGCGGAAACCGCTGGCCACGAACCGCGCGGGCGGCACCGCCAGGGGCCGCGCCTGCACCTTCATGGACGGAGCGCTTGGCTGCACCGCGACGGCCGGCACAGAGGGCCAGGACTCCACCGGCGCCGGCGCCGGCGAGGCCACCGGAGCGGCCAGGCCATCCGCGGGCTCTTCCAGGATCTGGAAGTGCGCCAAAGTCGGCTTCCGCACCCGCGAACGCCAAGGCAGCACTTTGGGCGCCGCCGTCGCGACGGTGGGCATGGATTCCACCGCCGCCGCCGCGGGAACCGCCACCGTCCGCGCCAGCGTCAGCGGGCGCTTCAATACCGGGAGCACCGGCGTCCGCAGCGCCGGCACGCAGGCAATCTCCCGCGCCGCAAAGCCTGGAACTCGCGGCATGGATTCCACCGGGACCGGTTCCGGCCCGGCCACGGCGGGCGCCGGACGGACTTCGATCTCCGGCTCGCGGATCACCGGCGCGGCCGGAGGCGCAACTTCTTCGATCGCGTGCAGCGCGAACCGCAGCGGCGATGGCGTACGCTCGCGCAGCGCCGGCCGGCTGTCCATGACCGGCATGACGCGGCGCGCCACCGGTTCCGCGAACGGCGTCTCCGCCACTTCCTCGATTTGCGGAAGGTAGAAGCGGGAGATCGGGATGGTATCGATCGCCGGATACCGGTAGGGCGACGGGAATTCGATCGCGCCCCGGCCCTGCGGCGTCACGAACCGCTCCGCCGCCTCAGCCGCGGGCGTGCGCATCCACTGCTCGCAGACCGGAGGCGCGGCGGGTTCGGCGGACTCGTCGATATCCGTAATACCGCCCATCGCCGCTAATTCCAGGCGCGGCATCCGCAGATTCGGCGCCGCCGGAGCCGCGCAAACCGCTTCGCCGGCCGGCGGCTGCATAGCGGCCGGAAATCCGCTGCCGGACCGGAAGCTGCCGCCCAGTGCCGGAGCAACGGCAACCGGCCAGCCGGGCTGCTTCGGCATTGGCGCGAGGTATCCGGTAACGATGCCGGCAGTGCGGGCGGCGCAGTGCCCTTCCTGGACGGGCATTCGAATCTCGAAGCCGGCCATGCGCGAAGGCTTCTGCTCCGGCGTGGAAAGCTGGTCGAGAGCCCTTCCGAGCCGCCGGCGATAGCCCTCCCGGTGCGCAGAGCTGCAGAATTCCCGGTCACGCAGGAGTCTCAACGGTCCGATATCTTTGCCGCAATATAAGCAGCCCACGTTCGCCTACGTACAAGGGTAATTATAGGGTCGAAAAACTAACGAAAATTGCCCTTCCGGTTAGGGATACTTCCCATACAATCAGTTAGTTAACCAAAGTAAGCATCGCCCCGCCGCCGCGGCGGCCCGCCCCGCTTTCTCCTGACTCCTGCCTCCTGACTCTTGTCTCCATCCCGTACACTGAATCCGTGAAGCCGCTCGCGCTCCTCCTCTGCCTCCTCCCCGCCCTCACCGCCGGTTCGCCCTTGTCTCCCACGGATTTATGGCTGCTCCGCGAAGCCGGCGATGCGCGCATTCGAGCCGACGGCCAGCAAGTCGTCTACGTCGTCCGCTGGAAGGAGCAGGCGGCCGGAGCCGCGCGGTCGAATCTCTGGCTGGCGGCAGCGGACGGCAAGGGCCTCCGCCAGTGGACCGAAGGGCGCTGGCGGGACTGGTCGCCCCGCTGGTCGCCGGACGGCGGCCGCATCGCCTGGCTTTCCACGCGCGATGGCCAAACGCACATCCGTGTCCGTGCCCTCGACGGCGGTCCGGAGCGCGTCATCGAGACCGCTGCCGCGACCCCGCTCGCCTTCGCCTGGTCCGCGGAAGGCGATGCCCTCGCGTACACCGCCGCGCTGCCCGCCCCGGACCCTCCCGCCTGGGCTCCGCCGCAGATCATCCCCTACCTGCGGCGCGACGAGCCCGGCACGGCCGTCTTTACCGTCCCCGCCGCCGGCGGCCCTCCCCGCCGCATTTCGGGCAGCATCGCCGGCTGCCGCGGCGAGCCGGCGTGGCTGTTGGACAGCAAATCGCTCGCGGTGGCCTGCGACGCAGGCATTTACTGGTTTTCGCTGGCCGGCGCCGAGCCGCGCCTGCTCACCCCGGCCGCCGGCCTCTACGCCTCGCCCGTCCTTTCGCCCGATGGCGGCCGCATTGCCTATCTCTTTACGCCGCGCCGCCCCCAGAGCTACACCGTCCGCAAACTATGGGAAATGCGCACCGACGGCAGCCGCGCCAAGGTCCTGAGCGGCGCGCTCGACCGCGACGCCGCAGACCCGCAATGGAGCTCGGAATCCCGCACCGTCTACTTCCTCGCCGCCGATCGCGGCGCCACGCACGTCTACGCCGCGCACAACGACGGCAAACTGCGCCAGGTCACCGCGCGCCCCGAGCGCCTCCGCGGCTTCACCCTCGCCGATAACGGCCGCGCCGCCAGCGTCCGCTCCACGGCCCGCGCGGGCGATGAGGTCGTGACCTTCACGGTGGATGTGGATTCCGAGCCCGTCACCGTCGCCGCGCCCGGCCGCGGCCTGCTGGCGCAGCACGAACTGGGCACGGCCGAGGAACTCACCTACTCCTCGGACGGCCATTCCGTGCAGGCCTGGCTCATCAAACCACCGGGATTCGATGCGACCCGCAAATACCCCCTGATCGTCGACGTCGCCGACGCGCCCCGCCGCATGTACGGCTACGAATTCCAACCGCGCGCGCAGGCCCTGGCCGCCGCCGGATTCGTGGTGCTCTGCGCCAACCCGCGCGGCACCCCCGGTTACGGCGAGGAATTCGGCAGCCTGCTGCGCAGCCGCTATCCCGGCGACGATTTCGACGACCTGATGCGCGGTGTGGACGCCGCCATCGCCAAAGGATCCATCGACCCCCAGCGGCTCCACATCGCCGGCGGCCTGCTCGCCGCCTGGGCCCTCGGCCACACCGCGCGTTTCCGCTCCGCCATCGCCCGCCGGCCCATCGTGGACTGGACCGCCGACGTGGCGCTAGCGCCCGATGGCGCCCGCCGCGCCGCCGAATGGATGGCCGCGATGCCGTGGGACGACCCGGAGCAGTACTGGAAGCATTCGCCAATCTACTCCGCCGCGAACTTCCAGACCCCCACCCTGATCCTCGCCGGCGAGCACGACCCCGAAAGCGACGAACTCTACTTCGCCCTCCGCCAGCGGAAAGTGAAAACCGCGCTGGTGCGCATTCCACCGGGCCCCGGCGCGCCGGTGCTGGAACTGGAAGCCACTCTCGCCTGGCTGAACCGATAACCACTGCCGCCGCACCGCGGAGCTTCACGCGGATCGATATACTTGACTGCGGATGGCGCTGGCTCATACGCCGCCCCTCGACCCGGCTATGATGACTTTTCAAAATATTGGGCTGATTCTGGCCCTGACTGCTGCCTGCAGGCCCCTGGCGGCACAGAATACCGCAGTGATTGACATCGATACCACCAGGACGGCTCCCATCCATCCTGGATTTTCCGGAGTCAATGCGGAAGCCAGCTTTCCTGCCGAATCCTGGGATTACCGCTTTAACGCGCTCGCCTCGCAGGTGCACTACGGCTGGGTGCGGTTCCCCGGCGGAGATGGCAGCGACGCCTTCAACTGGCAGACGGGTGAGGAGGTGAGCGCCTGGGCAGACCTGTTTTCTTCGACAGCCATAGGGACTGAACTACAGAGCGTTCAACTGGATATCGCAGGAAAAGGCGGCGCGCGGCTGATCGATGCCGCCAATCGCGCGAATCTCCTGGGCGCGGCACTGATCATTTGCATCAACGGTTTTACCGATACTCCCGAATCGATCGGCCAGCTTGCCGCATACGTCAAGGCCAACCGCATCAAGGTCGGGGCATGGGAGCTCTCCAATGAGCCCTATCTGTATTCCAGTTTCTTCCCGACGGCGACGGCCTATCTGGACCAGATGAAACCGTACCGCGACGCCATCAAGGCCGTGGACCCCAATGCCGTCGTCGCCGTGTTCGCGTCCAATCCGCTCTCCAACAGCGCCCCGGGATGGGACCAGGCCATCGCCGCTTACGCCAACAAATACTGGGACGCGATTACGTTTCATCCCTATCCTCCGCAAAGCAAGGGGGCGTTCCCGCAATGGATGGCGGACGAATGTGGCGATCTCTCGAAGGCAATTTCCACGGTCGCCACACAACTGCCGGCTTTGGGGCCGAACGGCGTCCAGTTTCTGGTAACAGAGTTCGACCCCTCCCTGGGTCTCGACCGGAGCACGGGCGCCACATCGATCACCAACGGAACGCTCTGGGGTGGAATTTACACTGCGGAATACTTGATGCGTCTGTCGGCCGTGCCTTCGGTCCTGTATGCCGGACCGCATGCGATCGCTGGCTACGCGGGAGTATCCGCCGCCACCGATCACTACAGCGACGTGCAGAATGCCGCAAAAGCGGGAAAAACAATCGACACGCTGTCGCTCGACTTCGGCTTTTACCTCACCGCGCAGGCCAACGCCATGGCAGTTCTGAACGGCGTCGTGAATTCCGCGGCCGCCTACAACCAGACCGCCGTGACCGGCGGCGCTACCGTGGCCGCCACCGGAGTCGCCCAGGGAATTCCGGCTCTCTACGCAGCCGCCTACAGCAGCGCCACGGGTGCGCTCTCGCTGGTGATCACCAATAAGAGCGCGACGGCGCATCAGGTGACGATTCGCGTCAATGGAACGCCGGCAACCGGCACCTTCCCCCTGCAGTTCGTCGCCGGCGCCGACCCCACGGCCGCGAATAGTTTCCAGACTCCCAACACGGTCGCAGTTCAAACCGGCAGCTCCACCAATCCGGTCCTCGTGCCGGCGTATAGCGTCGTCCGCGTGGATCTTGCAACCCCGGCCGTGGCTACCGTCGTGAGTTCCGCCAATTTTCAGCCGGGGCCGGTAGCTCCGCAGCAGTTGGTCACCGCTTTTGGCACAGGGTTCGCTTCCCAGGAAATCACGGCGCAGTCCCAACCCCTACCGCCCATACTGGGCGATACGAGCATCGCGATTACCGATAGCACCGGCACGGTGCGGACGGCGCCGCTCGTTTATGTCTCGCCGGCACAGGCAAGCTTTCTCATTCCTGCCGGAGCCGCATCCGGAGCGGCCTCACTCACCGTGATGCGTGCAGGAGCGGTCGTCCTGACCGGCAAAATTACGATCGCAGCCATTGCTCCCGGCCTGTATTCGATGAACAGCAACGGCGCGGGGGTGGCCGCCGCTGTGGCGTTGCAGGCCAACGGAGCCGGCACGCTCGGGCAACTGCCGGTTTTCTCCTGCCAGCCTGGGGTGCCGCTGAGTTGCCTGTCGTCTCCCCTCTCTTTGAGCGGGGGGACCGTTTACCTGTCGCTCTTCGGTACCGGGATCCGCGGCGCGTCGGCAGTGCAGGCATTCGTGGCCGGCCAATCCGTGCCCGTGCTGTACGCCGGCCCGCAGGGGAATTTTGCCGGCTTGGATCAGGTCAATCTCTCGCTCCCTCCGAGCCTGACCGGGACGGGCGAAGCGAGCGTCTACATTGTCGCGGACGGCACGGCCTCGAATATGGTCACGATCAAGCTCCAGTAGCCTTCACTTCAGCCGCAAGCTGTTCGTCACCACCGTCACGCTCGAAAGCGCCATCGCCGCCGACGCCACCATCGGCGAGAGCAGCCCCAGCGCCGCCACCGGAATTCCCAGCGTGTTATACGCGAATGCCCAGAACAGATTCTGGCGGATGATCCGCATCGTTCGGCGCGAAAGCTCGATCGCTTCCGCCACGCCGTCCAGCCGGTTGTGCATCAGGGTGATGCCGCCCGCTTCCATCGCCACGTCCGTGCCCGAAGCCATCGCAATCCCCAGGTCCGCCTGCGCCAGCGCGGGGGCGTCGTTGACGCCATCGCCGGCCATCGCGACGCGCTTGCCCTCCGCCTGCAGCTTCTTCACCGCAGCCACTTTCCCGTCCGGCAGCACCTCCGCGAGCACGTGCTCGATCCCGGCTTCGCGCGCGATCGCCTCCGCAGTCTCGCGGCGGTCGCCCGTGATCATCCACACCTCGAGGCCCATCGCGCGCAGCCGCTCGACCGCCGCCGCCGCTTCGGGCTTGATTGTGTCGGCGATCTCGATCGATCCGGCCCGCACGCCATCCACCGTCACCGTCGCGCCCGGCCGCCCGACCTCCACCATCCGCCCGCCAACCCGCGCCCGCACGCCGACGCCGGCCGCCGCCTCGAACCCCTCGGCCGCATCGGCCGTGATGCCGCGCTCCGCGGCCGCGGCCACGATCGCCTTCGCCAGCGGATGCTCGGAATGCCGCTCCGCGCTCGCCGCGAGGCGCAGCACTTCCTCTTCGCTCCAGCCTTCCGCCGCTGCGATCGCGGTTACCCGCGGCACGCCGCGCGTCACCGTCCCGGTCTTATCCAGCAGCACCGTATCGATGCGATGCGCCATCTCCAGCGCTTCGCCGCCCTTGATCAAAATGCCGCGCTCGGCGCCGCGGCCCGTGCCCACCAAAATCGCAACCGGCGTCGCCAGGCCCAGCGCGCAGGGGCAGGCGATGATCAGCACCGCCACGGCGTTCACCATCGCGGTAGCGAACGGCGCGAAAAATAGCCAGACCGCGAACGCCACCAGCGCCGCCGCCAGCACCCCCAGCGTGAAATAGCCGGACACCACATCCGCCAGCCGCGCCACCGGCGCACGCGACGCCTGCGCGCGCTTCACCATCTCGATCATGCGCTGCAGCACGGTTCCCCGCCCCACCTGCGCCGCGCGGAAGCGGAACGCCCCGGATCGGTTGATCGTCCCCGCGAACACCGCCGCGCCCGGCCGCTTGTCCACCGGCAGGCTCTCGCCCGTCAGCATGGATTCGTCGACCGCCGATTCGCCCTCCACCACCTGCCCGTCCACCGGCAGCCGCTCGCCCGGCCGCACCGCCACCACGTCGCCCGCCTGCACCTGCTCGACGGGCACTTCGACCTCCGCGCCGCCACGCACCACGCGCGCCATCGGCGGCTGGAGGTCCATCAGCCGGCGGATCGCCTCCGATGCCTTGCCCCGCGCATGCGCCTCCAGCATCCGGCCGAGCAGGATCAGCGCAAGGATCACCGCCGCGGCTTCGAAGTACACCTCTCCCCCGCCCCGCAGCGTCTCCACCACCGAGTACAGAAATGCCGCGCCCGTGCCGAGAGCGATCAGCGTGTTCATGTTGGCGGAACGGTGGAGCAGCGCCTTCCACGCCGCGAGGTAAAACGGCCCGCCCGCATAGAAAATCACCGGCAGCGAGAGCGCAAGCTGCAGCCACGCCGGACCTTCCATCATGCCCAGAACGGCCACCGGAACTGCGAACGCCAGCGCCACCCAGAAGCGGCGCCGCAAGCCTTGCTCTTCGGCGCCAGGCCGGATTTCGGTTTCCGGGACGCCATAGCCGAGGTTCTCGATCGCTCCCACGAAATCGCCGGGGCGCGCCCATTCCGGGTCGTATTCCACGGTGGCGGTCGCGGTGGCGAAATTCACACGCGCGCGCTCCACGCCGGGCGTGCGGGCAAGCGTCCGTTCGATGGTCCGCGCGCACGCGGCGCACGTCATTCCGGAAACCGGCAGATCCAGCCTTTCGGGAGCGGTCACCTTCATACCGGCACTTCGTACCCGAGATCGCGCACGGCCTTTACGAGCGTCTCGCGCGTCACCAGTTCCGGGTCGTATTCGACAATGGCGCGCTCGCCCTGCAGCTCCACCTGGGCCTTCGTCACACCCGGCGTCCCGCCGAGCGTCCGCTCCACGCTGCGCGCACAGTTGCCGCAGGTCATGCCGCGCACGGGAAGGGTCAACGTCTCGATCGCCATACTCCTATGATGCATCGATGGGCCATACTGTCACAGAATGTTGCTCTTCGCCGATGCTCTGCTCGCCCGCCGCCTCGAAGCCGCCGAGGCCGCCAACGCGCGGGGCTGCTCGGGCCGCGCCGCCGAGATCCTCGATATCGCCGGGGGCTGCGCCATCTTCGCCGGGCCCGCGTCGCCGCTGAGCCAGGCCGTCGGACTCGGGCTGAACGGACCGGTTTCCCCGCAGGAGCTCGATGCCATGGAGGCATTCTTCCGCAGCCGCGGCGCGCCCGTAGCCGTGGACCTCTGCCCGCATGCCGATCCAGGCTTCACGGAGGCCCTTGCCGCCCGCGGGTACGGCGTTGCTGAGTTTAACAACGTGATGGTGCGCCGGCTCGAGGGACTGGAGATCGCCTTCACGCCGCGGGTGCGGCGCGCGCTCGCCTCCGAGTCCGATCTGTGGTCCCACGCGGTCGGCCACGGTTTTTTCGAGCAGGCCGAGCTCACCGATGAGGAAATGGAAGTCGGCCGCGCGATTTTCGCCATGCCCGGCGCCTTCTGTTATCTGGCCGTGACCGAGTCCGGCCAGCTCGCCGGCGGCGGGGCGCTCGCGATCCACGACGGCCTGGCCACCCTGTTCGCCGATAGCACCGCGCCGGTCCACCGCCGCCAGGGGCTGCACCGCGAGCTCATCGCCGCCCGCCTCAATGAAGCCCTCGCGCGCGGCTGCGCGCTGGCCGCGGCCTCCACCCTGCCGGGTAGCGGATCGCAACGGAATTATGAGCGGCTCGGTTTTCAGGTGGCCTATACGAAGGTCACGCTCAGGAGTCGGTAGGACCGCATCATCCGGCAGCCAGCGCCGCGGCCGCCGGCTCGGGTTGAGTGCGCCGGCGCCACATACGATCCTGAACGATGACCCAGATCGCCCACGGGAACACGAGCGCGAGCATCGGTCGTGAATAGGGCAGGACGAACGGAAACGTATTCATCGCCGCGTGAAACAGGGCAGTGCAAAGAAGGCTCTGGCCGGAACGGTTGTAGATCCAGGTCAGAAGGATGGCCAAGGGGATCAGGAAAATGACGCGGATTTGCAGCCAGCCGGCGATGGAGTGGGCCGCTCCACCGGTCAGGTCCAGCGGCGCGTGCCAGAGCATCCAGGGAAGCCAGACCAACAGGCTCGCCGCCAGCGGAGAGTGCCTGGTCTGGAGCTGGCGGAGGAGGGTGCCGCGCCAGCCAGGCTCCTCGAATGTCCCCGCGAACAGAAAGTTTCGAGCGAACGACACCGCGATCAGTGCCGCCAGCGCGCCGAAGCCGTCCGGCCGCGGCGGTGCTGTGAGGGGCAATCCGAAAAGCCGGGCAATCGCAGCCGGGATGAGCAGGTACGCGGGAATGGCGAGAAACGAAATGAGCGGCCAACGCCAGTTTCGTGCCGTCCACATCGCGCGCTGAAACTCACGGACGCCGCTGTCGGACGACCACGCCGCAAAGAGAATCCAGGCCGGCAATACTGCCACCAGCAAGGCCCACGGATTCCTGCGCATGGGCCACGCGATTCCACCACCACCGGACGGGGCGATTTCAAGCACCAGCAGCGTCATCAGCCAGATTGCCGCAAAGTAAGCGGCACGGCGTGAGGGCTGAGGATGTCGCGTTCCCGTACGCGCAAGCCAGATCGCCGCCAACGCCGGCCCGGCGGAGCCGAACGTCAGGATCGAAACATCGGCATGGAGCAGCACCCCTGGGATCCACACGGCCCAGGTGAGCGCGAAGCAGAGAAGGAGATACTTCCAGCGAGTGCTCATTGGCTTCACTTCACGCAGTGGCGCGCCAAACCGGCCGCCCAAAAGAAAAAGGCAAATAGCGCCGACGAACCGAGCAGGGATATCGCGGCGATACGGCACTCGGCGGCCGCCGGGAACGGCATCGCGATGAGATGCGCGGTTTCCCATAAGGTCCGCCCCCAAATCCGGCAGACCTCCAGGGAGCCTCCGCTACGGCGCGCATCCACGAGTTGTTGCTCGAACAGCGACAACATATCCTCGCCGAACTCAGCACGAAGCCGGGAAGGATATGCATACAGGATGACCCGGTACACCTGACAGCTCGCGCCGATCCAGGTCGTCATCGGGCCTCCAGCGGTTTCAGGTTTTTCTGGCGGGCCAGCCGCACCAGCGAGCGCATGCGCCCGATCTCCGTCTCCAGTAAAAGCTTGCCGGCCCCGGTCAACTGGTAATACCGGCGGCGCCCTTCCTCGCTCTTGGACCTTGCCGTCTCCACGATCAGGGCCAGATCGAGCAGCCGCTGGATGGTGGTGTACAGCGTGCCCGGTCCCATGTTGACCTGTCCGTCCGAGAGAACCTTTACGTCCTGCATAATGGCATACCCGTGCCGCTCGCCATCCGCGAGTGACAGCAGAATGAAGAACACCGCCGGTGTCAGCGGCAGGAGTTGCTTTTGAGAATCCGAAAGAGAGCGGTTCGAAAGCATAGCCGATCGACTATCGGTCACAGATATATCACTGACCGATATATGGGTCAAGCGATTTTTTTGAGAATTTTGCCGGCCTCGCCGCACCAGTCTCATACGGCCCTGGCCAAAGCATTCGACCATTGGATAGCGTTGGGTCTAACCCCTCTGGCAATCTGGATTCTGCTGAGCGGGCTGGACGATCTGTTCGTCGCCGTTGTCGTGCTGGCGCGGCGCCGCGGCAGTTTTCTCTGGCCTGCCGATCCGGACCTGGAAGCGGCCCCGGAGCGGCGGATCGCTATCCTTGTGCCTTTGTGGCGCGAGCACGCGGTGATCGGCCGCATGATCGAGCACAATCTCTCGGTGCTGCGCTATTCCCGCTATGATATTTTCCTCGGCGCGTACCCCAATGACGAACTGACACAGCGCGCGGTGTCCGAGGCGGCGGCGCGCTCTCCCCGCGTGCATCCGGCGATCTGCGGCCGCGACGGGCCCACATCCAAGGGCGACTGCCTGAACTGGATCTACTACCATCTCGAAGCCTACGAGGCGCACAATGGCGTGCGCTTTGACGTCATCGTCACGCATGATGCCGAGGACCTGATGCATCCGGACTCGCTTCGCCTGATCAACTGGTTCTCGCGCGATTTCGAGATGGTGCAGATCCCCGTGCTGCCGCTCGCAACGCCGGCGAGCGAGTTCACCCATGGCCTCTACTGCGATGAATTCGCCGAATACCAGAGCAAGGATATCCCGGCGCGCCAGATTCTCGGCAGCTTCCTGCCTTCGAACGGTGTCGGCACCGGGTTCGCGCGCGCGGCCCTCGACCGGCTGGCCGCCGACCAGGGCGGCCGGATCTGCGACCCGGCCTGCCTCACGGAAGATTACGACGCGGGTTACCGCCTGCACCGCCGCGGCGCGCGGCAGATTTTCCTCCCGCTTCGGCGGGATGGCGCCGGCCCCATCGCCACGCGCGAGTACTTCCCGCGGCGTCTCCGCGCGGCCGTGCGGCAGCGCAGCCGGTGGGTGGCGGGCATCGCGCTCCAGGGCTGGCAGCGCCACGGATGGCGCGCGCCGCTGCGCGATCTCTATTGGCTCTGGCGCGACCGCAAGGGCCTGGCCGGGAACCTGTTGGCGCCGCTCGCGAATGGGATCTTTCTCTATGCGGCCATGCGCTGGTGGAGTTCGGGCGGGGCATGGCATCCCGAAGGGCCGGCATGGCTTCCGCAGCTCTGCGCGCTGACGCTGGCGCTCTCCGCCGTGCAAATCGCATGGCGCACCGCGGCCAGCGCGAGGATCTACGGTTGGCGCATGGGCTTGCTGGCGCCCGCGCGCAGCCTCTGGGGGAACCTGGTGAATGGCCTCGCCACGCTGGCAGCGCTGCGGCAGTTTGCAGCCGCCGCCGCGCGCGGCCGCGGCATCGCCTGGAATAAGACGGATCACGCGTACCCGCTGCGCGCCGGGGCCGCCGCCGGGCGCCCGCGGCTCGGCGAACTATTGGTGCGGTCTCACTCGCTCGCGCCGGAGCGGCTCGACGAGGCGTTGCGCACCCGCCCCGCCAGCCTGCGGCTTGGCGAATACCTGGTTTACCGGCGCGAAGTGTCCGAGGAGCAGGTCTATCGCGCGCTCGGCGCACAGAGCGGCATCGCGGTCGGGCTGCCCCCGGCTCGCGACTGGAACCCGCGGGCCGTGCGCGCCCTGCCGCTCGAAGCGGCGCGCCGATGGCGCGTCGTGCCGTACCGGATCGCGTTGGGGCAGATCCATTTGCTCACGCCCGAAGTCCCCTCCGAGGAAATGGCGCGCGATCTGGCCCGCCTGTGCACGCTGGAGCTCCGTTTCCGCCT
Source organism: Bryobacteraceae bacterium (assembly GCA_035293845.1). Classification (GTDB taxonomy): domain Bacteria; phylum Acidobacteriota; class Terriglobia; order Bryobacterales; family Bryobacteraceae; genus DATGMB01. The sequence continues at coordinate 14,784 of DATGMB010000008.1, forward strand.
GGTGCGGCCGGGCGAATTCGAGCAGGTAGCCCAGGCGCTCGAACCGATGCTGCGGGCCTCGTGATCCTCACGCCACGCAGTACTGCCGGAACCACTCACGCATCCGCGTCCAGCCGTCGCGGGCCGCGGACTCGTTGTAAGTCTCACGGTAATCCGCGTGGAAGGCGTGACCCGCGTCGGGATAGACCACGATTTCGGCATTGCGGTCCGTCCACCGCAGCGCCTCGCGCATCCGCTGGACCTGATCGAGCGGAATGCTCGGATCGCGGCCGCCGTAAAGGCCCAACACCGGGCAGCGGACCTGCCCCGCAATATCCACCGGATGGCACGGATGCAACCGGTCGATATCGCCGGCCAGCCGCCCGTACCACGCTACGGCAGCATTCAGCCGCGCGCTGTGCGCTGCGTAAAGCCAGGCGATGCGCCCGCCCCAGCAGAACCCGGTCAGCCCGAGGCGGCCTGGGTCCCCTTGGCCCTGGATGGCGAAATCCGCCGCAGCGTCGAGGTCCGCCATCACCTGCGCATCGGGGACTTTGCTCACGACCTTGTCCAGGATCTCGCGCGTGTCCGTCATGCCGGAGACGTCGCCCTGGCGGCGGAACAAATCCGGAGCGAGGCTGAGGTATCCGAGCTTGGCCAGACGGCGGCAGACATCCTGAATGTGCTCATTGACCCCGAAGATCTCGTGAACGACCAGCACCACGGGGAACGGGCCGCCCGTCGGCGGCATGGCCTGATAGCCAGGCATTTCGAAACCGGCGGCGGGGATCTTCACCAGCCGCGCGTCCAATCCGCCCGCATCGGTGTGAATGGCCATTGTGCTCATTTTAGCCGACTTACCCCACGCCATAGGCGCGGCGCGGCTTGAAAGAGTACTCTACATGACGGTCGCGCGGCACCAGTTCCTCGCCGCAGCGGACCAGATGCGGGGTATGCGAGGCGAGATCGGCCAGGAACGCGCGCGGATCGGCGGGCGCCAGCCACACCTGCGAGGCCAGCCCGAAACGCAGGCGCACACGGCCGCCCTCGGGCGCAGCGGAAGTAATGGCGGCATAAGGGATGCGGCGCTCCGCCAGCGCTTCGCGGATCACCAGCTCGCCCGCCTCCGTCCGGTAGGACTGCGGATAGGCGCAAAGGAGCAATACCAGCAGCAGCGGCCCGCAGACCCAGTAATTGGCGCCGAGCATCACCGCCCCGATGGTCAGGGCGATCGCGGCGCAGAGATACCAGTCGAATCGGGAGGAGTAAGTCATAAAGGTATTCGGTCCGGCGCGGGCCGGAGGAGTCCGGCCCGCACGAATCAGCCGCGTTTCGCCTTGAGCTCGGCGAGCAGCCGGTCGATCTCCCGCTCCTTTTCCATGGCGGCAAACTGCTCCTCGACATCATCGGCGAGCAGTTCGGCCTTCGCTTGTGCGGCCGATTCCGTGTGCCGCACCTTCTCCTTCATGCGGTCGAAGGCGGCGGATTTCGAATCGTCGCCCATCGAAATACCAGCCTGATTGGCCTTGCCCATGGCACGCGTGCGGCGATGCTGGGCGATTAATGTGTCGCTCTTCGCCTGCGCCTCAACCATCTTCTGCTGCAGCTTGAGCAGCGCCGATTTGAGATTCTCCACCTGCGCCTTCTGGTCCTCGACCTGCTGCCGCAGGCTCTCGGCCATGGACTTATGGCTCATCGAACGCTCGAGAGCGGCGCGCGCGAGCGGCTCATCGTGCCTGTCGAGTGCCATCTCAGCGCGGCCGCGCCACTGCGCTTCGGCGTCCTCGTTCTCCTTCAGCTTTTTTTCGAGCACGTGCTGATCGGCGATCGAAATCGCGACCTGCGTCTTGACCTGGAGCAACTGGTTCTGCATATCCAGGATCACCTGCTTGATCATTTTTTCCGGGTCTTCGGCCCTGTCGATGAGGTCGTTGAGATTTGCCCGGACTAAGGTTGCGACTCTTTCTAGAAGTGCCATTTTCTTAACTCCTCGTGGCCTGGGCCGGGCAATGCCCGGCCCCTACAACGGCCCGTTACGGCCCCACCCCTTTCGCCTTGTCCCCCGGTTTTTCGGCCTTATCGCCGATGACCCGGACCTTGGCGAACAACTCATTGAGCGGCATGCCGGAGAGCGTCTCGAACAGCGCGGGCACCTGCGCCGCCATCTTGGCGATGTCTCCGGTGATCTTGTTCATCCCGGCGGAGTCTCCGTTGCCCGTGGAAACGACGGTGATCTTATCGACGTTCGCCAGCGGAGCCGCCAGCGCGCGCACCACGTCCGGCAGGCCGGTGATCAGCTTATCGACGATCGCCGCCTGATTGAACTCCTGGTAAGCCTCGGCCTTCACGTTCATGGCCTTGGCTTCCGCCTCGCCCTTCTTGAAGATGATCTCGGCTTCCGCCTCGCCCTGCGCCCGGATGGCCGCGGCCTTGCCTTCGGCTTCCATCATGAGGCGCTGCTTTTCGGCCTCGGCGAGCGTTTCGATCCGCTTGCGCTCGAACTCGGCCTGCTTGAGCACGGTGGCGATCAGCTCGCGCTCGCGGCGCTGGATTTCCGCCTCCTGCACCTTGACCTCGTGCTCCTTTTCGACCTGGTGGATGGTGACCTCTTCGGCGCGCACCTTCTGCTGCATGACGTTCTGCTGGATCTCGTAGGCTTTATCCGCCTGCGCCTGCTGGCGCTTGACCATCTCCAGGTATTCGGCCTTTTTCACTTCGAGATCGCGCTGGGCCTCGGCCTGCTTGGCCTGCGAGAGCGTTTCGGCGAGCACGCGCTCCTGGTCGGCCTGAGCCTTGGCGACGGCGGCTTCGCGGGTGGCGATGGCGCGCTTGATGGCGGTGTCGCGATCGGCTTCGGCGGCAGCCACGTCGGCATCGCGCTTGATGCGGGCGATGTCCGGGCGGCCCATGTTGGTGATGTACTCGTTCTTGTCGCGGACTTCCTTAATGGTGAACGAGATGACTTCGAGGCCCATCTTGTTCATGTCGTCCGCGCAGGTCGAGCGCATGCGCTCGCCGACCATCTCCGGCTGCTTGACGATCTCTTCGACCGTCAACTGGCCGATGATGCCGCGCAGGTGGCCTTCCATCACGAGACGGATCAGGCCTTCGCGCTCGTCCGGCGGCTTGGTGAGGAACTGCTCGGCCGCGGTGAGGATCGACTCGGGATCGGACTTCACCTTGATCTGCGCTACGGCCTCCACCGTGACCGCCACGCCCTGGCGAGTATAAAGGTCCTGCTTGGGCGCCACGTCGAACGACATCAGTTCGAGCGACAGCCCGCGGCAGTTCTCGACCATCGGAAAGATCACCGTACCGCGGCCTTTGACGACGCGAGTGCCGCGGAAACCATACACGATCAGGGCCTCGTGCGGGCCTGCCTTGCGAAACAGCCTGGCGAACACTCCCATGAGCATCAGGATCACGAGGAGCGACAACAGGCCGATGACAACCGCTGGATGTTCCATATATCCTCTCTGGCCGGGAGCCCGGCCGTTACTTGAACTCCGCTTGCTTGAACTCCGCTTCGAGGGGGTCCTCCCACGGCCGCACGTACGCGATCCCCTTCTCGTACCGCGTAACCATCACCTCGGCGCCGCGCGCGATGGGATTGCCGTCCTCGCTGCGGGCGCCGGTGACGCGGCGCGTGCCTTGCTGCGTGTAAATCAACTCGCCGGTGCCGCCGGCGCGGATTCCGATGCTCAGTTTCCCGAGCACGCCGACCATGTCATAATCGGCCGGATCGAGCGGCGATTCGTGCGCCAGCAGCACCCTCGCCAGGAACCAGAACACGATGGCCGCGCCGCCGATGCCGCTGACGGTCGCCACCGCGAGCGCCAGCAGGAACCAGACCGAGTAATAGTGCTCGAGCAGATAGCCGGTGCCGCCGAACCAGGCCAGGAACGCCGCGACGGTCCCGAAATTGAACCACGGCAGTTCCCCGCCCCGCGCCCCGCCGCGCGCCATGCCCTGCGAGGGCAGGTGCCCGTGGTGCAGGTGCAGGTGCGGGAAGTGCGGCAGATGGATGCTGCCCGCCAGGAACGCCAATGCGCTCAGCCCGAAGCCCACGATGAAACAGACCAGATAGAAATCCGACCAGGTCACAAACGCCTCCTCGAATTTTTCCCAGGCGCGCTCTTCGCCGGCGCCGCCGGGTTCTTTGCCGCCGCGGCCGTGCCGGGTTGCGCCGCCGGCTTCAAGACCTCCATCAGCCGCTCGGCCAACCCCGGATTTTCCAGGATCGTGCCGAGCAGGATCAGGCACATACGCGAATCGGCATGGCGCGCGACAGCCAGCAGCGCGTGGTGCAGATCGGCATCGCGGGAGAAGCGCTCCGCGCCGCCGACCAGCCACAGATCCAGCTTGTCCTCGAGCGCCCCGAGATCGGAGATCAGCTCGTTCTGAAAACCTTCCGGGTCATCCACGAGATACCCCGGATGCACTTTGAAGAAGCGCGCCAGCAGCATCCGGGTGGAGTTGGTGAGATGCGGCCGCGCCCCGCTTTCAATCTGCGAAAGATAGCTCTGGCTGATCGACTTGCCGAGTTCCTTCTGGATCATCCGGGCGAGCTCCTGCTGCGAGATCTCGCGATTGAGGCCGCGCAGTGCGCCTTCCACTTCCCGCAGGTAGCGAATTTTCTCGCCGAGCGTCATATTGCAATCTGCAATCATGCTATTGCAATTTGCGATTGAAAGTCAAGAGGAGAATTGCGGGCGGAATCAATCGGATCCGCGTGGTTGCGGCACTCCGGGCGAGGCCGCCTTCCCGCCTGGATCGTGCGCCTGCGGCCGCCCTCGGTCTCGATGAGATCGAAACTGCTCGTTTCCCCGCTGTAACCGCCGGATGTTAAGCTAAACGCCCGGTCATGAAAGCGCTCCGCCTCCTCGCGTGGTTCGTGTTTGCCTCGCCGCTGTTCGCCCAATCCGCTCCCACCACCAGCCTTCTCGGCACCGTCGTCGACCCAACCGGGGCGGCCGTCCCCTCCGCGGTTCTGGAATTGACCAACGCGGGGACGAACTGGACCAAAAAGACGGAGTCGGACGCCCAGGGCCGCTACCTGTTCACGCTCGTTCCGCCGGGCGTCTACGACCTCAGCGTGAGCGCCAGCGGATTCGCCGGCTTCCGGCAGCGGGCCATACGGCTGGACGCCGATGTCCCGGCGACCGTCAACCTCAGTCTCGCGGTGGCGGGCACGACCACTGCGGTCACGATCCAGGCGGAAGCCCCCATGGTCGATGCGCAGTCCGGCACGGTCCGGCAGGTAGTGGGCGAGGATTACATCCAGCAGCTTCCGCTGCAGGGACGCAACGCCGCTACGCTCGTCTACATGGCCCCCGGAACGGTGCTCGGCAGAGGGATCGATTCCGGCACTTATGCCACCAACAGCGATACCATCGCTGTTTCGGCCAACGGCGCCATGGGCGATCAGGTCAGCTACAAGCTCGACGGCTCCTCCCACACCGACAACCTCAACAACCTGAACGCCGGCTTTCCGAATCCCGACGCGCTCTCCCAATTCACCGTCGAAACCAACAACTTCGACGCGCAGTACGGCGGCTCGGGCGGCGCGGTCGTCAATATCGTGACGAAAACGGGCACCAACGCCATCCACGGATCGGCGTTCGAGTACCTGCGCAACGGCGATCTCAACGCGCGCAACTTCTTCGCGCCCCAGCAGGACGCCATCAAGCGGAGCCAGTTCGGCGGAACCATCGGTGGCCCCGTCAAGCGCGACAAGCTCTTCTACTTCGGCTCCTGGCAGCGCACCATCCTCTCCAACATCACTTACGGCAACACGGCCTTCGTCCCCACCGCCGCCGAGCGCACCGGCGACTTTACCGGCCAGAAGACGATCAAGGACCCTGTCACCGGCATCGCTTACCCGAACAACGTCATCCCCGCTTCCCAACTCTCGCCGATCGCGCTGGCGATGATGCCGCACATCCCCACCTCGGCCGATCCGACCGGCAAGCTGCTCTATGCCCAGCCGTCCTCGAACGACAACCAGCAGTTCCTCAGCAAGGTGGACTACAATGCCGGCGCCCACCAGATCAACGCCAGCCTTTTCCGCATCCACTACACGGACCCCGGCTGGAACGCCGGCGGCACGCTGCTGAACTATAAGATCGGGCAGGACCAGACCACCCACTCCTTCAAAGCCGGCGACACCTGGAGCATCACGCCGAACCTGGTCAACTCGCTGAACTTCGCGGGCCTGATCCTCAATTCCGTCCAGACCCGCACCGCGCCGTTTTCCATCTTCGACTTCGGCAACATCAACGCCACCAAACCGGCCACGCAATTCCAGGAAACCGGGATCACGGTGACGGGCTTTTCCGGCTGGGGCTCGGGCGGCACGCAGCCGCCCGGCACGTGGATTCGCGACAACTTCGAGCTGACCGACATCCTGACCTGGATGCACGGCGGCCATTCCGTGCACTTCGGCGGCACGTTCGTGCCGTGGTCGCGCTTCGATTCCTCCACCGGCTACCAGGAAGAGCCGATCCTGACGTTCACTGGCGCCGCCACCAACAACGGCCTTGCCGATCTCCTCACCGGCCGCGCCGCCACTTTCGTTCAGACCGCCGGCAAGGCGAAGTTCACCCGCGGCCGGCAGGCCAACGCGTTCATCCAGGACCAGTGGCGCGTCACCAGCCGGCTCACGCTCAACGGCGGCCTGCGCTGGGAACCGTTCCTCCCCTGGAGCGACCCCGTGGCCGGACAGGTCGGCGGCTATATTCCGGGCGCGCAGTCCACGCGTTTCCCGCTCGCTCCCAGGGGCATGCTGTTTGCCGGCGATCCCGGATTCCCCTCGGGCGGCGTTTACAACAACGTTGGCAATTTCGCTCCGCGCCTCGGTTTCGCGTACTCGCTGGCGCAAGGCGCGCACCCCTCCACGATCCGCGGCGGATGGGGCCTCTTCTACATCCAGCCGTTCGTGCGCCTTTACAACAATTTTGTGCAGAACGCGCCGTTCAGCCCATCGGTGAGCCTGACCGGCGTGCTGATGGCCGATCCATTCGGCTCCTCCGGGACGCAGAACCCGTTCCCGCCGTTCGCCCCGGTGCATCCGAATGCTTCCACCACGTTCCTGCTGCCCATCGCGTACCAGTTCTTCGATCCCCACTGGCACATCGGCCACACGCGAGGATATAACCTGACCGTCGAACACCAGTTCGCCCGCAACCTCGTGATGCGCGCCGCGTGCGTCGGCACGCAGGGCCGCGACCTCGGCTCCTTTGATGAAATCGACCCGGCCATTTACGGACCCGGCGCCACCTCGTCCAACACCAACGCCCGCCGGCCGCTGGCCCCGGCCTACGCCTCGATGATCGAAATGCGCAACGGCGGCGTCTCCAATTACAACGCGTTCCAGTTCACGGTCGAACGCCGCTTTTCGAGCGGCCTTTCGTTCGTCGCGAATTACACCTTCTCGAAGAACCTCGACAACGAATCCGCCGATGTCCAGTTGACGGTCACAAATCCGGACCCCTTCGTCCCCCGCTTCAACTACGGCCTCTCCGACCTGAACGTCACCCACAATTTCTCCTTCTTCACCGTCTGCAACCTGCCGCTCCTGGCGCATTCGCCGAGGCTGATCCGGGGCGCATTCGGCGGCTGGCAATCGACCGGCATCTGGAACTGGCGCAGCGGCTTCCCGATCAACGTCACGTCCGGCCAGGACCGGTCGCTCTCCGGCATCAATCTCGATCGCGCGGATCTCGTACTCCCGAATCCCCGCGTGGCGTCGCCGTCGATCGGCCAGTGGTTCAACACCTCGGCCTTCGCGCTCGCGGCCCTGGGAACGTTCGGCGACAGCCCGCGGAATCTCCTCACCGCGCCCGGCCTGTTCAATTTCGACTGGTCCTTCGCCAAGACGTTTCCGATCTCCGAGCGGCTCCGCACGCAGCTTCGCGCGGACTTCTTCGACATGCTGAACACACCGCACTTCAACGCCCCCGGATCGAGCGTCGCCAGCACGTCGACGTTCGGCAAAATCAGCAGCGCCGCCGATCCGCGGATTCTCCAACTTTCCCTGAGGGTGCAATTCTGATGCGCAGACTGCTTTCCGCTCTCGTCTTCTTCCTCGCCTCCGGCTGGTGCTTCGGCCAGGAGGGCCTGACGTTCGTGCAGATGTCCGACCCGCAGTTCGGCATGTACACGGAAAACCGCGATTTCGCTCAAGAAACGGCCAACTTCGAGTTCGCCATCGCCACCGCCAACCGGCTGCGTCCGGCGTTCGTCGTCATCTGCGGCGACCTGGTGAACCAGGGCGGGAATGCGGCGCAGATCGCCGAATTCCAGCGCATCGCGCACAAGCTGCAGAGCGGCATCGCGCTCTACACGGTGGCCGGAAACCACGACGTCGGCAACGAACCCACGCCGGAATCGCTGGCGGCCTACCGCAGCCATTTCGGGAAGGACTACTACACGTTCACGTATCCCGGTTTCGAGGGCATCGTTCTCGATTCCAGCCTGATCCAGCACCCCGATCGCGCGCCCGAAGATGCCGCCCGCCAGGAGCAGTGGCTCAAGGAGCAGTTGGCCGCCGCGCGTCAGGCAAAGGTCCCGCGGGTCGTGGTGTTCCAGCACATCCCGTTCTTCGTCCACGACGCCGAGGAGCCGGACAGTTATTTCAATATCCCGAAGTCCGTCCGGGCGAAGTACCTGGAATTGCTGAGCGCCGCCGGCGTGGAGTACGTCTTCGCCGGTCATTTGCATTATGCGGCGTCCGGCGAGTCCGGGCCGCTGCACATGATCAGCGCCGGGCCGGTGGGGAAGCCGCTGGGCACGGGAGCCTCGGGATTGCGCATCGTGCGCATCGGAGCCGCCGGACTCGAACAGCAGTGGTTCGATTTCGGCCACCTGCCGACGACGATCGAATCGGCCTTCTCCGGCGCAGCGGGTAAGTGACCGCGGCGCGCAGCGGCCAATCTTGTGCAGACATCGAATCCTCTCCAAAACCGGACAAGTTGTCCGGCGCTTTCGCGCGAAGTTACTGAAAAGAGGCAGAGGAGGAATGGAAAAACCGGACAATTGGCCGGAATTGCCGGGGCTTCGGGGCCGCTCCTGCTTCGGGGCCGCTCCTGCTTCGGGGCCGCTCCTGCTTCGGGGCCGCTCCCGCTTCGGGGCCGCTCCTGCTTCGGGGCCGCTCCCGCTTCGGGGCCGCTCTCGCTTCGGCGGGGCCGCTCCCGCTTCGACCCGGACTGTACCACGGCGGGCTGGAGAAGCCGGCTGCTGGCGGCCGGACGGGTTCTTGTAAGTGGAACGAGGGAAAGGGCCGTGCGGAGTCAAAATATTTTCCGATATGGTGTGAATGCGAGTCCCCCTTCTCCTGGCTCGCCCAATGCCGCCTGCTATAATCCGGGTTCCATGCGCCCGTCATCCCGCGCGTCCGGCCGCAGCGCCGGGGAGAATCGCGCGGCGATCGAAGAATTCCTCCGCAACTGCCGCCGGCCCGCGCTGCTCGAACCGGGCGAGGAACTGCTGCCGCTGACGGGAGAAAATTTCGCGCTTGGCCTGCAAAGCAGCCGCCTGCTGCTGCAAGCATGGGATCAGACGCGGAATCTGACGAGGCGCGTCGTGGAGGTTCGCGCCGTCACACCCGGCCGGCTGGAGCTCGCGGTGGAACGGTTCGCCAAGCGCCAGGGGCCGCTCTTCCTGCTCGATCTCGAACGCCCCGCCGGCGCGGGCCTCAGCCGCCGCAGCGCGCGGCTGGTCTTCCGCGAGCGCTTCCGGCTCTTCCTGCGCCGCCAATTCGCCGAGTGGAACCTGGTGGAGCTCAGCGCCGAGCCCAACCTGGAGTTCAGCCTCTCGCCCTCCTTCCCGCGCGCTTTCCTGCGCTACGGCCAGCACGGGTGGGCGGCCATCGCCTGCCCGCCGGAGGGCGACGCCGCGGGCGTGCTTTCCTTCGGCCTGATCTGGCTCGATTATCTCCGCGCGCGCGAGCCGCGCATCGCCGTCGAGGGCCTCGCGGTATACGTGCCGGAAGGCCGGGAACGCGCCGCGGCGTTGCGCCTCCTGTGTCTCGATCCCACGGCCGCCCGTTTCGAGCTGTTCCGCTACTCCGAAGAGGATTTCGTCACCGGCTGCGATCCGCGGGACCACGGCAACCTCGATACGCACCTCGACCGCTGCCGGCGCCCCGAGCCCAACCATTTCCCGGAAGCATGGCGCGCGCTCGCCGCGCTGCCGGGCGTGGAGCAGATTCTGAAGCACGACGGCCGCGCCAGCCTGCGGGTCCGCGGCATCGAGTTCGCCGAAGTTGCGGCGGGCGAGCTATCCTTCGGTCTGGCCGAACGGCGAGCGGCGCAGCCCTACGATCTCGCTGAGATCGAGCGCCTGGCGGCCGAGATCGGCCGTTTCCGCTCGCCCGATGCCGCCGACCGCGATCATCCGCTCTTCCGCCAATCGCCCGAAGCGTGGCTCGAATCGCAGGCGCGGGCGGAGATCGAGCAGATCGACGCCGCGCTCCTTCCGTCGCCCATCTACGGACAGGTCCCCGCTTTCGCGGCCGGCGAGCGCGGTGTCATCGACCTGCTCGCGGTGGACCGCACCGGCCGTCTCGCCGTCATCGAGCTCAAGGCCAGCGCCGATCTGCACCTGCCGCTGCAGGCGCTCGATTACTGGGTACGGGTGAAATGGCACCTCGACCGCGGCGAGTTCACGGCCAACGGCTATTTTCCCGGCATCGAGCTGCGCCGCGACCCGCCGCGCCTGCTGCTGGTCTCTCCGGCACTGGAATTTCATCCGTCCACGGAGGCGCTTTTGAGCTTTTTCTCACCCGCCATCGAGGTGGAGCGAATCGGCGTCGGGGTAGAATGGCGTAAGGGACTGCACGTCATGTTCCGCCTCTCCGGCGCGCAGCCGCCACAGTAATCATTCCATCGATATGCTCAAAGCATTGAAGCAGGCTCGCGCCGCCCTCGGGCTGCTGAAACCCGAGGAGATGCGGCAGCTTGCCGCGCAGGATGTCCACATCGGTCTGGTGGCCTCGACGGATGCCGGCTACCGGCGCCTGGAGGAGTTTCTGGTGCCGGGCGACCTCCCCGGCGCCGTGCGTTTCGAATGCCTGCGCCGCGTGCACCGCGCGAGCGATTCCGAGGTGCCGTCCAAGGTCGATTTCGTGATCTACGAGCCCGGCGTGCGGCCGCACGAGGGGTCGTTCGCGCTCGATCCGCACGCGCCCGCCGAGACGGCCGAGGCGATCATCGAGGCCCACCGGGATCTCTCGCTGGCCCTGGCCCGCCATTTTCCGGGATTCCGCCCGGCGGTGGTGGAGACGACGATCCGGAATATCGCGCGCGAGAACGCCCTGTTTGCCATCGCCGCGGCGCTTCCGAACGTCGTCCCGAGCCTCATCGAGCTGCCGTGGGCGTTCGGCGAATTCGCTTCCGATACCTTTTTCCTGACCGCCAACCAGGTGCGGATGTCCTTCCTGATCGCGGCGGCTTGCGGCCGCGAAGTGGGGTTCACGAATCAGAAGGCGGCGATCGGCACCATCGTCGCGGCGGCATTCGGCTGGCGCGCGCTGGCTCGCGAGCTGGCGGGCAAGATCCCGCTCGGCGGCGGCCTGATTCCCAAAGGCGCAATCGCGTTTGCCGGCACGTATGCCGTGGGGAAAGGCCTGGAGCGCGCCTTCGCCAACCAGCCGCTCACCGACGAGCAGCGCCGGACCATTTACGACCAGGCTTACCAGCAGGGGATCGAAGTCGCTAAAGCGCTGCGGAAGCAGGCCTAAGCGGCGGGCAGCAGGCGGCATTAAACCAAACCGGTCCCCGATGCGTCGTATCATCTAGGACAGGAGGAAGCATGCGACTGTTGCACGCCACACTGATTCTCGCGGTAACATCCGCCGTGTTTGCCGATACCGTCACGCTCAAAAGCGGGCGGGTCATCGAGGGAACCTACCTGGGCGGATCTCCGCGGCAGGTGCGGATCGAAGTCGGCGACCAGATCCGGAACATCGACGTGGCCGATATTGCCCGCATCGAATTCGGCACGGCCGCAGCGCCCGCGCCGAGGGACGACGACCGGCCTGAAATGCGCCGCCGCGAGGAGCCGCCGATGCCGCCGGATCAGCCGCCTGCGCCTCCGGTAGCGCCGGCCCCGCCGCCGGCCGCGGCCGGTGAGCTCGGCGTCACGCTGCCCGCCGGCACGAATCTCGTGATCCGCATGATCGACGGCGTCGATTCCGAGACGGCACGGCCCGGACAGACGTTCGCCGGCAGCCTCGACGAGCCGGTCCGCGACTCCTCGGGCGGCGAGCTGATCCCGCGCGGCGCCGACGTGGTGTTGAAGCTGGTCGACGCGCACCAGTCCGGCACGTTCACCGGCCGGGCCGAGCTCGCGCTGAACCTGCAATCGATCCGGGTCAACGGCCGCATGGTGGACATCAACACCCAGAGCGTCACCCGCACCAGCGATTCGCGCGGCCAATCCACCGCCAAGCGCGGCGCCATCGGCGCGGTGGGAGGCGCGGTGCTCGGCGGCATTCTGGGCGGCGGCAAGGGCGCGGCAGCCGGCGCGGGCATCGGCGCTGGAGCCGGAGCCGGCAGCGAGGCCGTGACCAAGGGCCCGCGCGTGCGCATCCCCTCGGAGACGCGGCTCACGTTTGTCCTCGATACGCCTGTGCGGTTATGATGGGCGTTGCCCCAAAATCCTAGCGCAATCGTCACCGGCGCGAGCCGCGGGATCGGCCGCGCCATCGCCCTTGAACTCTCCCGGACGCACCAGGTCCTCGCCACCTACCGCGGCAGCCACGACGCGGCCGAGGATCTGCGCGCGCGCACCGGCTGCGAGATCTTCCGCTGCGATATCGCCTGCCCCGAAGACCGCGCGGAGCTCCTCCGCTTTGCCCGGCAGCGCTTCGGCCGGCTGGACCTGCTGGTCAACAATGCCGGCATCGCCCCGCGCGAGCGCCGCGACCTGCTGGAAGCGACCGAGGAGAGCTTCGACGAGCTGATCGCCACCAATCTCAAAGGCCCGCACTTCCTGACCCAGCAGGCGGCGCGCTGGATGGCCGAAGCCGGCGACGGGCGCATTGTCTTCGTGACTTCGATTTCCGCTTACACCGCTTCCGTCAACCGTGGCGAGTATTGCATCTCCAAGGCCGGACTCAGCATGTCCGCGGCGCTCTACGCCCAGCGGATGGCCGGCTGCGGCGTGAAGGTCTTCGAGATCCGGCCCGGCATTATCCGCACGGACATGATTGCCCGCGTGGAGCAGGTCTACGAGGAGAAGATCGCCGGCGGCCTGCTGCCGCAGCGGCGGATGGGTGAGGGCTCGGACGTCGCCAAGGCCGTCCGCGCCATTGCCGACGGTCTGCTCGATTATTGCGCCGGCCAGGTGCTCGATGTGGACGGCGGATTTCATCTGCGCAGTCTTTAGTTAGCGCGCGCCGTACCGCGCTCGCGTCAAATCCGGGCTAAGCGCCGGCGCGCCCGGAAGGCTCGTTGTCCGGCTCACTGGGCTGGCGCCGCCGCGACTCCCAATAGCGCTTCATGCGCTCGGAGACTTCCTGGCGCTCTTTCGGGCTCATGGACTTTCGCCCGCGCCGCCGGGTCGGCTTCGATATCTCCGGCGGTTCGCCGGCCGTTCGTTGCAGCTCTTCAAGGGAAGCGATGACGCGCTCCAGCTTCTCCTTTTCCGCGTACAACTCCTGAATGGCTTTGTAGAGATCCATCGCGTTAATGAACAAGAGGTGACCGCCGCGCGCGCAAGGAGCGGTCACCTGATGTTACATCGCATCGGCCTGCTTCAATGCATCAGGAAGGGCCATTTTGGTACCACGTGGTAGCCATACTTCGTAATGGCAAGGTATAACGCCGCACCTAGCAGAAGTAGTACCCCAAGACTAATGCAAATTACCGTTGTCCATGGGAATCTCCTGTTTTCTCTATGCAGTACCAGCAGGTAGCTCGCGAAAATGCCAACGTAAAAAAGCAGACACATGGGCGTCGCGAAGAGCATGAGGTTGAAGACATCCGGTGTCGGCGTAACGATGGCGGCAATGATGAAGATCGCCAGGATCGCATAGCGGCTGTGGCGCAGCAGGAACATGGGGCTGGCGAGACGCAGGAGGGTGAGGAAGAAAATGATGACGGGCATCTCGAAGACGAGCCCGACACCCAGCATCACGTTCACGAAGAGGTCGAAATATTCCGTGATGGTGACCATCGGTACTACGCCGACGCCCTGCCCAATGCCCAGCAGGAAGGTGAGGCCGTAGCGGAAGATCACGAAATAGGCGAAGGCGCCGCCGAGGATGAACAGCCCGGCTGAGCAGAGAATGAAGGGCGCGGCCCAGCGGCGCTCGCGCCGGTACAGTCCCGGCGAAATAAAGGCCCAAACCTGGTACAGAATCCACGGCGATGAGATGAAAATCGCGCACACGAACGGCATCTTGAACCAGATGACGTTGAATTGTTCCATCGGCGTGGTCGCGACCAGCTCAGGTTTATAGTGGAGCGTCGTCAGCGCTTCCGTTGCCGGCTGCCGGATGATGTTCCACAGCGGATAACAGAACGACAGGCTTGCCACCGCGGCGACGATCACGCCCGCAATCATCTTCAGGATGCGCGAGCGCAGCTCTTCCAGGTGCTCCATGAACGACATGCGGAGCATGCCGTCCTCTTCGTCATCGTCGCCGCCGCCCGGAGGCGGGGGCGGAGGCGGTGGAACCTGGGCGCCTCCCAGCCGCTGGCGGACCTTTTCGAGCGCGCCCGCGGCGGTGGGCAGTAATCTGCCGGCGCCGGGAGCGGCTGCTCCCGGCTGCCCTTCCAATGAACTCATGCGTTACGCTTTGTGCTCAGTCGCCGCCGGAGCGGGCGCGGCGTGGCCGTTCCCCGCCGCTTCGAGACCGCTCGCAGGATTCGTTCCTTCCGAGTGCGGATTCGTTGCGGGGTGGAGAACCGCGGCCGTTTCTTCTGCCGGTGCAGCGGCTGATGGTGACTCGGCGCCCTCAGTTGCGGATGCGCCTGCTGTAGTTGGGGTGGTAGCAGCGGAATCGTAGGGCTCGGAGCCGTAAGTGCCCTCGTAGTTACTGCCTTCGTACGACGAGTAATCGTAATTGTATGTGTCGTAATGGTACTCGCTCGTAATCTGCTTCAGCTCCTTGAGATCCGCGTCCTGCTCCAGGTTCTTCATTTCCCGGTCGATCGTAGCCTTCAGCTCGCTCTGCGCCCGGCGAAATTCGGTCATGGCTTTTCCCAGCGTGCGCCCGATCTTCGGCAATTCTTTGGGGCCGAAAAGGACCAGCGCCAGGACGAAGATGAACACCATCTCCGGCCATCCCAGCGAACCCATGCGTGCATTCCTCCCGTAAGGATATTCGTCACTATGATAGCAGAGC
>DATGMB010000009.1:0-16443 GCA_035293845.1 Bryobacteraceae bacterium
AAGTGTATGGTGCAGAAAATAGCGGTGACTCTGGACCGTAAGACCGTGGCGGAGCTCGACCGCTGGGTCACGGAAGGCAAGTACCCGAACCGCAGCCGCGCTTTGCAATGCGCGGTGGACCTGCTGACCGAGCGTGAGAAACGTACGCGCCTGGCCCGAGAGTTGGCTAAGCTCGACCCCCGCGAGGAGAAGCGGCTCGCCGAGGAAGGTCTCGGCGCAAGCGCATGGCCCGAATACTAAGGGGCGAGATCTACTGGGCTGACTTGAACCCGGTGCGCGGCCGCGAGCAGGCCGGCCTGCGGCCGGTGCTGATCCTCAGCCACGATCTGTTCAACCGGCGCTCGGAAACGGTGATCGCCATGGCAATCACCAGCCAGCCGCCCAGGGCGGGTTTTCCGTTGACTCTCGCGTTGCCCGAAGGCCTCCTTCCCAAACCTTCCTGGCTGAAGATCTCGCAGATCCGGACCATTTCGTCCGAGCGCCTCGGCGGACGCATCTCTGCCGTCGACGCTGAAACGCTCGCGCAGACCATCGAGGGCTTGCTGGAACTCGTTGGCTAGCGCGGCGGCGGAGCTTATTCCGCCGACAGATCCGGCAAGTCCACGCCCGCGGTCATCACCTTAGGCGCGGACTGCGCGGCATCGAGCTCGCGGACCTTATCGGCGGCCTTCTTGCCGGCGATGAAGGCGTGGTCGGAGTTGTAATACTCCCATTCGCTGTAGCGGCCGGCGAGCAGGATATCGCGGCGCTCGAGCCACTCGCGGACGCGTTTGACAGCGGCGGCGCGTCCGTGGTCATAGACCACGTAGGCGTGCGGCAGGTCGCATTGGGCGGTGGCCCAGATGGGATCGTCCGCGGAGATGATGCCGACGCGGCGGCAGTCCTCGATGCAAAGGCGCACGAGGTCCTCGCCTTCGGCCGGTAGCGGTTTTGCGGCCGAGTAGGTGATCTCGCAGGTCAGGCCGAAGCCGCCCGGCGGATTGCAATGCGGGCTGGCGTTGCCCTGCACGAAGATGCGGTGGAAGACGGTATCTTCGGGGTAGTAGATCCAGTGCTTCTCGGTGATGGCCTCGCGGCCGATGCCCAGGTGGACGCAGCGCACGGAAACGTGGCGCAGGGCGGCGGCGGCCTCTCGGATGTAGGTGGGCGCCTCCTCGCCGATCTGGCGCACCAGCACGGGCAGCGGCATGGTGCTGATGAGGCGATCGTAGCGCAGCTCCGTGCCATCGCTGAGCGTGACGGCATGGCGCTCCGGCGAAACCGCGATCACGCGGCTGTTCAGGCGCAGCTCGCCTTTGAGGTGCGGGATCCAGCCATCCATCAGCTTCTGGAAGCCGCCGCGCAGCGGGTAGCCGAAGCGGGCGTTGGGACCCATGGGCTTGGGGACGGGAGAGAGCGCGCCTTCGATCATCTCTTCGAGATCCGGGAGAGGCACGCGGCCGCCGAGCCAGGACGTCTCCATCTCGCTGAGCGGCACGCCCCAGAGTTTCCGGTTGTAGGGGATGGCGAAGTGTTTGGCGATGCCGGCGCCCCACACCTTGTAGATGAACTCCTCGAAATTGCGCGGCGCGGATGCGGCCTCTGCGAGCGGCGCGGAGGCCTCCAGGATGCCATCGGCGCAACAATCCTGCACCGCGGTGTCGCAGGTTTTCGTGTGACCGTTGGCCTTGCCGTTGGCTTTGCCGGGCAGCCCACGGCCCGGCGCCGCGGGCTTCAGAGCGCCGAAGCGCGCTTCGATGGCGCCCACGATGCATTCCTTGATGACCTGCGGCGGCAGGCCGTAGAGCGCGCCCTGGAACGGATAGCGCGTGTAGACGCCTTTGCTATAGATCCAGGCCTCGCGGTCCTGCCAATGGACGTTTTCCCCGAGCAGCATCTGGTAGAGCTGGTGCACGTACGGCTCGTTCGAAAACATGATGTGGCCGGCAAAGTCGAACGTGAAGCCGTTGACTTCGATCGACCGGCACCAGCCGCCCACGCGGCTGTTCTGCTCCAGGAGAATGGAATCCTCGCCCAGGTGATAGGCGGCGCTCAGGCCGGTGGGGCCGGCGCCGACGACCACGGTGTGGGCTTCGGTACGGGACGGCCGCGGCGGCGATTTTCTCGACTGGCGCGTGGCGATGGCTTCGACGATGCGCTCTTCCATGGCGGAGACGGTCGCGTCCCAGGAGGTGCGGCTGAGGACGCGCTTCATCTTTTCCTGGCGCTCCGCGCGCTCCTCCGGACCGGCGGCCAACGCGCGCTCGCAAGCGGCCACGAACTCCTGGGGCGTATTGCCGAGGTAGACGATCTGGCCGTACGGTTCGGCGACGTCCGTGATCGGCGTGCTCACGATCATCTTTCCGGCAGCCATGTATTCGAGGGTCTTGGTGGGGCTAATGTACTTCGTCGATTGATTGCGGGCGAACGGGAGCAGGCAGACGTCCCAGCCCTTCAGATAGCCGGGCAACTGCTGGTAGCTGCGCTGGCCGTAGTAGTGGATGTTGGGGTGCCGCGGGAGCGTGGCGGGATCGATCTTGACCACGGGCCCGACCAGCACGATCTGCCACTCCGGATGCGCCTCCGCCAACGCGCGGACGGCGGGAATATCGAAGCGCTCGTCGATGACGCCGAAGAAGCCGAGCCGCGGATGGGGCAGGGCGGCCTGGTCCTCGGCTTCGGCGATGCCGTTCGCGGCGACGGCGAAATGCCTCGCGTCGACGCTGCTTGGGAAGCAGTGGACGTTGGGGTGGCGATCCTTCTTGGCGCGGTAGAGGCTGGGGCCGCCGGTGAAGACCACATCCGCGCGGGCCAGCAGAGCGGCTTCGCGCTCGATCAATTGCGGCGGCGCGAAATCGAAGGCGGAGAGCTCGTCCATGCAGTCGTAAACGATTGCCTGGGGGTCAAGTCCTTCCGCGAGCGGCAGGGCCATGGGGGTGTAGAACCAGGTCACGTATCGCTCCGGCTTTTCGCGGTCCAGGAGCTGGCGCATCAGTTCGCGGAGATACGGAAGTTGCTCGTCATGAAAGCCCGGCGCGGGCGAAGGCGTTTCCGGCCGGCAGACCAGGACGTTGGGATGGGGCCGATCGAACCGCCAGGCGGGGGCGGCGCCGAAGACGGGCTCCTCGACAAATATTACACGGTAACGGGCCGCCAGCCGTGAGAGAAGATGCTGCGGCCGCTGATATACAAAGTCCCAGCGCAGGTGAGAAAACGCGATAATTGCGGGGGTATAGTCCATTCCTTCCTCCTGCTTTGTGTTGAACAGAGCTGAGGCGCGCTCTGCGGGGTGCTTCGGTTGCCACATTAAAAGCAGGTAATCTGCCATTGTGTGGAAACTGGCACGGGAGGAGAATTTGGTGGAACTGGAGGCCGGCGTCGACAGCGGAGGCCCCGGGGTAGAGCGCGGGCCAACGCCTAGGCGTTGGTTTCGAGCAACTGCGCCAATTCCTCCCACTCGGACATGAGGGCGGCGAGCGACGCGCGGCGCGTTTCGAGCACGGCACTGAGGCGCGCGGTTTCTTCCACGCTGACGAAATTGGCGAGCGCGGTTTCGATTTCCGCAATTTCCGATTCCAGCCGTGAGACTTCCTCTTCGACGGTGGCGCGGCGTTCCTGCATCTGCTTGAGTTTGAGGGGATTGACGCGCCTGGCCGGAGCCCCGGGCGCGGGTGATGCGGCTGGCGCCGCCGCGGCCTCCGCGGCGGCCGGTGCTCGCAAGGTTGGCCCTCCGCCGGTCTTGCGCCACAGGTAATCCTCGTAATTGCCGGGATAGACGTGAACGCGGCCGTCCTCGACTTCGAAGATGCGCGTCGCGAGCTTGTCGATGAAGTAACGGTCGTGGGAAACGAAGACCACGGTGCCGGTGTATTCCTGGAGCGCGGTGAGCAGCACGTCCTTGGCGCGCATGTCGAGGTGGTTGGTGGGCTCGTCGAGCAGCAGGAAGTTGGAAGGCATCATGAGCATGCGCGCCAGGGCGTAGCGGTTGCGCTCGCCGCCGGAGAGCACGCCGATGGTCTTGAAGACGTCGTCTTCGGAAAACAGAAATGAGCCCAGGATGGTGCGCAGCTCGGTGTTGGTGGCGCGCGGCGCGACGGCGCTCATATCGTCGATCATCTTCGCGTTGGGATCGAGCTCCTTGTACTGATCCTGCGCGAAGTAGTCGGGCTGCGCGTTGTGGCCCAGGGTGTAGGAGCCGGCGGTGACGGGCTCGGCGCCGGCGAGGATTTTGATCAGCGTCGATTTGCCGGCGCCGTTCACGCCGACCAGCGCGACGCGGTCGCCGCGCTCGATGATGAAATCGACGCCGGAGAAGACCTGGTGATCGCCATAGGACTTGGCCACGCCCTTGAACTCGGCTACGATGCGGCCGCTCGGTTTCGGTTGCGGGAAGTGGAAGTGGATGGTCTTCTCTTCCGGCGGGATCTCGATGCGTTCGATGCGCTCGAGCTCCTTGATGCGGCTCTGCACCTGCTTGGCCTTGGTGGCCTGGTAGCGGAAGCGGTTGATGAAGGCTTCGAGCTGCTCGATGCGCGCGCGCTGGTTTTCGTAAGCGGCGATCAATTGCGCGCGGCGCTCGTTCTTCTGCTGCTCGTATTTGGTGAAGCCGCCGGTATAGAAGTGCAGGCCCTTGTTCCACAGCTCGACGATCCGGCGCACGGTGACATCGAGGAAGTAGCGGTCGTGAGAGACCAGCACGAAGGCGTTGGGGTAAGAGCCGAGGTAGTCTTCCAGCCAGTTGCGGGCTTCCAGATCGAGGTGGTTGGTGGGCTCGTCCAGCAGCAGCAGGTTGGGTTTTTCGAGGAGCAGCTTGGCGAGGGCGATGCGCATTTGCCAGCCGCCCGAGAACTCCTCCGTGCGGCGGTTCCAATCGCGCTGGGAGAAGCCGAGGCCGCTCAGTACGGCGCCGACCTGGGCCTCGATGGTGTAACCGTCGTGCGCGCGGAACTGGCTTTCGGCGCGGTGGAAGCGCTCGGCAACCTGGGCGTATTCGGCGGACGCCGGGTCGAGCTCAGCCATGCGGTGCGCGAGCTGTTCCTGCTCCTCTTCGAGCGCGCGCAGGCCGGCGAAGACGGTCATGCACTCGGCAAAGACGGAGCGCCCGGAAAGCGAGAGGCCCTCCTGAGGCAAATAACCGATGGTGGCGCCCTTCTGGGTGGTGATGGAGCCGGAATCGAGGCCGTCCAGCCCGGCCAGAACTTTGAGCAGCGAGGACTTGCCGGTGCCGTTGGCGCCCACGATGCCGACGCGGTCGTTCGGGGTGACCATCCAGTCGACATCCTGGAACAGAATCTTGGGGCCGTAGCGCTTACCGGCGCCGGAGAGTTGGATCATGAGGGCTTAACTCACATTTTAGCAGCCGTGTATTCACCGCAGAGACACGGAGAACACAGGGAAAACGCAGAGAACTACAAACCATTTCTCTGCGCAACCTCGGTGTCCTCTGCGCCTCCGCGGTGAAAGAAAGGCCGATCGCAGGTTGCTCCGGCGTGCGGGGCCCGACACGCCGCACGCCGGAACGGAGACAGGGAGAAGGAAATGCTTCACAAACCTGTCAGTAATTTAGATGCGCCGCGGAGCGATTCGGTTTATGCCCAATATTCCCAGCGGCCTGAGATCAGCACGTACGCGGACAACAGGCCGTTGGTCACGGCGTGGGCGAAAATGCAGTCCGCCAGGCTGCGGGTGCGCACGGCCCACCAATTGTAGAGCATGCCGGCGGCCAGGCCGACTTCCCAGTAGGGCCCGTGCTCGGCCGCGAACAGGAGCGCGACCGTCCAGAACGCGGCGCGCTGGTACGTTCCGAACGGGACCGAGAGGAACTTGGGATGGACCAGCCAGCGCAGCATCCAGGAGCGCCAGAACAACTCCTCGAAAACCGGCACCAGCAGCGTGCAGGCGGCGGCGCGCAGGATGACGAACGGCACATTGCGCCGGAGGGCCTCGGGGATGCTGCTGGCGGCACGGCCGGTGAGCGAATTCTCGAACAGCCAGAAATGGCGGTAGCCAAACAGGAGATCCGGCGCGATCCAAATGGCGAACACCGCTGCGCCGAGGATGGCCGTGGCGAAAGGAAATCGGGGGCGGAACTCCAGATAGCGGCGTGCCGGCAGGAGCAGCGCCAGGACCGCCAGGCAGCGGGCGGGATAGGCGAACGCAGGCGGCAGGTTCAACAGGCGCTCCGCCCCCATCAGGGCGACGAAGGCCGCGAACGGGGCTACGTGGACCAGTGTGGCGCGGCGTCCGGGGTGCAAGCTTTCATCATACACGGGGATGGCGGGCAGGAGCGCCGCGCCATCGCGTGGTCGAGTTCGTTCCACTAGACTGGTTTTTATGAACGGTTACCAGGCATTGCGGCGCGGTTGTGCGTGGCTCGATCTCGCAGCGCGGGGGCGGATCGAGGCCCGTGGACGCGACCGCGCGCGCTTTCTGCACAACGTGACCAGCAATGACGTGAAAAAGATGGTTCCGGGCGACGCCTGCTACGCGTTTCTGCTGACTCCGCAGGGCCGGATCGTGGCCGACCTGCAGCTCCTTTGCCTGCCGGACCGTTTCCTCATCGACACGGAACCGGAGCTGGCTGAGAAGGTACGGCAGCATATTCTGAAGTACAAAGTCGCCGACCAGGTGGAGCTCGTGGATATCACGGGCGAAACCACGGCCATCGGAGTGGAAGGGCCGGGCGCGCCGGAGCTGAAGCCGCCCCAGGGGGACTACATCGTGGCGCCGTTTACCGTCACCGGGCAGCCGGGCTATCGCATTTACACGCCCGCGGCGGCGCGGGACGAGATCGCCCGCTATCTGGAATCCGCCGGCGCCGTGGCCGCCGCGGCGAGCGAGGCGCGCACGGTGCGGATCGAAAACGGCAAGCCGCGGTATGGAGAAGACATCCTGGAGACGTCCCTGCCGCAGGAGACGGAGCAGATGCAGGCCGTGAGCTTCACGAAGGGCTGCTACATCGGGCAGGAGATCGTGGAGCGGATCCGCGCGCGCGGCCACGTGCACCGCCACCTGGTGCGGCTGGAGATCGCGGCGAGCGAGCCGCCGGCTGCGGGCAAGCAGACGATCGAGGGCCGGGAGGTCGAGGTGACCTCGGCGGTGTACTCGCCGGAGCTGGGGAGAGTGGTGGCGCTGGGGTATGCGAGGGAGTAGAGCCCCTGTGATAATCTCACAGAGAAACGGGAGGGGAAACGTGAAGCGCAAAACGTGGTTGTTGACTCTTGCGGGAATTGCTGCCCTCACGCTGGCGGCGCAGCAGATGGGCATTCTGCATCCGGAGATGACGGTCGAGAACGGCACCTGGGAAAAGCCTATGGCGGTGATCGGCGCCAAGCCGGCCGAACCGTGGACCGCCACGACGGTGGCGGCGGGCGTCGATAAGAAACCGCAGCCAGGGCGTCCGGTTTCCGTGGTGGGCGAGGTGGTGGATTTCTCCTGCTATCTGCAGCTCGGAAAACACGGCGAGAAGCACCGTTCCTGCGGGCAAAAGTGCGTGCAGAACGGGCAGCCGATCGGGTTGCTGACGCGCAACGGCACGCTTTACATGCTGATGCCGGAAGAGCACGATCCGCGGCGCGATGGCGGGGTGGACGCGCGCGCTATGGCCGCGCAGCACATGGGGCACATCGTGCAGGTCAACGGCACCGAGGCGTCCGTCAACGGATATCGCGGCATTTTCGTCAACGGCCTGACCAAGTAGCCTCTTGACCCGGTAGCGAGAGCCGCGCTGCGTTAGCATAGGCGCATGCTGACACGGCGGACCTTTGTCACGGCCGCGGCTTCGGCGGCGCTGGCGGCGCCGGAGGAGCGTAAGCGGCCGAATTTCGTCGTTTTTCTGGCGGACGATCTGGGCTGCCACGATCTCGGCTGCTGGGGCGCGGACGATCTGCGCACGCCGCACATCGACGCGCTGGCGGCCTCCGGCGCGCGGTTCACGAACTGGTATGCGGCGGCGCCGGTGTGCGCGCCTTCGCGGGCATCGCTGCTGACGGGGCGATATCCGATCCGCGCGGGCGTGCCGAATAACGGGCCGGCGCTGCGGCCTTCGGAGCGGACGATCGCGTCGCTGCTCCAGCCGGCGGGGTACGCGACAGCGCTCATCGGCAAGTGGCACCTGGGCGATACCGCCGAGACCGTCCCGAATGCGCACGGATTCGAGCGGTTCTTCGGGTTTCACGCGGGCTGCATCGACTACTATTCGCATCGCTACTACTGGGGCGAGCCGCGCACGGTGAACTATCACGACCTGTGGAGCGATCGCACGGAGGTGTTCGAGGACGGGCAGTACTCGACGGAGCTGTTCGCGCGCGAGGCGGTACGATTTCTGCGCGAGCGCGGCGGCCGGCCGTTCTTCCTCTATCTCCCGTTCAACGCGCCGCATTACCCGATGCACGCGCCGGCGCGATACCTGGAGCGCTTCCCGAAGCTCGCGCGCGAGCGGCGCACGTACGCGGCGATGCTGGCGGCGCTCGATGACACGGTCGGGCAGGTGATGGGGGCGCTGCGCGAGCTGCGGCTCCTGGACGACACGCTCGTTTTCTTCACCGGCGATAACGGCGCCACGCGGGAGGCGCGGGCCGGACTCGATCAGAAACCGGCGACCGCGGGGAACAACGCGCCGTTCCGCGGCAACAAATTCAGCGCGTTCGATGGCGGCATGCATGTGCCGATGATTATGAACTGGCCGGGCGTGATTCCGAAGGGGCGGGTGTTGCACGAGATGGGCAGCCATCTCGACCTGCTGCCGACCATCGCGAAGGCCGCGGGCATCGCGCTGCCTGGAGACCGCACGATCGACGGCTTCGATGCGCTGCCGATGGCGGCGGAGCAGGCGAAATCGCGGCACGAGGCGATATTCTGGTCCTCCGGCGGGCAACTGGCGGTGCGGCGCGGGCCCTGGAAGCTGGTGAAGAACGGCAAGACGTTCGACGGAACGCCAGCCGGCAATCAACCGCTGACCGGGGACGATGCGCTGTTCCTCTCCAACGTGGAGGAGGACCCGGGGGAGTCGCGGAACTTGCGGCACCGCGATCCGGCGATCGCGGACGAGCTCGAAACCGCGGCGGAGGCGTGGCTGCGCAGAGTCGGAGAGCCGTGATGCTAGACTCGAAGCATGTCCAGCGGGGGGAACCTGCTCCCCATTTACAGCCCAGGCCCGCAATCCTTCCAGGAAGTTACGGGCGCCGCGCCGCGCATCACCTCGCTGCTGATTAAGCCGGCATCGGCGGTGTGCAATCTGGACTGCGAATACTGCTTCTACCTGGACCGCGAAGCCGACCCGTATCAATCGCTGCCGGCACGCAGGATGACACTCGATACGCTGGAGCGGCTGGTGGATACGTACCTGTTCTACTCGTATCCGGAGAGCGTCTTTGCCTTCCAGGGCGGCGAGCCGACGCTGGCGGGCCTCGCGTTCTTCGAGAAGCTGGTCGAGTTCCAGCAGCGCTACGGACGCAACGGGCAGGCGGTCAGCAATTCGATGCAGACCAACGCGGTGCTGCTCGATAAAAGCTGGTGCGACCTGTTCCGCACTTACAACTGGCTGCTGGGCGTCTCGCTCGACGGGCCGGAGGAGGTGAACGACCGCTTCCGCTTCAACAAGGAGGGGCGCGGCACGTGGAAGCGGGTCATGCAAAGCGTCGAGCTGCTGAAGAAGGAGCGGGTGGAGTTCAACATCCTGTGCGTGCTGAGCCAGGCGAATGTGGAGCGGCCGAAGGAGATCTACCGCTTCTACCGCTCGCTCGGCATCGACCACATCCAGTTCATTCCGCTCGCCGAGTTCGACGGACGGGGCGGCGCGCTGCCGTTTACGATTACGCCGGAGCAGTACGGGCGCTTTCTTTGCGAAGTGTTCGAGTTGTGGTGGCCGGAGCGGCGCAAGGTGCGAATCCGGATTTTCGACAACATTGCGGAGGCGGTGGCCGGGCAGAAGCCGGGCAATTGCACGATGCACGAAACCTGCGACAGCTACGTGGTGGTGGAGTATAACGGCGACGTGTATCCCTGCGATTTCTTCGTGGAGAGCGGCTGGAAGCTCGGCAATGTGACGCTCGATTCGTGGCCGGAGATCGCGCGGCGGTCGCGGCGCTACAGCTTCGCTTCGAACAAGACGCTGGCACACCCGGAGTGCCAGGCGTGCGAGTATCAAGCGATCTGCCACGGCGGCTGCCCCAAGTTCCGCCATGGGCCGAACCGGCGCTTTGAGGATCTCGATTACTTCTGCGCGGCGTACAAGATGATTTACGGCACGTCCGTGGAGCCGCTGCGGAAGGAAGTCAAAAAGATCATGGAGCGGACGCCTGCCGCGCGGTAATGTGATTGCCGGGCGGAGACCGTCACTCCCGGTCCAGCCCGCGCTTGCGCCACCGCGCCATTCCGCACGCATTCCGCTTCTTCGCGGCCACGCTCCTCCCAGGCGTTGGCACGCGCGGTAGTTGCGTCGCGAATGCGGCCGGATTTGCGGTCGCTCGCGCCGCTGCGCACGCGTTCCGTTTCTTCTCGGCCGGCGACGAGAGCGGTCATGCGGATGTGGCGTCAACCGCGTTGCAGCCCGCGGGAGTGACACCCCGCCCTTGCCTTCACGGCGCGGTTCCGCACGCATTCCCTTTCTTCGCGGCGAGTAGTGCGAGCGCTCATACGCACGCCGTCTGGGCGGTAATGGCGTTGCCGGGCCGCGCCAGCAATTACGCCCCGCCCGCTCCTCCCGCGCCGCCCTTGCGGACGGCTTTATCGATGTTGCGGCCGATGGCGCCGCTGCGCACGCGTTCCGCTTTTTCGCGGCCGGTGGCGCCGGCAGTCATGGCGTTGCGGCGGCGCACGCTGACGGGCTTGCGGCCGGTGGCTCTTTTGCCGGTTTTTCCGCTCATGCTATGGATCTCCGAGGAAACGGGTGCAGAAGGGCGTCCAGTGTTGTCTATTGAACCTACCGGCCGCGGGCGGATTCCTATAATTCCAGTATGGTCACCTTTCGCGCGCCTTCCGGCGCATCCGAGGGATTGCGGCACGTTGTCGACCTTGCAAACCGCGACCTGCAGGGATTGCTAAACGATCTCGACACTCACCAGCAGGGGCAGTTCTGGGAGAATCTTCACGGCTATGCGTTGGCGCGCGCCGAGCACCGGATCCCTGTTCCGCACCTGATCGCCTCCCCGGAGAGGGTGGATCGCGCCGTCCGGGAGGCGCTGGAGCTGGCGGATGAGAAATTTGCCGGCCATCTGGAGGCGCTGAGCGGACCCGATCGCGAGCGCTTCTGGCGGATGCTGCACGAACACGCGGAGCAGCAGCAGGCGACGACGCGCCATCCCAAAGCGCGGCACGGGGGAACGTAGGGGGAAACGAATCCGTTCGCCGCTCCCCCACGGCTGCGGCTTCTCCGCGGCGGCAAGGGAGCGGTGGATTGGTCTATGGAACGATCAGCGGCGTCCGACGCCGAACGCCTTCTTGAACGGCGAGAAGCCGGTGGTTCCGGTGAACAGGCCGAGAAACGCGCCGGCGGTGAGCAGGCCTTTCCACTTGTAATCGAGCGGGGCGAAAATGGCTGCCGCCGCGGCGGCGGAGCCGAGCCCCATCCGAATTTTCTGTTCCGTAGGTCCCATGTTTTCGGTCATGCAGACAGCGTAGCGCGCTCACGCGCGAAGCGCCGTAAAGAAGCACCCACTCGAACCGGCGGGTGGATACGCTCCATCAGAAAATGCGCCGCTTCAGCCGGTCCACGCTGAACCGCGCGGTTTCCGCGACGGCCATCACGGTCATGACGCCCGCCTGCACCGGATCGCTGACCACCAGATCCGCCGCTTCCGGCACGCTCCCGGCCATGTTCAGGCTCACGACGAGCAACCCCTGCGCCCGCACTTCCCGAACGGCCGCTTCGATCTCGCCGCCCATCAGCGAACCCGCCAGAACCAACGCCCGCGCGCGCGGCAGCCGCGCGACGGCCCGCACCGCTCCCGCGAGTTTCTGTTCGCCGACCAGCGGAATCGTGTCGACCGAGATGTGCTCCCCGCGGATATTGTGGCGGTCCGCCTCCGAAATCGCGCCGATCGCCACCTGTCCGACCTGCGCCCCGCCCCCCATGATGATGATTCGCTTCCCGTAGATTCTCTGCAGGCTTTCCACGGGCTCTACGGCCGTGACCTCCGGCAGGCGGCGCAGATCCTCCACCAGCGCCTCCGCGCTTCCCGGCAGAGTGATTTCGAAATAGACGCGGGCGTTCGCGTCCGAATTGTCCAGAATCTCGACCGAGCCGATATCGCCCGAGTGCTCCGCGATCACCCCCGCCAGCCGGTGCAGCAGCCCGACGCGCCCCTGGGCCCGCACCACCAGCCCGATCGGTCCGTGCACCACCGGGCCGCCGCCGGCCGCTTCAGCCTGCGGCACGGTCCTCCAACGCGCGTCCGCGGCGCCAGTGGTCCTCGAAGAGGCCTTTCATGGCTTCGCCCATGCCTTCGTGGTGAAAGACCACGGCGGTCCACGTCGGCCGCGTGATGACCGGGTCAAGCAGCGCGATCATGCCGTGCCGCCCATCGAACACCGCGAGCTTCATCGGCAGAGACTCCGCGATCCGCACCTCGACGCCGGCCGCCATGTAGTCCGCCAGGCGCTGGCGGTGTTCCTCATCGAGCGACGGCGCTTCGAGCAGCAGCCGGCATGCCACACCGTTCGAACCCGCCTGCTTCACCAGCTTTTCATCCAGCGGATCCACCGCGTACGGAGGCCGAGAGAATTCCAGGTACTCGGTTTGTACTTCACTCAGCATGCGGCGGTATTCGGCCGCGGTCTGCCCCGGCTCGCTGACGATCCGCAGGAAATCCAGGGTGCCCCGTCCGCCCTGACCTTCCGAATAGAGCGCGTTCAGGTCGTCGATCAGTCCCGAGCCGAGCCGGCCGTTATCCATCAGCTCCTGTTCGAGCTGCTGCCGCTTCCGGCCCAGATACGCCGGAATCGCGAGGCTGGGTTCTACCGCCGAGAAGAGCTTTGTCTTTTCCTGAACAACCTGAGCGAAACCCTTCTCCACCAGGCTGTCCAGCACTTCATAGATCTTCTGGCGCGGCACGTGCGCCCGAGCTGCCAGTTCCAGCGCCTTGAACTTTGGATGACCGAGCAGCACCAAGTAGGAGCGCGATTCATACGCATTCAGACCGATTTGCTGCAATCTGCGCCAGAATCGCTGAAAGTCCGCTTCGGCGAGTTCTTCGCTCATCTTCTCTTCACCTTAGCAGGAAAGTGGGCCGGAGAAAAACGAGCCAGGGGGCCGGGATTGGGGATTGGGGGTCGGGAGGGAACCCAGCGGCTAGGGTAAGGGCCGGGGAGGGTCCAAGGGGTCTTGGGCTAGGGGCGATCCGCCCTCTACCAGCTTCCGCAAGTGCCTCGCATCAGGGATATTCCCGATGCGCCGAAAACGGCATTTGACTTGGTACTAGTAGAACCCTTAAATTAGAGATCAGCAACACCAGTATGTCCGACAATAACACCGCCATCAATGGTTCCCCGTCCGGTACGGTTCCGGCGAAAGCAAAAATTCGCATCGTGGTGGCGGACGACCACCCCATCTTCCGTGACGGGCTTTGCAGACTCCTGGCTTTGGAAGAAGATTTCGAAGTTGTCGCTCAAGCATCCGATGGAAGACAGGTGCTCGAGATTCTGCAGCAGCTCGAGCCCGATATTCTTCTGCTCGATCTGAAGATGCCCGGCCTCGACGGCCTCGCGACTCTGCAACGCCTGCAGCAGGCCCGCAATAAGACCCGCGTCATTGTACTCACGGCTTCCGACGACAAGAACGAATTCGTGCAGGCGATGAAGCTCGGGACGTCCGGCATCGTGCTCAAGCAGACGGCCACCGAGCTGTTGATCAAGAGCATCCGCAAGGTTCACGCCGGCGAAATCTGGCTCGACTCCCACACGACGGCCGCGGTGATCCGCCAGTTTGTTGCCGCCGAGGAACAACAGCAGCAACAGCCCGCGCCTCCACCGGTGGCGGCCCCGCAGCGAGAGCGCGAGCGTTCGCCGCTCAGCCAGCGCGAGCGCGAGATTGTCGCTCTGGTGGCGCAGGGGTTCAAGAACAAGGAAATGGCGGAGAAGATGTTCATCAGCGAGCAGACGGTGAAGAACCACCTGCACAACATCTTCGACAAGCTGGGAGTTTCCGATCGACTCGAGCTGGCGCTCTACGCCATCCACAACAATCTGCACACAGGAAGATAGCAGCCAAGATCTTTGACGCTGAGACACAGAGGCTGCGCAGAGATTGATTTCTCTGCGCAGCCTCTGTGTCTCAGCGTCTGAGATCTGGACCGGCGCTCTTACGCGCCGATCCCGTACTCCTTGCCGGCGCCGTATTCCTTCAGCTTGTTGTGCAGGGTCTTCAGGCTGATCCCGAGGATCTCGGCGGCGCGTGTCTTGTTGTTGCGGGTGTGCTCCAGCGTGCGCAGGATCAGGCCTTTTTCCGCGTCCTCCACGGTGGTGCCGATCTGGAAGCTCACGCGGTCCGGTTCATTTCCCGCTGCTGCCGGCGGAGCTCCCGCCGATGCCGCCTGGCCCGCCGCTGCCGGAGCGGCTGCCGCCGGCGCCGCGGCCGGGGCCGCGCCCTGGTTCTGCAGAAACGCCGGCAGGTGGCTCATCTCGATGGTGCCTTCGCCCGCCAGGATCACCGCGCGCTCGAGCACGTTGCGGAGCTCGCGCACGTTCCCCGGCCACTGGTGGCGTTCGAGCGAGGCCAGCACCGCGGGCGAGATATCCGTCACGCGGCATTCGTGCTTGCGGTTCAAATCGCCCAGCAGCGCCTCCGCGATCGCCTGAATGTCCTCCCGCCGCTCGCGCAGCGGCGGCAGGTGAATGTGGAAGACGTTCAGCCGGTAAAAGAGGTCCTCGCGCAGGTGCCCGCCGCGCACCGCTTCTTCCGGTACCTTGTTGGTCGCCGCGACGACGCGCACATCCACTTCGAATTCCGTTTTGCCGCCGAGGCGCCGCACCTTCGAGTCTTCGAGAATGCGCAGCAGCTTGGCCTGCGTCTGCATCGGCATTTCACCGATCTCATCGAGAAGCAGCGTGCCGTGCTGCGCCACTTCGAAGCAGCCCGCGCGGCGCTCCGAGGCGCCCGTGAACGATCCCTTCTCATGCCCGAACAGTTCGCTTTCGATCAGCGTTTCCGGCATCGCCGCGCAGTTGATCGCCACGAACGGCCCCTGGCGGCGTGGGCTGAGGGCGTGAATCGTGCGGGCCACCAGCTCTTTGCCCGTCCCGCTTTCACCCGTCACCAGCACGCAAGCCTTGCTCGGCCCTGCCTGCTGTAGCAGAGCAAAAATTTCCTGCATCTTGGGCGATGTGCCCACCAGTTCGCCGAGCGAACCCTTGTAGCTGAGCTGCCGTTCCAGAATGCGCTTTTCCGCGCGCAGCCCGGCGTGCGTGCCGGCACGCCGCAGCAGCACTTCGAGTGTTGCCGGCTGAATCGGTTTCTCCAGGAACCAGTAGGCTCCCAGCTCATGCACGGTTTTGACGCCGGTCTCGATGTTCCCGAATCCGGTCAGGACGATCGTCGGGGGCATATCCCCCGAATCCCGCAGCCGCTGCAGGAAGCCGAAACCGTCGAGCCCCGGCATGTTCAAATCGGTGATGATCACATCGGCGGGAAAATCGCCGAGCTTCAGAAGCGCTTCATTGCCTTCGGATGCCGTCTCCGGGGTCATACCCCAAGCCGACACCATGGCGGCCAGCCCACTTCTCTGGCTGGCCTCGTCGTCTACGATCAATACTTTTAATGGCTGAGTCAAGGTAGGTCCTTCGCGGGGCACTCCATACCTATTTTACGATGAGTGCCGGATTTCGGATCGCAACTTGCAAGTTTCGGTGCGGGCATCGGGCAAAGGAAACCGCGAATTTGGGCAACAATGATAGTATTAAAACGAATCCTGGGTACGGGATGCGCGAGCGTCCCGCAGAGCGGTGCGGCATCGCACAAGGGAGGCCTGTGTTAGCGCTGGTCCGCCGGGTACAGCGGCGGCTCTTCTATAACGAGCTGTTCGCGCAGGGCGCCAATGCCCTGAGCGCCGCGCTCGCCGCTTTCATCCTGCTCCTTCTGATTGGGGCGGAAGTCCTAAATTGGCGGTGGTTGGCCGTGCTCCCCGCGGCCGCGGCCCTGGCCGGCTTCTGCTTCGCCTGGCGCCGGTGCCCGTCCGCCTACCGGGCCGCGCAGCTTGCCGATGGCCGGCTCGGCCTGGCCGACACGCTCTCCACCGCGGTCTTCTTCCAGGAATCGGCCGGCTCGGGGCACGCCGCGCCGGAAATTGTACGGGTCCAGGCCGAAACGGCCGAGCGCCTCTCCCGCACCGTGGACGCGAGCGCCGCCGTCCCGTTCCGCATTCCGCGGACGGCGTATCCGATGGCCGCCCTCCTGGTGCTGGCCTCCAGCCTTTTCGCGCTCCGCTACGCCGTCAGCCGGCGCCTCGATCTGCGTCCGCCGCTTGCCCGCAT
>DATGMB010000010.1:0-11896 GCA_035293845.1 Bryobacteraceae bacterium
CTACACGCCCTGCAGCCGGTTGAGCAGCGACTGGATCTTCTCCCGCTCTTCCTTCGGCGGGTTGTACTTCAGCGCGTCGTTCAGCTCCTTGATCGCCTTCGGTTTGTCGCCCTTCTGCGAAAGCGCCATGCCGAGGTGATAGCGAAAGGTCGATTGGTTCGGCGCCCTCTGCACCAGGTCGCGGAAAATCTCGATGGCGTTATCGGCCAGGTTCTTCTTCAGGTAGATCCAGCCGAGCGTGTCCGCGACCTCCGGCGTGTTGGGGAGCAATTGCTTCGCCCGCGTGCCCTTGGTGAGCGCATCATCGAGATCGCCATTGTGCTCCGCCATCAGGAACGCCAGGTTGTTCATGGCGATTCCGTTGTCCGGATCCAGCTTCAGCGCCGCTTCGTACATCTGCCGCGCCTCGTTCCAGCGTCCGCTGTGGTCGAGCGTCAGCGCCAGCGTGCTGATCACCATGATGTCGTCGGGCCGCAATTCGCGCGCCTTCTGCAGCGCCTGCACCGCGCCCGCATCATCGCCCTTCCGGCGGCAGGTCTCGCCGATGCGCAAGTAGACATCGCCACGCTGTTTCGAGTTCTTATCGAGCGCGCCGAGCACCCGGTTGAATTCGTCGAGCGCCACGTCGTACTTGCCCGCCCGGACCGCGATATTGCCAAGCGCCAGCCGCATATCGAGGTTGTTCGGATTCTTGTCCGCTTCCGCCCGCAGCAACGCCAGCGCCTCGTCCGGCTTGTTCTGGGCCATGGCGGTCTCGACCAGGCCCATCAGACCGCGCGGATTCGCCGGATTGAGCTGGTACGTCTTCCGGAACGCATCCTCGGCATCCTTGTACTTGTTCTCCGCCAGGTTCACCAACCCCAACTGGAACTCGACGTCGGGCGAATTCGGATTGGCCTTGAGCATGTTGTCCAGCATGCTGCGGGAGTCGCCGAATTTGCGCATCCCCATCAGCGCCGCCGATTCCACCAGCCGCGCGTTGACACTCCCGCGGTCGATCTTCAGCACATCCTCGGCCGTCTTCAGAGCCGCGTCATACTCGCCGCGCATCACCTGCAACTGCGCCAGCGCGAGTCGCGCCATGATGTAATCCGGACGTAGCTCGATGGCCTTGGCGAACTGCTGCCGGGCCTGCTCCCACTGGCCGGCAGCCGCGTGCGCGCGGCCCAGGTTATAGTGCGCTACCGGGTTATCCGGACTCCGCGTCACCACCGCTTGCAGCTCCGTGATGGCGCGGTATACGTCGCCCTTATCGAGCAGGAAGGTCGCCGCCAGGCCTTTGGCGTCGTTATCGTTCGGATTGGCCTTGAGAATCTGCGCGTTGAGGTCGGCGGCATCGCCCTTCTTGCCCTGCCGCATATAGACCTCGATCATCTTCTTCATGTAGATGGTCTTGCGCTTGGCGTCCTTGGCCATCCCCTCCTTGTATTCCCGGATCGCCGTGTCGCCATCGCCCACGCGTAGATAAAAGTCCCCGACCACCATATATGCCTGGTCGAACTCATTGGCCTTGGACTTGATCTGCTGCAGCACGCTCACCATATCGTCGCGCCGCCCCTGGAGCGAATAGTGCAGCGCCAGCGTCGTCAGATAGCCGTACTGCTTCGGGTTGTTCTTGTAGGCATCCTTGAGGATCTGCTCGCCGTCCGCCAGCTTGCGCTCGTAGATGTACAGCTTGTACAGCTCCGAGTAGGCGTACTGAAATGTCTTATCTTTTTCAATGATCTGCTTGTAGAGTGCTTCGGCCTGCGGCAGGTCGTTGAGCGCCGTGTGCGCCCGCGCCAACTGCATCAGCACGCCCTGCTGGTTGGATTTGATCGAGTTGGCTTTGGTGTATTCGTCGATCGCCTGGTGCAGCAGGTTGGTAGCGGTATCCTTCTCCGCCCTCTTATAAGCCGCGATCGAGTTGGCGAAGTTTAGGTCGCCGGCCAGCCGGTGGCCGTCGAACGAGTTTGGATCGTGCTTCAGGATCTTCGTAACGTAATCCTGCGCCTCGTCCATGAACTGCTTCTGTTCGCGCGCCACCAGCAGATACAGATCCGTCAGCTTGACCATCGCATCCCAATGGTCCGCGTCTTCCTGCGGCAGCAGCTCGATCGCCTTGCGCAGCGCGGAAACCGCCTCCTGCACCGGACCGATCTTGAGCGCCGTCAGGCCCAGCTTGTAATAGGCCGGTCCATAGCGCATGTCCTTCTGCAGCGCGTCCATGTACATGATCCGCGCCTCTTTGTATTTCCCTTTATCGAAGTAGCGATTGCCGCTATCGAGATAGCGCTTGCGAGCCACTTTCGGATCGCGGTTGCAGGCGCCGGCAAGCGCCAGAAAACACAACAGGAGGGCGGCAAAAAATCGGTTCACACGCATGGGGCAAGCCTCAAACAGTCAACTTATTCACTTTACGCTATTTATAAATTGTGCGCTATAACCCCGAGTCCCCAAACGGGGGCTATGACCCGCAGGAGCAGTACTAGTATTGAGTGTTTCCCGTTAATCCACCCACACGAGCGCCGCGCTCGGGCCGCTGGTCGCGCTGTTCACGCCGCCGATCCGCAGAGTGACCGGAAGCCCGTTCCCATTCAGGTGGAATCCCGGAATCCGTGCGTTGATCTGGTACACGCCGATGTAGCCGGGCATCAGCCCGCTCCAGTCAACAATCACCGCCGCCTGTTTGATCGTCGGATTCCCGAAGAACAGTTGTACCGGTGCCGTGACCGCCAGCGGACTCGAGGGCGCCGGCATCCCGGCCGTTACCCGGCCGCCGGTGGTCACGCCAAGGCCGGTCGCGTAAACCGTCAGCGGCTCGTCGCGGGTGGCGGGGTGGTTCTGATCCACCCGCGTGCCATCCTGGTGGAAGATGTACGCGCCGTTCGCATCCATAAATATCGCTGGCGCATACTTCGCCACCGTAACAGCGATGGCTGCCGACGCCGCCTGAGCGCCGATCGAATGCACCACCAGCGGGTACCGCCCGGCGGCCAGCGTGGGCGGAATCTGCGCATTGATCTGCCCGTCGGATGTTGCGATCAGCGGTAGCGGCGCGTTGTTCAGCGTCACGCACGTCCCGCCCAGCACGCCAGGCAGCGGCGTGCCGGGAGTCACGGCGCTCGCCGCCAGGTTCTTGCCGAAGACCGAAATCAGTCCGCCGGGCGCCACTGCCGCGGTGTAATTTGCGGTGTTCACGACGCCCCCGGCGCTTACCGACGGTGCAGGCTGCGCCGGTGCGGTGAGGGGAATGATGCTCAGGCCGCTCTCCGTCAGCACATAAGCGTTCGAGCCCGATGGGTCGATGGCCATAGTCCGGCCGGCAACGTTGGCTCTGGCGGTCCCGATCGCCGCCGTGAGCGGCCCCTCAAGAGCGTTCGCGCTGGCGAGGGTGCGCCCGCTGGTAACGTCCACGATCTCGACCAGCCCGGCATCGGTCGGCGGTGTGGAAGCGCTCGCCCGCGGCGCCGTCGAAAACCGCGCATAGCTCTGCCCACCGGCCGCCGCGACCGCCGAAACGGGCCGTGCCGGGGTGGGCGAAGGCAGCCCGCCGCCGCTCGTCGGTCCCGTGGCCGTGCTGTTCTGCGGGGTCAGCGCCGAATTCAGAAGCAGATTATTCGTGAGGAAATACTGGCCGCCCGGCCCCGCCCCGATCGGGCCGTAATAGCCCGTGATCGGCGCGGGAATCACCGCAGCCGCCCGCACGAAATCGTCGACCGAGGAATCGTACAGATACGCGGTGCCGTTGCCCGCCAGCAGCACCATGTATTGCCCCTCCGGGCTCGCCGCCAGGCTCTGCGGTCCGGGGACCGTGCGCGCGCCGCCGAAAATCGTGGGGTTCAGGGCGCGCGGCGCGAGCACGCCGTTCACCACCATCCACATGCTCCCGTCCGACATCAGCACCTGGATTCCCCGCTCCGTACTGGCCACCAGCTGCGGCGTAATGATGCCGAACGAGCCGTTGAACGGTATCGGCGGCAGCGGAATCCGGCCGCTCACCGCCCCTTTCGCCAGGTCCACGACACTCATCATCTCGCTGCCGCTATTGGCCACGTACAGCGTGTTCCCGTCCGCCCCGATCGCCATCGCGCGCGGCAACTGCCCCACGCGGATCGGCGTCAGGAACTGCTGCTTCTGCATGTCGAAAACTTCGATGCGGTTGAGCGCCGGGTTGGCAATATAGAGCCGTTGCCGTGTGTTGTCCGCTACCAGATCGGTAAGGCCGATAGTGGTCGCGCCAATATCGGCCGGCAGGATCGTGCCCCGCGCTTCGGCATTGCGGTTATTCTGGAACACCCGCACGTTGGGCAGAATGTTGACCGCTTCCGGCGCCTGAATCAGCAACTGGTCCGGCGCCGCCGTGCCGATCGTTCGGGCGGCCGTCGCGCTGAACGCCGCCACCGCGTCGCCGCCGTACGATTTGAGATTCACCCGCACCGTCGGGGATGTGGTCTGCGCGCTCAGAATCTGCACCGTCGGGGTGATTTTCCCGCCGCCCACGCTGCGCACCGGAATCGCCCCCGAGCTCTGCGCGGCAGTAACCCCGCACTGGTCCGAAACCAGCAGCGCCACATTGGAATCCGGCACGCCGATCGAGCACGTCGTCGGAATACCATTATTCACGCACGGAATGGCCGGCTGCCCCAACGTCGAAACCGGCAGTACCGTGAACCCGGACTGCGAAATCGCATACGCCGTCTTGCTGTCCGAGGTAATCGCGATTTTGCCCTGCAGTTTCTCCGGCAGCATGATGCCGTACTCGATCAGCAGGTTGTCCGGCGTGTTGATCAGCAATTGCGAGGTGTTGGCGTTGGGCGCGGGGTTCAATTGCGGAGCGATGTTATAGGCCGTGAGCAGCGCCGCTCCGAGCGGCGTCTGCGCGTAAATGGCGCCCCCCTGCGTGCCCGCCGAATCGTTGAAATTCGCGGTCGCGGGGAACACATAAGGCGAATTGGCCGCGTTCTGCTGTCCCAGGAGCAGCAGCGACGCGCTGTCGAACAGCATCGCCCCGGAAAGGAACTGCGAGCCATCCGGCGAGACCGCCAGCACCGGCGAGATCCCGCTCAGATTCCGGCTGCCGAGCACTTTCGCGGAAGCCACGTCGTACACGAAGACATACCGGTTGCTCGCCTGTTCGTGGACCCCGATGATCGTCTTTCCGTCCGCCGAAGCCTGCAGCCTGGCGCGCGCGGCCTGCGCCATATTGGATGGCGAAAGCACCGGGGCCGCGGGCGCGGGCGGCGCCACCGCGACCGATTGCAGCGCTAGCGAGGCCGCCACCGTAGGATCGTAGATCACCAGCACGCTTTGCCCGGTTCCCGTGCCGACCGTGCTCACCAGAACCTGCTCGTTAAACCCGACGGCCACCGCCTCCGGCGCGGCCGAGAGCGCGATCGACTGCCTCTGCAAGGTGGCCGTATCGATTACGTCGATCGCCGAGGCGCCGTAACACGCCACGTACAGCGAATGGCGGCCGGGCGAAAAGGCGATCGCCAGCGGCGTCGCGTCCGTCTTCACCGAGGTCAACTGGCTCGGCGGGTTCGTGTTCGTCCGGTAGACCTCGACCGTGTTGGCGCTCGTATTGACCACGTACAGGCGGTTGCTCTTCTCGTCCAGAACGAGATCGGCGAGCGCCGATTCGTGCGGCACGACCGTACCGAACGTGGCGGCCGCCGAGGGTGCGAGCGCAAGGGCAAAGAGGAGAAGGGCCCGGAGGACTGGCATGGGAATTACCGTAGTATAACCCCCAACCGGCCCGTGAAGTTCCGTACCGTCTATTCGGTCCGCCGCAGCGCCGCGGCCGCCAGCAACAGCGCCGACCCCACCAGCAACACCGGCGCCGGTTCGGGCGTGGCTGGATCGTCACCCAGCGGACCCAGCGTCAGGTTGGGACCGCTCAAGTTCGGACCGCCCAGGTTTGTGCCGGAGAGCGGCGCGACCGTAAGCGTGTCGCTCCCTGTCACAATCTCGAGCTCCTGCGGCGCATCGGTCCGCCCGAAGACCAGCTCATCGGCCTGATCGCCTCCGAAATTCACCGGCGAGCTCACCCGTCCGCCCAATTGAAAAACCCCGCCCGCCGCGGCCTGGATGGCCGCCAGCGCCGCGCTGTCTAGCGCAATCGATTCGCCCATATTCTGGTTGGACGCCGTGTAGGTCTGGCTGCCATAGACCGTCCCGGTGCCCAGGTCGTCAAAGCCGAAAATATCCGGCAGCGAAGTCACCTGATATTGGGCATAGGAGGCCTGATCCAGCGCGAGGTAGCTCGTATCCAGGACCAGTGATGCCGAAATCACCGGCTCGTCGAGCTTCGGGATCGCAAATTGAAAGAAGTTGCGGAACTCGCCCGTATAACAGTCGCCCGCGCCGCAATTCCCGGCGAGATAGCTGTTCGATGGATTATTCCCGTTGCTGAACCCGCTCGTCATCCACCCCTGTCCGGCCGCCGTTACGATCATGGTCGAAGCGTGCCCCGCTTGACACACGACTCCCGCGACAAGCACCGCCGCACACCGCGCCCATGCCCGCCATACCTCCGCCACCGCAAGCGCTCTCACACGGCTTGCCCGACCGCAGCCATCACGCACACCGCCCCACCGGCGCAGCACCCACCACGGCTCATCTCGCCCGCCCCACAGATGCCCGCGCCGGTCGGGCGCTCCCACATACCTCGCCGGCCTGCGCAATGCCCGCATTCTGCCAACGACCAGGCACGCCACCGCCGCAGCACCCATCGCCAGGTACCTCGCCAACCCGCGCCAAGCCCGCGCTCCGTCGAGCGCTCCCACACACCTCGACCGCCCGCGCAACTCCTTGCGATTGTGCATTCGTTCGCAGTGTGCCGCAGAGAACCCGGCCGGGTCAATCGGACTTTGGGGAGAGTACCGCGTGCCGAGGTACGGAGGGTTCTAAGGGGAACCCCTGAACGAATCTCGTACGATGGGGAACCACCCCGCCCGCGAGGTGGCTTGAAACCCGGACCGCCGAGAGTGATATAATCCCAATTTATGCCGCCCTTGTAATCCTACAAACCGCGGGAGCCCCGCTCCCGTTCCGGATCTCGGTTGCCCGGCACCTCCGGCAACCGCCCGGGCCCGGCCGAAAGGTTGGCCCTAACTTTCATTAAGGAGTTTCCCGTATGCTCAGGTTCTTTTCCGGCGGTTTGTTGTTTGCGGGAATGGTGTCCGTCCCGGTTGCTTTCGCCCCCCAGCACCACTTGGCCGATCCCCCGGCGGATTACCGCCAGGATCCCCGCGTCTCAGCATTGAAATCGTTCTTCGAAAAACAGGATTGTCCGGCCCGGCACTATGTAAAGGAGTTCCTCGAAGCGGCGGACCGGTACGCGCTCGACTGGCGGTTACTGCCGAGTCTGGCGTACGTCGAGTCCACCGGCGGTAAAGCGGCCCGCAACAATAATCTGTTCGGGTGGGATTCCGGACGCGCGCAGTTCCCTTCTCCGGTTGCCGCCATCTACGAGATCGGCTACCGGCTGACCCATTCCAGCCTATACAAACACAAAAATCTGGACGGACTCCTGGCGACCTATAATCCCGACCCCGACTACGCACTCAAGGTCAAGGGAGTCATGCAGCAGATCGCGCTCGAGGAGTAACTTAAGCCCCCAACATTCGGATGCCGAAATAGAGGCCGCCGAATAGCACGATCGAAATGCCGGCGATGACCACCCAGCGCACGATCCGCTCGGTGCGGTTGATTTCCCGTTGCTCGTCTTCCCTGATCCGATCCGCGAGGCTTTCGAACATGGGACCTCCTTCGAAAATTACTTAGGCCGCGGGTGTGACAGACACCGTAAGCCCAAGGCGTTGTAGTCGTTTTACGAAATAATGTTGGAGCTGTTGCTTGTTGATCTGCTCCAGATATCCGCCACCGAGCTCCCGGTAGCTGCGGCCGGTCTTCAACATGGCGTAGCCTATGATCAGGATGCTGTGCGCAACCGCCATAACCGCCCGCTTCACCCCGCGGCGCGCGGCCAGTCGCTTGAACTGGGCCGAAAGGTAGCAGTCTTTCTTCCGTGTAACGGCCCAGGCGACTTGGCACAGCGTACGGCGCAGCCATTTATTGCCATCCCGCGTCGTACCGGAAAGCCGTTTGCCGGCACTCTGGTGATTGCCGGGACAGACTGCCGCCCAGGAAGCCAAGTGTTGCGCGGACGGAAACTGCGCCATGTTTACCCCGATTTCTGCGACCAGGTTGCAAGCTGACACATGGTCGACACCTGGAATGCTCTCCCACAGTTGGACTGCTGCTTCAAAAGGGGCGATGCGCTTATCAATCTCCTCCTCAATGCGGCGGATGCGTTCCTCCAGGGCCTTCCACTCGTCCAGGAATTCCTTGAGCAAAAAACGATGGTGATCCCGCACCCGACCGGCCAGCGCCAGTCGGAGTTCCGGGATCTTTTTCCGGAGTGCCCGCTGGGCCAAATCGGCCAACCGCTCGGGGTCTTCTTCGCCTTTGCTCATCGCTTCGATCATCAGGCGGCCAGACAGGCCCAGCGTGTCCGAAGCGACCGAGCTGAGCTTGATGTTGCACTGCTCCAGCAACTTCTGGATGCGGTTGTCTACTCGATTCTGCGCCTGCACCAGTTCCGTGCGGTATCGCGTCAAGTCCCGTAAATCCTGAATCTCAGCCGGTGGCACAAAACTGCCGCGCAGCAACCCGTGCTGGAGCAAGTCTGCGATCCATTCACTGTCTTTAGCGTCCGTCTTCCGCCCTGGAATCGCCTTGATGTGATGCGGATTCACCAGCATTAACTCAAACTGCCCTTCCAGCACCGCCCACACCGGCCGCCAAAATACGCCTGTCGCCTCCATCGCCACGTGCGTGATCCCGTGCTCTCGCAGCCAGTCGGCCAGCTTCAACAGATCTGCTGTCACCGTACCGAAACTGCGAATCTCCTGTTGCTTCCGGCCCTTCTCTCCCGGCCAGATAGCACAGCCGGATACGCTCTTCTTGTGTACGTCTAGACCAGCGCAGCGTTCATGAACGACTTGCATCGCTTCATCCTTTCCAGGCCGCGCCGGGGGAAGCCTTGCTGAAAGAGAGTCTCCTTCGCGTGCTCGCCACCTGGCGATGGCGGCGACAATTCGTTGTGCCTCCAGGCTTCCAGGTCAGACTCCTTTGCGGGCTACGAGGCACCAGTGGACAAACGACCTCTTCCGGCGTAACCTATGAGCACATTACTCCCAATCGCCCCCATTTTCATGCTTCGTTGTGACCGCGCCGGTCATGGACGACTCCTTTGCCAAAAACTCCTTTGCCAAAAACTTCGGAATACGGCTCACCCCGATTTTAGATCCGATCGGCTGCCCCGCCAAGGGAAATTCAATTGCACGTTTTCGCTTAGGGGCCACGGGAGTGTATGGGAGGTCGCATCGGCGCCCTGCGCGGAGGCGCCGCAACATGATCGCAAAGCAACAATTCCGCGTCCTGTCGCCCGTTGACAAGCTACAATGAACCGCGTATATTTGCTAACATACTGATCTGTCAGCGCTTGCTGGATTTTCACGCATGGTCTCCCGAACTTCACCAGTGGATTTAAGGGGATAGGCGTAGTACCTTCCGGCGGGCGCTCGCGAGTTCGGTATCGGCGGAGGCGTGATGGCCGTGGACCACAACAACGGGCAGCTCGAAAACTACGAGGATCTACTCGAGGACTACAGCCACTTCGCACCCCCGGCCGCCGACGAAGTTTTACAGGGTACCGTTCTCAGCATTACCGCTAAAGACGTCATCATCGATTTCGGTTATAAGTCCGAAGGCATCGTTCCCCTGGAGCAGTTTCAGGGTCCGAACGGGCAGGTCACGGTGCAACCCGGCGACGTGGTCGATGTGATGATCGAGCACGGCGAGCAGCCGGAGGGGTACGTCCTGCTCTCCCATACGCGCGCCGCCCGCCTGCGCATCTGGGACAACCTCGACAAGGCCTATCAGGAGCAGCTCGTCATCTCCGGGCACGTGCTCGGACGCGTGAAGGGCGGCCTCGCGGTGGACGTCGGCATTAAGGCCTTTATGCCCGGCTCGCAGGCCGATCCGCGGCCGGTGCACAACCTCGATTCCCTGATCGGGCAGGATATTCCGGTCAAGATCATCAAACTCAACCGCCGCCGCGGCAACGTGGTGGTTTCGCGCAAGGTGGCGGTGGAGGAGGAGATCAACGCGCGCAAAAGCGCCACGCTGGAACACTTGGCGGAAGGCTCAGCAGTGACGGGCGTCGTCAAGAACCTCACTGACTACGGCGCCTTCATCGACCTCGGCGGCATCGACGGCCTGCTGCACGTCACGGACATGTCCTACGGCCGCATCGCCCATCCCTCGGAGATGCTGCATGTGGGCGACGAGGTGACCGTCAAGGTGCTGAAGTTCGACCGCGCCAAGGAGCGCGTCTCGCTCGGCATGAAGCAGCTCGAGCCGGACCCATGGGACACCGTGGCCGAGCGCTATCCAGTGAACGGCCGGGTCATCGGCCGGGTCGTCAATGTCACCGATTACGGCGCTTTCGTC
The DNA here is from genome assembly GCA_035293845.1 of Bryobacteraceae bacterium. Lineage (GTDB taxonomy): Bacteria > Acidobacteriota > Terriglobia > Bryobacterales > Bryobacteraceae > DATGMB01. The sequence continues at coordinate 10,501 of DATGMB010000010.1, forward strand.
GAGCTCGAGCCTGGCGTCGAAGGCCTCATCCACATCAGCGAAATGACGTGGTCGCGTCGCATGAAGCACCCCTCGAAGGTGGTGAAACCGGGCGATCAGGTGGAGGCCGTCATCCTGGAGGTTCATCCCAAGGAACGCCGGATCTCACTCGGCCTCAAGCAGCTCGAGCCCAATCCGTGGACCACGATCGATAGCCGGTATAGCGTCGGCTCGGTCGTCGAGGGCAGGGTGCGCAACATGACGGACTTCGGCGCGTTCATCGAAATCGAGGAGGGCATCGACGGTCTGGTGCACGTTTCCGATCTCTCCTGGACCAAGCGCGTGAAGCACCCCTCGGAGGTCCTCAAGAAGGGACAGGTCGTACAGGCGGTGATTCTCAACATCGATTCCGCCGCCCACCGCCTTTCGCTCGGCATCAAACAGCTCCAGCCGGATGCCTGGGAGACGTATTTCCAGAACCATCAGGTCGGCGATACCGTGCACGGCCGCGTGTGCCGCCTGGCCAGCTTCGGCGCATTTGTCGAGTTGGCGGAGGGAGTCGAAGGCCTTTGCCATTTCTCCGAGGTGCCGGGCTATTCCGGCCGGCGCGGCTCCGAAGAGCCGCCCATCGGTGTGGGCGAAGAATTCGACTTCAAAATTATCAAAATGAGTGAGGCGGAAAAGAAAATCGGCCTCAGCCTGCGCGCCGTGGCCGATGATGAGGAGAAAACCCGCCTCGAAGACTACCAGCGCCAGGCGGCAGCAGCCACCACCACCATCGAAGAGGTCATGAGTCTCAAGGACCGCAACCTCGAGTAAACTTGCAAATTCTTTGATTTCACGAGATACTGCGGTTTCTAACCCATTGTAGGAGAGTGCGATGACGAAGGCCGACCTGATTGAAGAAGTCTCCCGCGTGGTGGAGATGACGCGGAAGGAATCCGAGGTCATCGTGGAGGCGATTTTCGACAGCATCGTCCGGTCGCTGCGCGGCGGAGACAAAATCGAGATCCGCGGCTTCGGCAGTTTCCGCACCCGCCAGCGCCAACCCCGCATTGGCCGGAACCCCAAGACCGGCGCGCGGGTCGAAGTTCCCGCCAAGAAGATTCCGTACTTCAAGCCGAGCAAAGAGCTCAAGGACGTGGTGAACAGTTCGGCCGCCACGCCGGAGCCTCCCGTCCCCGGCCCTGACAGCACGCCCGAGCCGGTCCCCAACGCCTGATCCCGCGATGGATTACCTCTGGACGCCCTGGCGATATCAGTATGTGACATCGGCGGGCCAGCCCTCCGGGTGTGTCTTCTGCGCCGCCGCGGCATCGGACGACGACCGCGCCAACCTCATCGTCCATCGCAGCGCGGAGGCGTTCGTCATTCTGAACCGCTTCCCGTATACCAGCGGCCACGTCATGATCGTGCC
>DATGMB010000011.1:0-20602 GCA_035293845.1 Bryobacteraceae bacterium
GATCTGCACGAAGATCCGCCGTAAATTATCTGAAACAAAGCGGTTCTGCCGATCCGCCAGCTCCAGCCCGGGCTCGGTGACTTCATCCATCAAGCTGTAAACGACAGTTCTCACAAGTCCTAAACTGATGACGAGAGGACCTGGAAAACGTGGACCTTAAAATCAAGCGGTTGCCCGCTCAAAAGGGTATTTTAACAGGGGGGCGCAGCCCGAACGTCTGTTAGCGCGCTAAGGCGGTCTAGCACTCTGCTAGACTATCGCTAGGGAATCCCTATGGCAACCCTCTACGTGGAAAACGTGCCCGACAATTTGTACGAGGCATTGCGGACGCGCGCCCAGAATAACCGCCGGTCCATTGCGGCTGAGATTCTCGAACTGCTCGAACAAAACATCCCCACACCCGAGGAATTGGCGCGCCGCCGGGAGATGTTCGAACGCCTGGATAAGATTCGTTTGCGGCCGTCTCCATCTCCGGGCCCGTTTCCAACAGCCGAAGAGATGGTCCGCGAGGACCGCGAACGTTGAGCGCCTACGTCCTGGACGCCAGCGTTGCCGCCAAATGGGTGCTGCCTCCCCACGGCGAAAGCCTGGTAGCGGAGGCGTTCTCCATACGCCAGCAATTTACGCTCGGAACGCTGGAGTTGATCGTGCCCGATCTTTTTTGGGCCGAGATGGTCAACATTTTGTGGAAAGCGACTCGCGCCGGGCGAATGGCGCCAGACGCAGCTGCCGACGCAATCAAATATCTCTCCGCGTTTCGACCGGCGGTTGTGCCATCGCAGCACCTTTGGGAACACGCATTCCCGATCGCCACCGGCTTTCGTCGCTCGGCTTACGATTGCATTTACGTCGCATTGGCGGCCCGTTCCGGCCGCGCACTCCTGACCGCCGACGAGCGCCTCGCCAATGGCTTGGCGGCGCATTTCCCGATCCGGTGGCTAGGCGCTATATAGTCCGGCAAGCGCCCCCACCCGCCGGTGGTTTTTCGCTAATCTAAAAGCGTATGAGACCTGTCGCCGTGATCGGCGCCGGGAAGACTCCCTTCGGGGCTTTTCCGGACCGCGATCTCCGTTCGCTCGCGGTCGAGGCGGGAGAAAAGGCTCTGCGCGATGCCCATGCCGCGCCATCGCAGATCGAGTCCTTCTACCTCGGCAATTTTTCCGGGCCCGCATTCGTCGGGCAAAATCATCTGGCTCCCTATATCTCCACCGCGCTCGGCATACAGGGCGTGCCCTCTACCCGAATTGAGGCTGCCTGCGCCTCGAGCGGCTCGGCTTTCTATCACGCCTGGGCGGAAGTGGCCGCGGGGATCCATGACATCGTGATGGTCACCGGGGTCGAAAAGATGACCTCGCAATCTACTGCCCGCGTCAGCGAAATCCTGGCCGAGGCCGGCGACTGCTCAGGCGAAATGAAGGCCGGCAACACCTTCGCCTCGCTCTTTGCCATGATCGCCCGCCGCCACATGCACGATTTCGGCACAAAAAAGGAGCATCTTGCCGCCGTCTCGGTGAAAAACCACGACAACGGAGCGCTCAACCCGGAAGCCCACATGCGCAAGGCGATCACCATGGAGCAGGCTCTGAATGGCAAGCCCATCGCCGACCCGCTCAACATCTACGATTGCTCGCTGATCAGCGACGGCGCGGCCGCCGTGATCCTGGCGCCGCTCGACCGCGCCCGCGAATTCACGGAGAAGCCCGTGCGGGTGCTGGGCATCGCGCAGGCTTCCGATTATGTCGCGCTCGACCAAAAGGAAGATATCACCACGTTTCCCGCCGTGCGCCGCGCCGGCGAAAAGGCATACCGGATGGCCGGTGTGACGGCCGCCGATATCCAATTCGCCGAGCTGCACGACTGCTTCACCATCGCGGAGATCGTCGCGAGCGAGGATCTCGGCTTCGTCGCACGCGGGGAGGGCGGCCCGTACGCGTTGGAGGGCTGCACGCGCCGCGACGGAGCGCGCCCGATTAACCCGAGCGGCGGATTGAAATCGAAAGGCCACCCGGTCGGCGCTACCGGCGCGGCGCAGATCTGCGAGTTGGTGGCTCAAATTCGCGGCGAAGCCGGCGACCGCCAGCTCGCCCGGCACGCGCTCGGCCTGGCCGAAAATCTGGGCGGCAGCGGCGCCACCTGCGTGGTCAGCATCCTGGGGGCGGCATGAGGACCGGAGCCGTTTACACCGAAACCGTCATTTACTCCGCGCCGGAAGCTTTCCTGAACGAGGCGCCGTATCAAACCGCCATCATCACCCTCGACGGCGGCGGCCGCGTGACCGCCCGCATACATGGCGCGCGTGTGGCGATCGGCGACCGCGTGGCGGAAATCGAGAGCCGCGGCGGCGTGCCGTGCTTTAGAAAAGCGGAGTGACCAGAGTGCCGAATATTTTATGAAACTTGCAGACCGCATGAGCCGCATCGGGGTCGAATCGGCCTTCGATGTGCTGGTGAAGGCCCGGGCGCTCGAGGCACAGGGCCGCAGCATCATCCACCTGGAGATCGGGGAGCCGGATTTTCCTACGCCGGCCCACATCGTCGCCGCTGCCAAGCAGGCGCTCGATGACGGCTGGACGCATTACGGACCCACGCAAGGCCTGCCGGAGCTGCGCGAAGCCATCGCCGAAGCGGTGTCGCGCACGCGCGGCATCCGCGTCGGCCCCGAACTCGTCTCCGTGGTCCCCGGCGGCAAGCCGATCATCTTTTTCCCCATGCTTGCCCTGCTCGAGCCCGGCGACGAGGTGATCTATCCCAATCCCGGCTTTCCCATCTACGAATCGATGATCCGGTTTCTCGGGGCGACGCCGGTGCCGATGCCCCTCGAAGAGAGGCGCGGCTTCTCCTTCGATCTCGACCTCCTCCGCGACCGCCTCAGCCCGCGCACCAAAATGGTCGTGCTGAATTCGCCGCAGAATCCGACCGGCGGCGCCATTCCGCGGCAGGATCTGGCGGCGATCGCGGAGATGCTGCGCGACCGCGATGTCATCGTTCTGAGCGACGAGATCTACTCACGGATTCATTACGGCGAGGAGCCGCCCGCCTCCATCGCGAGCTTCCCCGGCATGCAGGAGAAGACCATCATCCTGGACGGCTTCTCGAAGACCTACGCCATGACCGGCTGGCGCATGGGCTACGGCGTCATGCCCGCCTGGCTGGTGGAGGCCGTCAACAAGCTGATGGTCAATTCCGCCTCCTGCACCGCCACGTTTACGCAGCGCGCCGGCATCGCCGCGCTCACCGGTCCGCAAGATTGCGTCGACCGTATGGTGGCCGAATTCCGCCGCCGCCGCGACGCCATCTGCGCCGGGTTGAACCGGATTCCGGGCTTCCGCTGCGCCGTGCCCGGCGGTGCTTTCTATGCATTCGCAAATATCACAGGTACCGGAATGAGCTCCAAAGATATGGCCGACTTCCTGCTGAATGAAGCCGGCGTTTCCTGCCTCGACGGCGGCTGCTTCGGCGAGTACGGCCAGGGCTACATCCGCTTCAGCTACGCCAATTCACTCGCCAACCTCGAAGAGGCAGTGAGCCGGATCCGGAAAGTCGCGCACCGGTGGGAAGCTGTGGCCGCCCGGTAAGGCTACAGAACCTCGCCGAGATTCGCCGCTTCTACCCGGAGCCCCACGTAGAACGACCCGAACAGGGCATAAACCGCGCTGACCTCATCGAACCGCATTTCGTAGATCAGCTTCTTAAAGACCAGCGGGTTATCGGCAAACAGGTCGACGCCCCATTCCCAATCGTCGAAGCCGATCGAGCCCGAGATAATCTGCCGTACTTCGCCCGCATAGCGCCGGCCGATCATGCCGTGCTCGTGCATCATGCGCTGCCGGTCGCTCATCGACTCCGTGTACCAGTTCTTGTTTTCGCCGCGCCGCCGGTCCATCGGGTAGAAGCAGAGATACCGCGCCCGCGGAATCTCGGGCCACAGCCGCGGCGCCATCGCCTGCCGCTGCCGTTCCAGCACCTCTTCGATCTCGCGATTCCACTCCTCCGAGTGCGCCGCAACGCCCCGCGCCGCGAGCCCCGAGTAAACCTTCGCCGTGGATTCATAGAGCCCCAGCTCGATTACGGAAAGATAGGAATGCACCGGCTCCAGGTAATCGCTGAGGCGCAGCCGCGCCAGTTGCAGCTCCGCGGCTTGCAGCGCCGCAAAATCCTGGCGGAAATGCAGCAGCATCAGGTCGCCCTTGTGGCCGAGCAGGGAATAGACGGCCGTTCCTTCCATTTGCGCCAGCGCTGCCGCGGCTTCGGCGGCCGCTTCCGCCCGCGCCTCGGCGCCGAGCGCGCGCCACGCCGGACGGCGCAGCCGCATCATCTGGTGGAGGACGCTGGCCCCTTCGACAGTGAGGGGCACCGGGGGCAGCGCGGGAGCGGCAACAGTGTCGGGAGTCATGTCTTTAAGCGTAGCAAGGCGGCCACGCCTCAGACCCGCTACCGTCCGCCGTTTCGCCGCCCGCGCGCCAGCCGCGCCAGATGCGATTCCGCCGCGACCTCTTCCAGCTCACGGTCCATGGCCGCGCTCCACTCCTGGCGGCGGCGCTGCTCCAGGCGTTCCAACAGCCGGACACGCCGCCGCGCCTCCAGCATCTCGTTCTCACGATTTTCGAGCTCGCTCTGTGCCCTTGCCCGCGCCGCTATGAGCTCCGCTCCCCGAATGCGGACATGCCGCGCGAAACCGGCCAGGGCCGACAGGTCCGATCCGTGAATGGATTCCGCGTGCCGCACGGCGATCTCCTCCTGGGCTGCCGCGGTCTCGAGCGCTGCCCGCTCCGCATCCAGCCCGGCCACCACCGCCGCCTGCTGCTGAAACCGCGCCCGCGCCGCCTGAAGTTGCGCCCGCCGCCACTCCAGCACCTTCGCCAGCGGAAAACGGAATGCCGTCATGCCGGGCGTCCCGCCGGCGTTGCCGCGCCCGTATCCAGCCGGCGCGCGAGCTCTTCCAGGCGTGCCAGCGTCTCGCTCAGCTCCGCGCGCTCCCGATGGTCCTGCCGCAGAAATTCCAGCAGCTCGGGACGCAGGCGGATGGAAGCGTCCAGGACCGGGTTCGACCCCGACACGTATGCCCCAAGCTGGATCAGGTCCTCCGAATCCCGGTAAGCCGCCAATGCCTGCCGCATCCGGCGCGCTGCTCCCTGCTGTCCCGGCGTGGCGATGGCCGAGGTCAACCGGCTCACCGAGTGCAGAATGTCGATCGCGGGGTAGTGGCCCTGTCCCGCAAGCTGCCGCGAAAGGATGAAATGGCCGTCCAGGATGCCGCGGACCGCGTCGCAGATCGGCTCGTTGAAGTCGTCGCCCTCCACCAGCACGGTGAAGAAGCCGGTGATCGAGCCGTGGCGAAAATTCCCTGCGCGCTCCAGCACCTTGGGCAGGAGATGGAACACCGAGGGCGTGTATCCCTTCTGGCTCGGCGGCTCGCCCGCCGCCAGGCCGATCTCCCGCTGCGCCATCGCCAGGCGCGTGACCGAATCCATCACCAGCAGCACGCTCGCGCCCTGATCGCGGAAGTATTCCGCGACTGCCAGCGCCACGAAGCAGGCCCGCACCCGCAGCGGGGCCGGCCGGTCCGAGGTGGCGCAGATCACCACCGACCGCCGCCGTCCGTCCGGCCCCAGTTCGTTTTCCAGGAAGCCGCGCACCTCGCGGTTGCGCTCGCCGATCATCGCGATCACCGTCACGTCCGCCGAATTGTGGCGGGACATCGCGCCCAGCAGCGTGCTCTTGCCCACTCCGCTTCCACCGAAAATCCCAATGCGCTGCCCTTTGCCGCATGGCAGCAGCCCGTCAATCGCGCGGATACCCGTGACCAGCGGCTCGGTAATCGGCTCTCGTTCGAGCGGCCCGACGGGCGTGCCGTGCAGCGGGTAGGAATCCCGCGGCTCGAAGGGAGGCCCGCCGTCCATCGGGTTGCCGAAGCCGTCCAGCACGCGGCCGAGCATCTCCGGAGCCACCGGCACCCGCGCGGCGTCGCTGCGCGCCACCACCGTGTCCCCGAGTTGCAGGCCGTCGGTCTCTTCAAGCGGCATGGAAAGCACCCGGCCCTCGCGGAACCCGATCACCTGCGCCCGAATCTTGCGGCCGCGCGCCCCTCCGGCGTGGATCTCGCAGAAGTCCCCGATGGCCGCCGCCGGCCCGCGCGATTCAATCAGCAGCCCGACCACGTCCGTCACCTCTCCGGTCCAGCAGTGGGGCTCGATGCCTTCCAGGGCGGCGAGGTACTGCGCGAGCGGGAGGCTCATCCGCGCCTCCGCAGGCAGTCCGCCAGGCCCCGCTCGATCTCGCGCAACTGCGTTTCGACGGACGCGTCCAGGTTGCCGCGAGAAGTCTCGAAAATCGCGGCACCCGGGTCGAGCGCCGCATCGGGAATCACTTCCACGGTGCCCCGGGTATTTTCCTGCCGCAGCAGCGCCGAGACCGCCGCCGCCTGCGAGGGGTGCAGCCGCACGCGCGCGATCTCCTGCGCCTCCAGTTTTTCGAGCGCCCCCAGCGCCAGCCCGTGCAGCGCCTCCGGGTCTACCGCCAGCTCGCGCCGCAGCACGCGCCGCGCAATCGCCATTGCAAGTTGCAGCATGTCGGACTCGGCTTCCCGCCGCAATTGCGCCCGCGTGCCGGCGATCTCCGCGATCGTCCGGCTCAAGCGCTCGATCACAGGTTGAATCTCCGCCGCCGCCCGGCTGCGTCCGGCGTCCTCCCCTTCGCGCAAACCGGCCTCACGGGCCTCCCGCACCTTCTCCTGCCACCGGCGCTCCAGGGCGGCCATCGCAGCGGCGTCCGGAACCGGCGCTGGCGGGGCCGCGGCCGGTTTCGGCGCCGCCGCCACCGCGGCCGCCTCGGCCGAACGCCACACCACCGGCGCCACCGCGCGCGGCTCGCCGGGATTGAGGATCCTAGACGACATACTGCTCTCCCACCGCCCCCTTGAGGCTGATCACACCCTCGTTTTCGAGTTGCCGCACCACCGCGATAATCTGTTGCTGCGCGCTCTCCACCTCCTTGATCTTCACCGGGCCGAGCGCCTCCATGTCCTCCCGCAGCATCTCCGCCCCGCGCTGCGAAAGGCATCCCAGCACCTGGTTGCGCAACTGCTCGCTGGTGCCCTTGAGCGCCACCGTCAGCACCTTCCGGTCGACTCTTCCCAGGACCTCCTTGAGGCCCATGGGATCGATGAGCAGCAGGTCTTCGAAGACGAACATCAGGTGCCGGATGGTTTCCGCCAGGTTCGTATCCTGGGCTTCGATGGTCTCGAGAATCTCTCGGCTCGAGACCGAATCCAGGCGGTTCAGCATCTCCGCTACGGCTCGCACGCCGCCGTACGATTCGCGGCTGAACTCGCCCAGCGCTTTGAGTTTCTGCCCGATCACCCCGGCGATCTTCAGGATGATCTCCGGCGAGATCTGGTCGAGGTTCGCCATGCGCCGGGATACGTCCGCGCGCAGACCGGCTGGCAGCGACATCAGCAGGGAGCCGGCCTGCGAAGAGTTGAGGTGAGACAGCACCAGCGCGATGGTCTGCGGGTGCTCGTTATGGATGAATTTGGCGAGCTGCTGCGGGTCCGCCTTCTGGATCGCATCGAAGGAATCCGCGTCCGCGCCGAGCGCCTTCGCCAGCCGGTCCAGCATGCGCTTGGCCAGCTCCGGCGCGAACGCCCGCGTCAGCAGCTTGCGCGCGTACTCCATGCCGCCGCGGGCCACGTAGTCGCCGGCCGCGGACAGATGGTGAAACTCGTGCAGGAGCGATTCCGCCTGCTCCGACGAGATCGAGGTGATCTTGGCCACCTCGCGGCTGACCTTCTGTACTTCATCCTCATTGAGCTGCTGCAACAGCTCGGCGCTGGTCTGCTCTCCCAGCACGATGAGCAGCATCGCGGCCTTGCGCAGCCCGCTGAGCCCCTCTCTGTCTTTTTCGACTCCGCCCGGCTTCACCGTGTTGAGGATCATCGCTCATCCTCCTCCCGGATCCACGTGCGCAGGACCTGCGCGGAGATGTCCGGGTCCTTGGAGATTTTTTCGCGCAGATGCTTGGCCATCACTTCCGCCGTCTTGGTGATCACTGGCGCCAGCTTCAGCGATTGCAGCGTCTGCGCGTCCAGCTTCTGCTGCAGCGCCTCGCGCGCCTCCAGCCGCGATTGCAGATCCGCTTCCGGCGTCGCCTCTTCCGCCGCTCCGCCTGAGGCCGCAGACGGCACGACCGAGGTATCTGCGGCGGCCGGCAGCTCCGCCGGGCCGGTGGTCTGCACCCCAGGCACGCGGCGCCGCCGGGAAAGCATCACCCCGCCTGCCGCGAGGAGCAGCAGCAGTCCCACGGCAGCTCCGGCGATGGGCAGCATCTTCCGGTCCTGAAAGACGGCGGGGAGCGACAGCGGACCGGCATTCGGTTTCGCCGCGGACGGCGGCGCCGGTAGCGGAGGAGGCTCGATCGCCAGCGTGCTTTCAAACGGCAGGCTCTCGATCACGATCTGGTCCCCCCGCTCCGCGGTGAAGCCGGTAATTCCGCTCACCAGCTCGCGAATTGCCTTCAACTTTTCGGGGCTGGGCGGTGAGAGCACCCGCCGGAATCCCTGCGGCGTACGCTGCCAGCTCAGGTCCTGATCCACCAGCACGGCGACCGACATCCGCCGCACGGCGCCCGCGGGCAGCCGCGTCTTTTTGACCGTCCGGCTGGTCTGGTACGTGATATTCTCCGTCACCCGCGAGGCGCCCCGCGAGCCGGACGCCCGTGCCGCCGGACGCGGCAACGCGGATGCCGTTCCCGGAACCCCCGCCGCCGTAGCGCCCGTGGTGCTGTCCTCGGTCCGCTGCGAGGTCACCATCACGGAGTGCGTGGGGTCGAAGATCTCCTCGCTTTGTTCGGCCCCGCTGAAATCGCACTCGACCGAGACTCCTGCGCGGTACCGGTTTGCGCCGAGCAGCGGCTCGAGCGTCGAGTTGATCTTCGCCAAAAGATCGCTCTCGATCTTGTGCCGGTAATCCAATCCGGCCTCGGACGGCTCCGGTCCGTCGAGACCGCCGGCCGGCTTCGGCCGCCCGAGCAGGTTGCCGTTCATGTCGAGCACCGAAACGGCGTCCGGCGAAAGGCCCTCGACCGCGCTCGCCACCAGGTGATCGATGGCCTGCACGTTCTGCGGCGTGATCCGCGCTCCGGGCCGCAGCTTGACCAGCACACTCGCCTTGGCCGGCTGCTGCGCTTCGAGGAACACCGAGTCCTTGGGAAAGGTCAGATGCACCCGCGCCTGCTCGACCGCTTCGAGCGACATCACCGAGCGCTCCAGCTCGCCCTCGAGTGCGCGGCGGTAGTTAATGTGCTCGGCGAACTCCGTGGCTCCGAAATTGGTCTTATCGAACAACTCGAAACCCATGCGGCCGGTCTTGGGCAGGCCCGCCGCGGCCATGGTCAGCCGCACTTCCGCCAGCCGGGCGGAGGGCACCAGAATGGTCCCGCCGCCTTCGGGCAGCCGGTACTCAACCCCGCTCTCCTTCAGCTTCTGAACGATCGCCGCCGCCTCATCCGGCGGAACCCCGGTGAACAGCGGTTTGAAATCCGCCTCCCGCTGATGCACCACCAGCGCGTAGATTCCGCCTGCCAGCAGCACCGCCACGGCCGCGATGCTGATGCGCTGCCGGATGGAAAGATGGGCCAGTAGGGATTTCATCGCGAGCGGTCAACAGATCCATCGGCACTCCGGCTCGAAAACTACAGCCGGCACAGAGCCAGTCCTTCGCGGGAGGCGCAAGCCTCAGATCTGCATTCGCATGATCTCCTGGTACGCGCTGACCACCTTGTTGCGCATCTGCAGGAACAGGTCGAAAGAAAGCTCGGCGCGCTGCGAGGCCAGGATCGTCGTGTGGAGCTCTTCGCCTTCCCCCGCCAGAAAGCGCTCGACCGAAGCGGATGCCTCCCGGCTCGCGCCTTCCACGGTGCCGATGGCGTTCGCGAAGATCTCCTGGAAGCTGCCCGCCCCGGACGGCGCAGCGGTAGCCCCTGCGACGGGCGAAGCCGCCACGGCGGGCGGGACAATCGGCGAAACGGGAAGGATGGGTGCGGGCATAAGCGACTACCGGAACAGATCGAGCGATCGCTGGATCATGTCTTTCACGGCACTGATCGCCGCCACGTTGGCCTCATAGCTCCGCGCCGCGCCGATCAGGTCCACCATGTCTTCCGCTGGATTGATCCGCGGGAAAGCCACGTAGCCGTCGCGATCCGCATCCGGGTGCCCAGGCAAATAGCGCCGCTCCGGATCGCGCTGGTCGGTTACGACCTGTGAGACCGCCACTCCCTGCGCGGTCCCCGTCTCCTCTTCCAGCATCGAGGCGAACGGCGATACCACCGGAGCGGCTTCGAAAACCACGTCCTGGCGCCGGTACGGCCCGCCCTCCGGCGTGCGCGTCGTTTCCGCGTTGGCCAGGTTCTGCACGAGCATCTCGGCGCGCGTCCGCTGGGCCGCCATGCCCGATGCGCCGATCGAAAGCACCGAAAACAGGCTCATGTGCTACCATTGCCTCCTTCGATCGCCGAACGCACTGTGCGCAGCTCCGAGCGCATCAGGTTGGAGGCGACCTGAAACCGCAAGGCGTTCTCCGCCAGCAGGCGCGCTTCGCGGTCGAGGCTCACGTCATTCCCGTCATTTTTCACCGGCAGGCCGGGCACCCCTCGCACCTCGGGCCTTTGCCCTAAGGCGGTTTGGAACTCCGCCTCGAAGTCGATGTCCTGGGTCCGGTATCCCGGCGTGTCCGCGTTTGCGATATTGGAAGCGACCAGCTTCTGGCGGGCGCTCAGCAAATCCATGTACCGCTCGAGCTTGCCCGCAATCGGATCCAGCATTTCGAACGTTCTTTTGCACACCGGATTCCAACAGTAAGTCATTCAGAATCAGCGAAGTTTCGGGGCAAGTGACGGGTTCTTGGCAGGTACCGGCAAGTACTTGACATGGATTTCGATTGGAATTGTGATATATTCCACATACTATCGGTATTCTAAAGGAATATACCGATGGACATATGCGGGTTCGATCCGCATGTGGCGGAAAGAGGAGCTGGTGATTCTGTCCGAGCTGGGTATTTGGCTTAGAACTATCAGTGATCTCCGCCGGGTCGGTAGGGAGAGATTCCCCTACCACCTCCCAGGGGCGCCGCCCCTGGCCATACCCCGAGTCCCCCGCGCGCGGACTGCGCCTTGTACCGTGCGTTCGGAGGTGTGCGTTGGCCCTATACGACGATTCTTACCCCCAGTCATCATGGCCGGAGCTGGTGTGCCGCGTCCGCGCCGGAGACACCCAGGCGATGGAAGACCTGTATCGCGTGATCGCGACCGGTGTGCGTCTTCGCCTCGCGCGCCATTCCGGCGGCCACGATCTCAGTGACCGCGTTCACGACCTGTTTATCACGATGACGGAGTCCATCCGCAAAGGCGCGGTGCGCGAGCCGGAGCGCCTGATGGGTTATCTCCGGACGGTCGAGCGGCGGCATACCGCGACGCACATCGGCCGCCTGCTCCGTGAGCGGCGCAACCTCTCGCCGGTCGAAATAAGCGCGCTGTGCGACGGCTCCATCAGCCCGGAGCGCTACGCGATCGAGCGCCAGTCCGCGGATCTGGCCGCGCGGATCCTCAGCGGTCTCCGCCCGCGGGACCGCGAGATCCTGATCCGCTTCTACGTGCACGAGCAGACCCCGGATGAAATCTGCCGCGCCATGCGCCTGACCGGCACGCAGTACCGCCTGATCAAATCACGCGCCAAGGCCCGCTTCGTCGACCTCTGCCATCGGCGGCTGGCGCGCCGCTGAGCGGCCGTGCGCCGCGCCCGGCCGCGCAGTGTCCGGAAAATCCCACTCGCATCGCGGGATGCGTGAAACCGGACGGAGCCGGACGGGCGGGCTAAGTTACACTCGCCGTCATATGAAGGCCCGCTATTGGTTGGCCGGCGGCACCCTGGCGGCGGCCGGCGCCGTGCTCTGGACGATGCGGCAGACTTCCGCGGCGCACCCGCGCACTCACCTCCTCGACCTTCCGGCGGAGCCCCCCCTGCCGGAGGACGAAACAGGCACGGTGCAGTTCCTCGGCGCCGCCACTATGCTCATCCGCTACCAGGGGCTGACCATCCTGACCGATCCGAACTTCCTGCGCCGCGGCCGGCAGGCGAACGCCGGCTACGGGATGCACATGACCCGGCTCACCGATCCGGCCCTCGATTTCGACGACCTTCCGCCGTTCGATTTCGTGCTGCTTTCGCACCTGCACGAAGACCACTTCGACAAGCTGGTCGAGCGCCGCCTGCCGCGCGACGTGCCGATCCTCACCACGGCCAGCGCCGCGCGCACCCTGCGCCGCCGTGGCTTCACCAATACCTATGCCCTAAGCGCCTGGGATCGCGTGAACGTGCGCAAGGGTCCCGTCTCGCTGCGGGTAACGGCGATGCCCGCCAAGCACGGCCCGGCGCCCGTCTCGGCGTTGCTCCCGGACGCCATCGGCAGCATGCTCGATTTCCGTAGCGAGCGCGATGGGCGGCATTACCGCATCTACATCAGCGGCGACACGCTGCTCCACCGCGGCCTGCGCGACATTCCGGTGGTCTATTCGCGGATCGACCTGGCATTGCTGCACCTGGGCGGCGCGCGGCTCATGGGCGTTCCGGTCACGATGGACGCGGAGCAGGGAATCGAGGCGCTGCGCCTCCTACGTCCGGACCTGGCGATTCCGGTCCACTTCAACGACTACGATGTTTACCGCGAGCCGCTCGATGCATTCCGGCGCGCGGTGGAGCGCGCCGGCCTGCAGCATCAGGTGCGGTATCTCTATCACGGCGAGACCCACACGTTTGCGCCGCACGGTGTGCAGGAAGAAGCGCGGCCTCTGGCCTGACCGGGGGCCCTACCTGCCCCAGCGGAGGCGCGGCATCGCCCATCCGGCGGCGAACAGCGCCACCGCGAGCGCCGCCTCGACGGCGCGGACGAGCGCGGGACCCGGACGCAGCGTACGGATGACGAACGGGTCGGTGAAGATCATTTCCGCGCTCACCTGCCCGAGCACCGCAGCGCCGAGATACACCAGCCAGCGAAACCGTTCCATCAACGACACCAGCAGGTGGCTCGAAATGACCACGAACGGGATGCTGAGAGCCAGGCCGAAGAACATCAGCCACGGGTTGCCCTTCGAAGCGCCCGCAATCGCCAAAATATTGTCCGTGGACATAGTGATATCGGCCACGACGATGTACCAGATGGCCTGCGCCAGGCGGGCCGGCGAGGGCGCTGCCTCGGGCGGATCGCTCGCGTCGCGGAGCACCTTGATCGCAATCCACAGCACGAAGACGCCGCCCGCCAGCTTGACGAATTCGACATCGAGCAGGCGCGCCGCGATGAAGGTCAGGCCGACGCGCAGCGCCACGGCCGCGCTCGCTCCGAGCAGACTGCCGATGCGGCGCTGCCGCTTGGGCAGCGCGCGCACCGCAAGCGCAATCACCAGCGCGTTATCGCCGGCCAGGGAGAGATCGATCAGGACGATCGCGAGAATGCTCAGGACGAAATGCACGGCACCCGTCCGATCCAGTCGCGCAGCCGCCGGAAGTAGCGGCGCGCCGTGCCCACATCGCGCAGGATCTGCGCCTTCAGAGCGTCCGGGTTCTCGAACTTGCGCTCATCGCGGATGCGCCGGAGGAATTCGACGCGGATGCGCCGCGGCGGAGCGGCAGGCGGAGAATCGAGGAGGAAGGTTTCGATGGAAAGCTCATCGCTCGCGCCGAACGTCGGGCGGTATCCGATGTTGGTAATGGAATCCCAGGCGCGCGCGGGGTCTTCGGCATCGGCGGTGCGCGTGGCATAGACGCCGCGCGCGGGAATCAGCTGCGGCGCCGGGGCCAGGTTCAGGGTGGGCACAGTCTGCTTCGAGCCGACGCCGCGGCCGCGGACCACGTCGCCTTCGATCGCATAGGCGTGCTGGAGCAGGCGCGCCGCCAGCGAGACGTCGCCCGATTGAATCCGCTCGCGGATGCCGCTGCTCGATACCGCGCGGCGGCGCCACGTAACGGCCGGAACGACCTCGGTGAGGAAGCCGAGCTGCCGCCCCAGCTCCCCGAGATGCCGCACGTCGCCCGCGTGCCGGTGGCCGAAGCGGAAATTGTCGCCGACCAGAACGGCGCGCGCGCCCAGCCGCTCCACCACGATCCGGCGCACGAAATCCTCGGGGGAAATCTGCGCGAATTCGGGGGTGAACGGCAGGATAACGACCTGCTCGATGCCTTCCTCCTGCATGAGCGCGGCGCGGCGCTCGGGCGAGGTCATCAGCCGGGGCGCGCGCTCCGGCGCCAGAACCGCGAGCGGGTGGGGATCGAAGGTCAGCACAGTGGGCTTCCAGCCGTGGATCGCGGCCAAGTCCTTCAGCCGGCGCAGGATCTGGCGGTGGCCGAAGTGGACGCCATCGAAGTTGCCGATCGTCAAGGCGCTCGGCCCGAAATCGGCTGGGAGCGCGGAGAGGCTGCGGTAGATCCTCATGCGACTTCGAGTTCCAGCCCGTCGTAGGCCAGGCGCACATTGGGCGGCAGCAGGCTTTCGGCGCGCTCGTGGCCCAGGTCGTGGCAGATGTGGGTGAGGAACGCGCGCTTCGGCTGGAGTTCGGCGGCGAGCCGAACGGCCTGCTCGACCGTGGTGTGGGTCGGGTGCGGCTTGTACCGCAGCGCGTCCAGGAAGAGGATGTCGAGCCCGCGCAGCAGCTCGAGAGATTCCGGCGGGATCTCGCTGTGATCGGTAAGATAGGCGGCGGCGCCGAAGCGGTAGCCGTAGATGGTGGCGCTGCCGTGGCGGATCGGAATGGGCCGGAACTCCAGGCCGAACAGATCGAAGGGCGTGCCATCGAGCAGGCGCGGGTCGAGCATCGGCACGTTGGATTCCTTCTTCACGCCGTCGAAGATATAGGGGAATGACCGCTGGATGGCGGCCATGGTGTCGGGCGCGGCGAAGATCGGGATGCGCTCCTTCTGGCGGAAGTTGAATGGCCGGACGTCATCGAGGCCCATGATATGGTCGGCGTGAGCGTGCGTGAACACGACGGCGTCCAGCCGCTCGATGCGGGCTCGCAGGGCCTGTGCGCGGAAATCGGGCGTGGTGTCGATCAGGATGTTGCGGCCGGCGAAGCGCACCAGGATCGACGGCCGGAGGCGGTTATCGCGCGGATCGGTGGAAGTGCACACGGCGCAATGACAGCCGAGCGTCGGCACGCCGACGCTGGTCCCCGAGCCGAGGACCGTGATTGAGAAAGACGGCGCCGCCATCAGGCTTTCTGGCCGGCTGCGGGCGAGGATTCCTCGGAGACCTGCACAAACCGGAAGCGCAGCTCGGTGAGCGAGTTTTCCAGCATGCGCTGCTCTTCGATCGTAAGATTGCCCTTGGTCTTTTCGAGCAGCACGCCCATCAGATCGATCGTGTGGCGCGCCAGTTGTAAGTCCGGCTTGGGCTTCTCCTCGTCGCCGTTCTCCGGGCCGAAGTTCATCAGCCCGAGCTGCATTTCCGCCTGCGTGCGAAGCGAGAGCACCAGAAAGCTGAAGGATGCCGGCGGCAGAGGGATGCGAAACTCCTCCGCCGGGGCGGGGTTTGCTGCGTCACTCATTAGTCTCTATTTTATCAGCGCATGGGGCGTTGGAGCCGTAAGCAGAGGAGCAGTGGGGATCAGGGATCGGGGACGCGCTGCAGCTCCCCATACGATCGGCCGAAACGTAGCCGGCACGGATCCCTGACCCTAATCCCTGATCCCCGACCCCTGGTTACAATGCCTCTTGATGCGCCGCCGCTCCGCTTTCCGCAACTGGCTTGAGTACGCAGCGGCGCTGGTGGTTTTGAAATCGCTCGAGTGGGCGCCGGCTGAGCTGGCGCACCGGCTGGCGCGGGCCTACACCGGCCTGCTCGACCGCGCCGTTCCGCGGCTGCGGCGCGTGGCCCGGCGAAACCTCGCGATGGCGCTGCCGGAGGCCGATCGGGAGCGGGTCATCGACGGCGTGTTCGATTCCATCGCGCGGCTCCTGGTGGCATTCGCCAAATTTCCGTCGATCGGCGAGCACAACCTCGGCCGCTGGATCCGCGCCGAAGGCCGCGAGCACGTGGAAGCCGCGCTCGCGCGGGGGCGCGGGGTCCTGTTCGCCACGGCGCACCTGGGCAACTGGGAGCTGAGCGCCTTCGCTTGGGCGCTGCTTGCCCGGCCGATGTACGTGGTCGCGCGCCCGCTGGATAATCCGCTGATCGAGCGGCTGGTCGAACGGCGGCGGACGCTCTCCGGCAACCGGCTCATCTTCAAGAAGGATTACGCCCGCGCCATCCTCAAGGCGCTTGCGGCCAATGAAGCCGTGGGCATCCTGATCGATCAGAACTCGTCGCCGGAAACGGGCGTGTTCGTCGACTTCTTCGGCGTCCCGGCCTGCGCCGGCGCCGGCTTCGCGAAAATCGCCGCGCATAGCGGCGCGGCGGTGGTGCCCGGATTCGCTTTGTGGTCGGAAGCGGAGCGGCGTTACGTGCTGCACTTCCAGCCGCCGATCGAGATCACCGGCGACGCGGCGCGCGATACGGCGGCGCTGCAGGCGCGGCTCGAAGAGGCAATTCGCGCGCATCCCGACCAGTGGCTCTGGATCCATCGCCGCTGGAAGACCCGCCCCCCGGGGCAACCGCCGCTGTATGAATGATTACCCGAGGTACCACAGACTTCGTAGTACCATGGGAACGCGGATGAATCAGCTCCATCGGTCACCGCTCCACAGCAGTGTGGCCGCTCTGCTGCTTTGCGCGATGGCGCTGCTGGCGGCGCTGCTGCTGCGGCCGCTGTTGGAGCCCTACACATTCCTCCTGTTCCTCGCCGCGGCGTGGGCCAGCGCGTGGTTTTATGAGCGGACGGGCGGAGTCATCGCCATCGCCGCTTCGGCCGTCGCTATCCTCTATTTCCTCTTCCGCCCGGAAGCCGCATTCACAGGCTTTTCCTGGTATGTGGTGGCGAGGCTCACCGCATTTGTGCTCATGGGAGGCCTGATCGTGTGGATCACTGCCTCTCTACGCGAGGGGCGGCGCCTGTTTGCCGCGACTCTCTCGAGCATCGGCGACGCGGTGGCGGTCGCGGATCAGGACGGGCGCGTCACTTTTCTCAATCCGCTGGCCGAGACGCTGACCGGATGGACGCTCGCGGCGGCGCGCGGCCGGCCCGCCGATGAAGTCCTCCGCTTTACCGCCGAGCGGACTCGCCAGCCGATGGAAAATCCCGTGCTCCGCGCTCTGCGGGAGCGCGTCGTGGTGGCGATGCAGGAGCCGGCGCTGCTGGTTTCGCGCAGCGGCGCCGAGGTCCCGGTGGAGCACAGCACGTCGCCGGTGCGCGACGAATCCGGGGCGCCGCGCGGCGCCGTGCTGGTGTTCCGCGATGTCAGCAAGCGGCTCCAACTGGAGCAGCAGGCGACGCACGCCCAGAAGATGGAGGCTGTCGGCCGGCTGGCCGGCGGGGTGGCGGGCGACTTCAACAACGTCCTGACCGTGATCACGGGTTATGCCGAGCTGCTGCGCGCGGAAATCCCGTCCAACAATCCGATCCGCCGTTTCGTCGACGAGATCATCTATGCCGGTGAGCGCGCGGCGTCGCTGACCCGGCATCTGCTTGCCTTCAGCCGCGGCGCCACGGCGCAGCCGCGGGTGATCGATCTGAATTCGCTGCTCACTGGCATGGAAGCGATGCTGCGCCGCCTGCTGGGGCACGGCATCGAGCTGAACCTGCTGACCGGTCCCGGAGTGGGGCGGGTGCGCGCCGACCCGGCACAGATCGAGCAGGTGGTGGTCAACCTCGCGACAAACGCCCGCGACGCGATGCCGCAGGGCGGGAAGCTTGTCATCGAAACCGCCAACGCCGAGCTCGACGAAAACACCGCCGCGAACCTGTCGGTAAAGCCCGGCCCCTACGTAATGCTGGCGGTGAGCGACACCGGTATCGGCATGGACGCCGCCACGCGCTCGCGCCTCTTCGAGCCGTTCTTCACCACCAAGGCGCCGGGGAAGGGCAGCGGCCTGGGGCTGGCGACGGCCTACGGCGCCATCAAGCAGGCGGACGGCTGCGTCACCGTCTACAGCCAGCCGGGCTGCGGCACGATCTTCGAGATCTACCTGCCGCGCGTCAAGGAAGCGGTCACCGAGCCGGTACGCCCGCGCTCGGCCAAGGGCTCGGAAACCATCCTGCTGGTGGATGACGAAGAGGGCGTCCGCAAGCTGGTCTTCGCGGTGCTGAAATCGAACGGCTACGACGTGGTGGAGGCGAGCAACGGCGCCTCCGCGCTGGCCGTTTACGAGAAGAACCGCCACAAGATCGACATGGTCCTGACCGATGTGGTGATGCCGCAGATGAGCGGCTTCGAGCTCGGAAAACAGCTCGAAGAGGGCTCGCCGGGACTCAAGATTCTGTACATGTCCGGCTACCGCGATAACGCCATCGGCGGCGCCGGAACGGAAGTGCCGCGCGCATTCCTGCACAAGCCATTCACGCCGGATGTCCTGCTGGCCAAGGTGCGGGAAGTGCTGGACGCCGAGAAGGTGTAGCGCCCGCGCCGGAGCCCCACCCGCCTGCGATTCCTTGCCGGTCGCGCCGTCCGAACCTCTGTTCGCATTTTTCAGTTGACACTGAGTTGCAAATAGAGTTTAAATCAGCCTTAATCGCGCGGTTTGTACTGCAACTCGATGGCAGGTAGTCATAAATCGATGATTGGCAAGTCTGAGCGGGCAACCATCTTGACCCCACGGCGCCGGCGCCGCCGGGGTCTCGCGGCGGCCTTCACAAAGATCCGTTTCGCTGTGATCAAAGCTGTGTTTTTCGCTTTCGTTTCCGCGGCGTGGGCCGGCGAAGGGCCCTTCTTCATCACGTACACGCACCAGATGGAGGAACCGGGCAATCTGGAGTTCGGCACGAAAAACGTCACCGGCAGACCCAGCGGCGGCGATCGATTCATGGGCACAACCGAGGAATTCGAATACGGCGTCAAAGCCGGTTGGCACGCTTCCTGCGCTCCTGATGGAAGTCCGCTGGTCGGTGCCGGCCGCCGAAGACCTGGAAAGAATCTGCGAGCAGCATTGAGCGCGATAATCCCGAAGCGGCCCGGCGCGTGGCCCATACAATTTTATGATGGATGCTCGATGCTGGCGAGGTTTCCGCAGCGCGGCCGGGCCAGCAGCCGTTTGCCGGGGCTGGCGCGAGCTGATCTTCCCTTCCTTGCCGTACATAGCCGTCTACCGGGTCGGTGAGCACGCGGTCGAGGTCTCGCGGATCTTTCATGCCGCACAAGACTGGCCGTAGCGTTTTCCCGAAGCGGCCTTAAGGTCTACTTACTCCGGCTGATCCGCCGCCGCAGTATACCGGCGATGATCGACAGCGTGCCGGCTGCTGCGCAACCCGCGCCGCATAACACGAACAGTGCTCCTCCATCGTCTCTGCCGATGCCGAGCGCAACCGCGGCTCCAAAGATCGCACACCCGCCCGCGATCCCTAGGATGCCGACCAGATCAATCGGTCGAACTTCGGAAGACCGGACCGCGCCGCTTCGAACCGTCCCCTTGCGAGATCGTCTTCCTGCTCGGCAGGTGACCGCATGCCCAACATTATCGCGCGAAGGCGCACAGGCTTCGGGTAAGCTTGCTTTGAAGCTATGGCCCTACCTGTCGTCCTCATCACCGGCGCCCGCGGGGGCCTCGGCGCCCATGTCACCCGCGCGTTCCTGGATTCGGGCGCGACGGTGGCGGGCACTTCGCGCGGCATCAGCGATTCCGATTTCGGGCACCCCAATTTCCACGCCTTCCCCGCCGATCTTCTGGTTGCGGCGCAGGCCGAGTCGCTCGTGGCGGCGGTTGCCGCCCGCCTTGGCCGCATCGCCGCGCTGATCCACGTGGCCGGTGGCTTCGAGGGCGGAAAGCCGGTCACGGAGACAGAAGACGCGGTGTGGGAGCGGATGCTCAACGTCAACCTGCGGGCGGCCGTGCACGTTTTTCGAGCCGTCATCCCCCGGATGCGCGCGGCGGGCGGGGGACGGATGGTCGCCATCGCGAGCCGCGCGGCCGTGGAGCCCGCGCCCGGGATTGCGGCCTACAGCGCGTCCAAGGCGGCCCTGGCGAGCCTGGTGAAAACGGTGGCGCTCGAAAACCGCGATGCCGGCATCACGGCGAACGCAATTCTGCCGGGCACCATCGATACCGAGGCGAACCGGTCCTGGGGAACGGTGGAGGGCCGTGCCCAATGGGTTTCGCCCGAACGCCTGGCGGCGCTCGCGGTATTTCTTGCCTCGGATGCGGCAGCGGAAATCACCGGAGCGGCCATTCCGGTGTACGGAAAGGCGTTATGACCCGCGTTAGGCGTGCTTGGGACGCTTGATCTTGGCCCGCTTCGGGGCCTTTCGCGGCTTCACCTTCTTGGCCATCGATTTCGGCCGCTTCACCTTGTGAAAGGGGGATTTCACGCGGGCCTCGGCGACCGTGCCAAAGCCGCATGCGAGCGCCAGGGCCAGCGCCAGGCTGCGCAATCTCATAGCTTCCATCCTATTGTGCTACCGCGCGGAACCACAAGTACCACTTTAGAAAACAAATCAACGTCAACAGTACCGCGATCGCCGCGCTGACCTT
>DATGMB010000012.1:0-4331 GCA_035293845.1 Bryobacteraceae bacterium
CTTCCTCGGGCGGATCGTCGCGCTCGAAGAGGGAATACAGCATGGCCACGCCGAATGTCATGAGGGTCCCGAAGAGGACGTACCACGTCCAGGCGATCGGCGTCAGGAAATGGATCGCCAGAATCCCGATCAGCCCCGCCACCGTTCCCGCGATCGCCGAGCCCTCGCGCGGGCGGCGCGTGAGGATGCCGAGGAGAAACACGCCGAGCAGCGCGCCGAAAGGGATGGAGGCGATGGTCAGCCCCACCTCCAGCACGGAGTGCGAATGCCGCGCGGCGATGCCGATGCCCAGCAGAACGGCGCCCCAGCCGATGGTCGCGAGGCGCGCCAGGCGCGTCGCCGCAGCGTCGCTCATCTCGCGGCGGGTGCGCACGAAATCGACCACCGTCGTTGAAGCCAGGGAGTTGAGCGCCGCGCTGAGGTTGGCCATGGCCGCGGCCAGGATCGCCGCCACCACCAGCCCCGCCGCGCCGGGCGGCAGTTGATGCCAGATGAAATCCGGATAGAGGCTATCGTTCGAGCGCCCGAGGGCCGCCGGCGCGGGCAGATGGTGATCCGAGTAGTACACGAACAGCAGCGCGCCGATCAGGAGGAACAGGGTAAACTGCACCACGATGACGACCCAGCTCGAAAGCAGCGCGGCGCGGCTCTGCGCCTCGTTGCGGGCGCTGAGCAGGCGCTGCACCATGAGCTGATCGGTGCCGTGGCTGGCCATCGTCAGGAAGGTGCCGCCCGCCAGGCCCGCCCAGAAGTTGTAGGTGCGGGCAAAGAAGGCCATCGACGGCGCGAAGCGGAAATCGAAAACGCTGAACTTGTGCGCCGCGCCGGCGACGGCTGCCACGTGCGCCCATCCGCCCGGGACCTTGCCGAGGATCACGAAGAAGCTCAGGATGGCGCCGAAGACGTACAGGCTCATCTGCACCACGTCCGTCCAGATGACCGCGGTCATCCCGCCTTCAAACGTGTAGAAGAGCGTGAGCACGGTGATCAGGATGATGGAAGCGACTTCGCCGGTCCCGAGGACGATCGCGATGACCAAAGAGATGGCGAATACCCGTACCCCTTCCGCCAGAGCCCGCGTCACAAGGAATATTGAAGCGGTGAGTTTGCGGATGCGTTCCCCGAAGCGGCGGCGCATCAGCTCGTACGCGGTGAACATCTCTCCCCGGAAATAATGCGGCAGGAACAGAACCGAAATCACGATTCGGGCCACCAGGTAGCCGAGCACGATCTGCAGAAAGCCGAGATTGCCGGTGAACGCCAGGGCCGGCGTGCTGATGATCGTCAGCGTGCTGGTTTCGGCGGAGACGATCGAGAGGCTGATGGCCCACCATGGCGCCGTGCGGCCTCCGAGAAAGTAATCGCGCAGGCTTTTCTGCCTGCTGCGGAACCGGGCGCCGAACCAGGTAATGGCCGCCAGGTAGCAGACGATGACCGCAAGATCGAGATAGCGCATGAAAAGGCGAAGGCCGCTGGAGCCCGGGACGCTTTCAGCATACCGCGGCGGGGAAGCGGGGCAGAGGCTTCGTTAGGCAGGCGGCTGCGCGAAAAACGGCTCGGTGAGCAAGCTGCGCCCGGGGAACCGGCGCGACGGTGCGGACGGCGAACGGACGCTGGCGCGGCGACTGTGCCGACGAGCGCCGGAGGAGCGAACTGCCGGATCGCCCCGTGCGGCCGTTGCGGCGGGGGAGCGGCTCGGCCATTGCGGCAGGGGAGCCGGCGCGACGGCCGGCGGCCGGCAAAGAGTTTACCGGTGCATGGAACTGCCCCGCGCCTTTTCGGCTGCGCCGGGCATCGTCTGTCTCCGGCATCGGATGGAAATTCATTTGGTATGATTTTTGATTCGGAACTCAGGCGCTGGAATCGGAGTCGAATGAGTTGCGCCACGAAAGTGGTTTGGCTATACTCCGCAAGTGTCCTTGGGCCCTCTGCGGGTAGCCGGGGAATCCGTCGCCGGGTTGCGAAGGCGAATCAGCCAGTCATTGCGGTCACTAAAGCCGGAAAGCAGGAGGCGCACTTGTCCAAACACCAGACCATGAAAAAGATTGCGGCGGCAGCCGCCTTGAGTGTTCTCGTTGCCGCCGGCACCGCGGTGCCGGCGTACGCGCAGGGCGGCGAGGCAGCGCCCAAGAAGACGTACCAGCAGGGCGAATACGAGCTTTTCAATGCCTGCGCCACCGATGTCGGCAAGAAGGACTTCAACAAGGCGCTCACCGACTGCGAAGCCTGGAAGCAGAAGGTGCCGAACTCCGATTATAAAGACGACCGGAGCGTGCTGCTGATCAGCACGTATAACGCGCTGAAACAATACGACAAGGTGCTGGCCGAAGCGGGGCCTATGCTCGATCGCGACCTGGATGCCTTGTTCCCCGATCCGAAGACCGGACCCGGAAGCGTGCTGGGAGTATTGCTACCCGCGACCGACGCCATTACGGCGCTTCCGAACGCCACGCCCGAGCAGACGGAGATCTCGCGCAAAGCCGCCACGAAGCTGAAGGACTACACCCGCAAGCCGGAAGGTCTGGACCAGGCGCAGTGGGACACCGCGCTGCAGCAGCTCAAAGCCCATGCCAAGGGAGCGCTGATGACGATCGAGGTCCGGCCGGGCATGGCCGCTTTGAACGCCCAGCCGCAGCCGGATTGCAACACGGCGGAATCCGCCCTCAGCAAGGCTCTCAGCGATTTCCCCGATAATGCGTACATCGCTTACAACCTCGGCCAGGCGTATCGATGCCAGGCAAGGGCGGACAAGTCCAGATACGATGAGCTTTATCCCAAGGCCGTGTATGAATACATTCGCGCCATGGTGCTCGATCCCTCGCTCGGCGGAACGCAAGACGCGAAGAAGATGACCGAGCTGCTGACCAATCTGTACGTGGGCTATCACGGCGGAAGCGACGGGCTGGATCAGTTGAAGGAGCAGGCGAAGGCGAATCCCATGCCGCCGGCCGGCTTCACCATCGAGAGCGCAACCGCCGCGGCTGCGCGTAAACAAAAGGAATTCCAGGAGAAATATCCGCAACTCGCGATCTGGCTGGGGATCAAGGGCCAGCTTTCCGGCGCCAACGGGGAGCAGTATTTCAAGGAATCCCTCAAGGATGCCGCCGTTCCCAAACTCAAGGGTATGCTGGTAGAAGGTAAACCGGCCTGCCGTTCCAAAGAGCTGCTGGTCAGCATTCCGGAGCCGGAGCAGCAGGGCGCGGCCCCGGTAGTGATCACGTTGAAGCTGGATGCGCCGCTCAGCGGGAAGCCGGAAGCCGGCGAGATCCAGTGGGAAGGGGTTCCGTCGGCGTTTACCTCCGAGCCGTTCATGCTGACCATGGACACCGAGAAGGCCAAAGTGGAGAATCTGAAGACCACGCCGTGCGCGCCCGCGGCCCATCCCGGCGCGAAGAAGGGCGTGGCGAAGAAGAAGTAATCAGCTATGTTCCGCATCCATTCTCTGAATCGCATGGCGCTGGCAGCAGGCGCGCTCGCGCTCGCCTGCGCCTACGCGCAGACGCCGGCGGCGGCGCCCGCTGCCGCCGCGGCCAAGCAGAAGGCCGTCAAAGATCAGGGCGAATTCGAAATTTACAATCAGGCGATCAAGGACGCCGGGAATCCGCAGAAACAGATTCAGGATCTGGACACCTGGACGCAGAAGTACCCGGACACGGATTTCAAGGACGAGCGGCTGTACATGTATTTCGATGCCTACAGCAAGCTGCAGCCGCCGCAGCCGCAAAAGGTCGTCGAACTCGGCCAGCAGTTGATGGCCAAGGACCTGAACGCGGCCTTCCCCGGCCCGGCCGGTAAGCTGCAAATCCTGAATATTTATTACCAGGTCGCCTGGAATGTCGCGACGCTGCCGAATGCCACGCAGGAACAACTGGCGCTTGGCGAGAAGGCGGCGCGCGACCTGCTGCAATTGGCGCCGCAGTATTTCGTGGCGGCCAACAAACCGGCCACCACCAGCGAGGCGGATTGGAACAAGGCCAAGGACGACCTCGAGAAGCGCGGCAAGACTGCCTTGGTAGCGATCACCCTGGCGCCGGCCAATCAGGCGCTCCAGAAGAACGACTTCGCCACGGCCGAGCAACTCTACACCAAAGCGCTGGGCGAATATCCTGACAACGCGGCAATCTCCTACAACCTCGGGCGCGCGCTGAGCGGAATGGCGCGGACCGATCCCAGCAAGGCTCCCGAACTTCTCCCCAAGGCAATCTACGAGTTCGTGCGCGCCTCCGTGATCGACCCGACGCTGGGCGGCACCGTGACGAACCCCAAGCAGATCACCGATTACGCCGCGAACGCCTACAACACCTTTCACGGCAGCATGGAGGGGCTCGACC
>DATGMB010000013.1:0-7503 GCA_035293845.1 Bryobacteraceae bacterium
GGCCCCGGCGGCGTGCCCACCAACATGCCGATCGAAGTCCGGCAGCTCATGACTTCCAAGACAGCATCCGACCTGCCGTAGGCCCCGCTCGCCCCGCCGCCCGGCGCCTGTCGCGCGAGTTCGCGCCGCAGGCGCCTGTCACTGAGGATGCAATACAACGAGCTGGGGGCAATCCCGGACAAAGAAGTGCCGGGCGGGAGCGGCAATCCGGCCTACACCGCCGCTCTTCGCACGCTGCCGGGCAGCAAAGCGGCGGGGTCGAGTGGCAGCCCGCGCCTCACCAACCTCATGCAACTCACCCTCGATACGAGTTGGTGGACCCGCTATCGCAGCAGCGCCAGTAACCCCGATCTCGATCACTTTGTCTTTCCGCAGGCCATTCCGGGCCTGTTTCAGGGACAGTTCCCGGCCATCCCCAGAACCGATGACGACCTCACCCCCGCGAAACACCTGCAAGCGATCGCCAACACCGCCGGATTTCACTTTGCGACGATCGAACAGGGTGGCACCAGCCTGTATCCGCCCGGCGCCGCGTGGGGTAGGATGAAAGCTCCTCCTCCTGATGCGCGCGATGAACCGAGTCCCACTCGAAGCAGGCCGTGACCAGGGGCGCCTGCTGCGCGATCTCGCGCCGCAGGTGCTCGGCGCGCTCATCCGCCGCTACCGGGACTTCAGCGCCTCCGAAGACGCCGTCCAGGAAGCCCTTCTGGCTGCCGCGCTCCAGTGGCCCCAACAGGGCATTCCGGAAAATCCCCGCGCCTGGCTCATTCAGGCCGCCTCGCGCCGCCTCACGGATCACATCCGCAGCGAATCAGCGCGCCGCCGCCGTGAAGCCGCCGCCGCCCTCGATGCCGAGCCGCTCGCCCCGCCGCCCGACGCCGTCCCCGATCCCGCCGAGGATGACACCCTCGTCCTCCTCTTCATGTGCTGCCACCCCGCCGTGAGCCCGTCCTCCGCCATCGCCCTCACGCTACGCGCGGTGGCCGGCCTGACCACCGCCGAAATCGCCCGCGCCTTCCTCGTTCCCGAAGCCACCATGGCCCAGCGCATCAGCCGCGCCAAGGCCACGATCAAGGCCTCCGGCGTGCCGTTCAGCCTTCCCGCCGGCAAGGAGCGCACGCAGCGGCTCGGCTCCGTGCTCCATGTGCTTTACCTGATCTTTAATGAAGGCTATGTCGCCACCGCCGGCACGGAGGTCCATCGCCCCGATCTTGCCTCAGAAGCCATCCGCCTCGCCCGCGCCCTCCAAAGACTCCTGCCGGATGATCCCGAAACCGCCGGCCTGCTCGCGCTGCTGCTCCTCACCGATGCCCGCCGCGCCGCGCGCACCGGCCCCGCGGGCGGGTTGATTCCGCTCGACCGCCAGGACCGCACCCTCTGGGACCGCGCCGCCATCGCCGAAGGGGTGGCCCTCCTCGCTCCCGCCATGTCCCGGGGCGCCCCGGGCCCGTACCGGATCCAGGCCGCCGTCGCTGCCGTTCACGCCGCCGCCGCGCGCGCCGAAGATACCGACTGGCCGCAGATTCTCGGCCTCTACGAACTCCTCCACCGGATCTCGGACAATCCGATGGTCCTGCTCAATCGCGCGATCGCTGCCGCCATGGTGCACGGACCCGCCGCCGGCCTGGAGCTATTGAACGCCCTCGATCGCGACCCGCGCCTTGCGGACCACCACCGGCTCCACGCCACTCGCGCCCACCTGTTCGAGATGCTCGGCAACCGCGAAGCCGCCATGCGTCACTACCACACCGCCGCCGGCCTCACGCTCAGTCTGCCCGAACGGGAGTATCTGCTCACCCGCGCCGCCAGCCTGCGCCCCTGATCTGTGGCTGATGCCCACGGCTTCGCGAGCGAAGATACACTCGGCAATTGACACGGGCCAGGGCGGGAGTACACTTGGCATCCATGGCGTTGCCTGAATCCGGAAGCGCCCGATTCCTCGTATGGATTCACAGGAGGAATTAGCAATGAACGAGCAGGAAAATATCCGTCTGGTGCAGGAAGCCTATGCAGCCTTTGGCCGGGGCGACATCTCAGGCGTCCTGGCCGGCTTGACGGAAGACGTGACCTGGACCATGCCGGGAGCTCCGGCGATCCCCTTCGCCGGCAGGCGCAAGGGGCAAGCCGCCGTGGCGGAATTTTTTCGGGCCCTGAACGAGGCGGACGAAAGTACTGAGTTTTGAGCCGCGCGAGTACCTTGCGAAGGGCGACAAGGTCGTGGTGTTGGGAACTTACCGCGGCCGCGCCCGCGCTACGGGCAGGATTGTCGAAAGCGACTGGGTCCACGTTTTCCGGTTGCAAAACGGGAAAGTAGCCGAATGGGCGGAATTCACGGATACTTTAACGGTCGCCGCGGCCTACCGCCAGGAATCAGCCGCTTCGCATTGAGCTAGCGCCCAATCGGCGCCTTTGCGAGATACGCCGGGAACCGCCCGAGCCACAACCCGTATAGCAAATGCCCGATCGCCGTGGGCCGCTCTGCGTGCAGCAGCGCTACCAGCGGCATCACATGCTGCCACATCCAGCGAAACGAGACGTAGTACCATACCATCGCCAGAACGATACACACCAGCGCCGTCCGCAGCCGCGTCAGCCTGTTGCGCAGCAGCAGCGCCACGACCGCTCCCAGCACGCTGTAGAGCACCACGTACAGCGCCAGCCCCGGCAGCGTCCGGCCGGCGAAGCCGCTGTGGATCGATTGCGGCCCGTAGAATACGCTGGACATCAGGTTTTCGGCCGTCCAGAAGCTGCGCTGCTGCCAGACCGCGCTTACGCCCAGCCATGCCAGCATGATCAGCACCCCCACCATGCCCGCCTGCAGGCCGGCCAGGAGGGCGGACAATGCGGTGGAGGCGGGTCCGGCCGTCTGTCCGCCAGCCGCATCGGCAGGGGATGGCGCGGTCTGCGGGACTGTGGCCGGCTGCCGCTCGGCCGTGTGCTCTCCGGCGCCTGTCCCGTTCTCCGGCACCGCCGCGGACGGCTCCCCGCCGGTCATCCCCTGCTCGGGCAGGCCCACGGCCCCGTGCTCCCGGCCGCCCGGCTCGCCGCCGCGCGACCCGATCTCCGGCGCCAAAGTGGCCGGCTGTTCGTGGCCGCCCGGCTCGCCGCCGTCGGTCGCACTCCCCTGCCCCGGCCCCATGTCCCTGCCAAGTTCCATAGAATCAGCCTATACTGACGGTTAGGCTAAAAACAAATATGCGTCGCGTTGCGATTACAGGCATCGGTGCGGTAAGCCCAAACGGCATTGGCCGCGAGCGGTTCTGGGAGGCCACCAAAAACGGCCGCAGCGGGGTACGGCGCATTACCCGCTTCGATCCTACCAATTTCCTGGTACAGGTAGCGGGCGAAATCCCGGATGAGTTCGACGAAAAGAAGTATGTCGAAGCGAAGGACCGCCCCCACGTCTCCCGCGCCGTCCCCCTCGCCGCCGCCGCCGTCTCCGAGGCGCTCGCCGACGCTCAACTGGAGCCCAAATCCATGACCCGCGACGAGCTCCGCGGAATCGGCGTCATCGTCGGATCGGGCGGCGGCAGCCAGGATTTCACCGAGGAGCAGTACCGCCTGTATTACACCGGCCATCAGAAGCAGTGCAGTGTGTACACGATCCCCACCGGCACGATCGGCACGCTCGCCAGCGAAGTCTCGATGCGCTTCGGGTTCCGCGGACTCAGCCACATCGTCTCAACCGGCTGCACCTCTTCCACCGACGCCCTGGGCTACGCCTTCCACCACATCCGCATGGGCTCGCTCAGCACCATGATCGCGGGCGGCGTCGATTCGCCCATCGCGCCCCTCATCCTCCGCGGCTTCCAGCTCATGCGCATCATGACCACCCGCTGGAACCACGAGCCCGAGCGCGCCTCCCGCCCCTTCTCCCGCGACCGCGACGGCTTCGTCATCGCCGAGGGCGCCTGGTTCTTCGTGCTCGAAGAGCTCGAGCAGGCCCGCGCCCGCGGCGCCCACATCTACGGCGAAATCGCAGGCTACGGCTCCACCTGCGAGGCCTACCACCGCGTCCGGCTCGAAGAATGCGGCGAGGAGCCCGCCCGCGCCATCTGCCTGGCCCTGACCGAAGCCGGCATCCGGCCCGGCGACGTCCAGTACCTCAACTATCACGGCACCTCCACGGAGCTCAACGACCGCATCGAGACCCGCGCCGTCAAGCTCGCCTTCGATGGCCACGCCTACAAGCTCGCCGGCTCCTCCCTGAAAAGCCTCATCGGGCACCCGCAGGGCGCGTGCGGAGCGGCAGGCGTTGCCGCGACGCTCCTCGCCATGCGCGATGGCATCGTGCCCCCGACCATCAACATAGACGAACCCGACCCCGAGTGCGACCTCGATTACATCCCGTCCACCGCCCGCCGCCTCCGCATCGAGCACGCCGTCGCCAACTGCATCGCCTTCGGCAGCAAAAATTCCGCCCTGGTGCTCAGACGAATCTGAGATCTCTGCCCTGCGAACCGGATCGAACTAGCCCCGGGTTAATTCGCCGCCTTCCCTCGGCGTCTCGGCGGTTGGATTTTGTCCCCAAATAAAAAACCGGCGGACGCTCGGAGGAAGACGCCCGCCGGTTTCGGCCCGCGGAGGAAGTAAAATCCTGTCGCGGTGCCACTCGTAAAAGACCGTCACTATATCGGACGCGTTACCGGTTCCGCCGGTTGCAAGACCGCCGCGGCGCTCCGAAATGTATTGGCGTGCGCGTCTACCGTCCGGCCGATCGGTTCCGCGTACCCTCCTCCCAGCGTCACGACCACCGGCAGCCCTCGCCGGCGCGCGAATTCGAACACCTTCCGGTCGCGTTCGATCAGCCCCTCGCGCGAGAGCGCCAGCCGGCCCAGCCGGTCCCCCGCCAGCCCATCCACGCCGGACTGGTAGAACACGATCTCCGGTCCGAAGTCCGCCACCGCCCGCAGAGCCCCCTCCAGCCGGTCCAGGTATTCGGCGTCCCCGGCGCCGTCCGCCAGCGCGATATCGACTCCGCTGCGCTGCTTGCGGAACGGAAAGTTGTTTTCGCCGTGCAGCGATACCGTAAGCACGTGTTTCTCTTCCGCGAAAATGCTCGCCGTCCCATCGCCCTGGTGCACGTCCAGGTCGATCACCGCCGCCCGCCGCCCGCACCACCGGATCGCCACCGCCAGATCGTTGAACACGCAGAACCCCGACCCCTCGCCGTAAAACGCGTGGTGCGTCCCGCCTGCCAGATTTCCGCCGAATCCGCCCTCGAGCGCATCGGCCGTCGCCGCCAGCGTCCCACCCACCGAAGCCAGCGACCGCCGCACCAGCTCCGGCGACCATGGAAATCCGATGCGCCGCATCGCTCGCGCATCCAGTGTCCCTTCCATCACCGCTCGCACGTACGCCGGATCGTGGGCCCGCTCGATCGTCGCCGCGTCCGCCAGCGGCGCCGGCGCAAAACAGTAGAACCCGTCCGCTTCCAGCGCCTGCCGCAGTAGCCCATATTTAGCCGCCGGAAACTTGTGTCCCGCCGGCAGCGGAATCGCGTAATGATCGCTATAGAACAGCCGCATGCCCGCCTTTCCTCCGCGCCTCGGCGTCTCGGCGGTGAGGAGATGCTACCGCTTCCGCACCAGCAGTTCCAACCCGCCGATCACCGTCCGCCCCGGCATATCGACCCCCTGGATCTCCTGATACCGCGTCGCCGTGACATTCGAAATCTGCAGGAAAGGATGCACCTTCCCGCCGGCCCACCCCGCGTACAGATCCCATAGCCCGTACGGGTCCCGCCCCCGCCGGTTCAGTGCGCCCACGCGCGTGCGGAAGAGAAGGTCCTTCGCGAACGCCCGCTGCCACGCGACCACGCCCGTTTGCGTCGGGTAGTTGAACGTGTACTTGGTCGCGCCCACCGGGATCGTATCCAGCGCGCCGCGCAGCGCCGTGTACCGGACGTCCAGCCCGCCGCTCAGCTTCACCCCCGCCTCTACCCCCGTGAAGTCCAGGTTATCGATGTTCACCGCCCGCCACAGGTCCGCCGGGTCGTTGCGGTAGAAATCGATCCCGTCGCGCTCCCGCCGCTCGAACACCGTCACATCGGCCCGCACCTGCGACGCCGGCGCCCAATCGACGCCGCCCTCGTAGGTCCAGGCCCGCTCCGGCCGCAGGTTCGGATTCCCCAGGTTCGCCGGATCGGAGTAGTACAGGTCCGTGTACGTCGGCACGCGGAACGCCCGGCTCGCCGACGCCCGCAGCTTCACCTTCTGCGAAAGCCACACGCCGCCCGCCACCGTCGGGCTGAATTCGCCGGACCACTTCCGGTACACCTCCTCCCGCGCCGAAAGCGTCAGCGAAAACCGCCGCAGCGCGCGGAAATCCACCGCCGCGTACGCCGCCGCGCGGCTCCGCGAATGGTCCCCGAGGTTATTACTCACGATCGATTCGTGCAGCGCCTCCACGCCGTAGAACAGTGTGGCCGTGGGCGAAAGCGCCTCGTGCCGCCGCAGGTCCGCCACGTAGCTCTCGTCGACGCGGTGATTCGTGTAAATTTGCGGCTGATCGCGAAACAGCACGAACAGATCGCTGTGCCGCCGGTAGCTGAAATCGGCCTCGGTCTCCTGCCCCAGCTCCTGCCGCGCGCCAAGAAACCACGTCTTCGTGTCCTCCCAGGATGGGAAATCACCGTAGAACTGGTCCGCGCCGAACGGGTGGTCCATGTACGCCAGCGTCAGATTGCTCGCGCCGAGCGACGTCCGCGCGCTCGTCAGCGACGCCAGTTGCAGGTTCCGGTAATCGCGGTCCGGCTCGAAGCCCGTCGAAAAATCGCGCGAAAAGCTGAGCTGCTCGCTCACCGTCCCGAAGGTATTCGCGATCGACCCGCGCTCCTGGTTGATCCCGTAATTCCCCACGGCCGTCCGCAGCCGCGCCTCGAACCCCTCCGGCGGCTCCGTGATGATGTTGACCACCCCGGCCGATGCATCCGATCCGTACATCGTCGACCCCGACCCCCGCAGGATCTCCACCCGCGCCACGGAATCGAGCGGCACCGGAATATCCATATCGTGATGCCCGGACTGCGCATCATTGAGCCGCTGCCCGTTGAGCAGCACCAGGGTCTGCTCGAAATTCGCACCGCGGATCGAGAGATCCGCCTGCACCCCGTCCGGCGCCCGCTCCGCCAGATCCACCGACGGATCGAGCTTCAACACGTCCGCCAGCGTATTCAGCAGCAGCAGATTCTGCCGCACCGGCAACGACACCAGCGCCCGGTCGAGTTCATCCATCGACATCGGCTCGAACGTGCCGGTGACGACGACGGTCTCGCGCTGCTGAGCGAGAGCGAAACCAAGAGGAATGAGAAAGAGAATGAAGGAGCGCAAAAAATATTATCCGTCATTCCAGCCCTCAGTCGGGTCTTGTCAAGAATTTTGTGTAAACGTCGTCTCCGGGCTAGGTAAGATCCGGCTTGTCGAATGCCGATACTTCTCTGTTTCTGTCTTCTTTCCCCGAATTCCATGCTGCGGCGTCGCCCTGGCCGGAGCTTCGTCCTGC
>DATGMB010000014.1:0-11371 GCA_035293845.1 Bryobacteraceae bacterium
GTGACGACGCTCGAGAACGTATACGCGCCCGACCAGATCGTGTACGGCCGCGGGCTGAACACGGTCAGGAAGCCGGCGATCTCCCATCCCCCCACCACCTGATCGATGGCTCGCGGAACGTTCGAGAGCAGCTTCTTGTTCTTCCCGAACGGCAGTTCGTACGTCCACTGGCCCTGGATCGCGTGGCGCCGGTCGAAATCCGAAAGCCCGTAATTGTCGTAGCGGTTGTGCAGGTCGAACGGCGTATCGCCCGCCGATTGCGCCGTGCCGCCGCTGACCACGGTCGAAGTCGGGTCGAACGAGCGCGTGTCCATCGATTTCGCGAGCGTATACGAGAACTGGAACGACGCGCCGTTCGAAAATGCGCGTTCGAGCCGCACCTCCATCCCGTTGTAGTGCGAATAGTCGTTGGAATCGATCACGTACATTCCGCCCATGAACTGCGGATAGGGCACGAAGAAATACGGGCTCAGGCCCGCGAGTTCCGGCATGGTCTTGCCGTTCTGAATACGGCTGCCGATCGCCTGGGCCAGGCCCGCCACCGAGTTCGTCGAGAGATTGCTCGCATACAGGCGCCGCACCAGATCGCTTCCCGTCTCGCCCGCCTTCAGCCGCGAATCCTGCGCCAGCAACTGGTTCATCAGCGCGCTCTGCCCGCCGGCCTGCACGGTCTGGAACGCTTGCAGGAAGCCGTTGGTCTGGATGTTCTGGCCGAAGTCGTTCAGGTTATAGGCGCCCAGCAGGTGGATGGCGTGCCGGCCGATGTAGTCCACTTCGAGCTTGGTCGCCCGCGCCACCTCGAACTGGAAGCCGGCGCCGTACATATGCGTCTTCGGCGGCCGGTAGCCGCGGTCCATCACGTAGACGGCATTGGTCGTGTCTGCCGGCGGCGTCAGCAGCGTATTCGGAGCCGATGGCGGGGCAAGCGTCGGCAGATTGGCGAGGCGGCCGCCGGCCGTGCCGAACGCCGTGTTCACCACCGTATACGTGCTGCCCGGCAGATTCTGGAAGATCTTCGAGGAAAGCAGGAACGTGTTGATGCGGTCGTCCGCCAGCCGGTAATTCGCGCGCAGCGACATCTTGCCCTTGCCGGTCGGGTCCCATGCCAGGCCGAGCGACGGCTGAACGCCCGAGTAGTAGCTGTTGTACAGCGATCCGCTCTGCCAGGTCAGCGAATCGCTCGGCGCGGTGCCGATGGCGATCGGCTGGTTCGGCCTCTTGATCATGTTGGCCGCATCGGTCGGGGTCAGTTGGATCTCCCAGCGCAGGCCGTAATCCACCGTCAGGTTGCGGCTGACCTTCCAGTTATCCTCGGCGTAGAAATCCAGCTCGGGATAGCGGGCATCGAACTGGTACGTAGTTCCGGCGGGCTGCCAGGAGTTGGCGTCCTTGGCGACGAAGCCCTGGTAGATATCGCCGACCCGGCCGAGCAGGTTATTCACCATGCCCTGGGCCGTCCCCAGGTCATAAGTCGTATTGACGGTGGACGGAATATTCCAGGCCACGGGATCGACGGTGTTAACCGCCGTTGAGAAGTCGACGATCGGCGTCACGTCCCAGCTTCCCACCGAGCCGCGGTTATCCTGATGGCGCACGAGGCGGAGATTCGTCCCGGCCTTGAAATTGTGCGCGCCGCGGACGTGGCTCAGGTTGTCCACCGCCTGGTAGGTGGTGATGGTCCGCAGATTCCCGATCGCGTTGGTGAAGGGGAACGTGGTCTGCGAATACCAGGAGATATCGGGATAGGCGGCGGTGGCGCCGGGCGTCTCGAAGTTATAGACGTAATGCTGCTCGCCGGCCACGACTTCGTTGGTGGTGCGCGCGGTCGGGCTGTAGCGCCAGTTGAAGGCCAGGTTGCGCGGGCTGCGGGTGGTCATGACGGTGCAGGGACCGCCGGGGAACCGCGGCTGGCCGCCATTGACCTGATCGCAATTGGTATCCTCTTCCGCCATGTAGACGCGCGCGAAAAACGTTTGCTTCGGCGTCAGCACGTAGTCGATTTTGAAGGCGCGGTCGATGTTGCGCTGGCCCTGCGGCGCGACGTAGGTGAACCCCGCGAGGTTCAGGCCGTCGCCGACGGTGAAGTTGTTCGGCAGCGGCATGGCGTTGACCTGCTTCATGACGGACGGATCGAGGCCGCCGTGCTGCGGATCGTTGGCCACCAGATTGTAGCTGCCGATGTTCAACCCCGGCAGCGGATTGCCAGCGGCGTCTACAGAGGCGTTGGCCACGCCGTACGGCAGATTGCGTCCGCCCTGCACGAAGCGGAAGATGCCCTGTCGCGCCGGCTGCGTATAGACGGTGCTGGTGAAGGTGCCGGTCTCGTGCGTGCGCAGGTACTGCAGGTTGAAGAAGTAGAACAGCTTGTTCTTCCGGATCGGGCCGCCGATGCTGCCGCCGGGAATCTGCTGCACGAACTGCCGCTTGCCCACCAGGTCGGTATTGTTCTGCCATTCGTTGGCATTGAGCCGCGGCGTGCGATAGAAGAAGAACGCCGTGCCGTGCAGCTCGTTGCCGCCGGAGCGCGTAGTCATGGTGACCTGGCCGCCGCTGTTGCGCCCCCACTCCGCGGTGCCGTTGCCGGTCATGATCTGCACTTCGGAAAGCATGTCGGGATTGGTCTGGGCGGGCGACGTATTGGAACCGCCATAGCTCGCTTCGTTATCATCGAGGCCATCGAGCGTGTAATTCCAGGCGCGGTCGCGCGCCCCGTGGACGTAGATGCCGCCGCCAGCCATGTTGCCGTCCGTCGGCACCACGCCCGGTTGCGTATAGACCAGGTCCAGCGGGCTGCGCTCGCGCGTGCCCACGATCGGCAGGTCCTGCAGCACGCGCTGTTCGATGGTCGATCCGAAATTGCCGGAGGTGCTGGTCTGCACCAGCTCCGCCGCGCCCGAAACCTCGACCGTCTCCGCGCTCGCCCCGACCTCCAACCGCGCGTTGACCGTGGTCGGCTCGCTGACGATGACATGGTTGTGGGTGGAGCTGAATTTCTTGAAGCCGCCCGCGGTGATGTCCACGCGGTAGTCCCCTACCTGCAGGGCTTCGAATACGTAGGTGCCGGCCTCGGTGGTGGTCGTCGTGAACGTGACGCCGGTGGCCTCGTTCGTCAACGTCACCTGGGCGCCGGGAATCACCGACCCCGTCGGGTCCGTCACCGTCCCCACCAGCCGCGACGTGGTCCCCTGGCCCCAGCTACCAACCGAAAACAGCAGCAGCAGCGCCACGCTCAGACAACACTTACCCATAGAGTTCACCTCGATGATTGTGATAACCGACCCTGCAAATCCAGATTGGGTTCAGTATGACGAATTTGTGACCGTCTGACAAGTTCGCCCGGCGCGCGCCTCCAATCCCCAGCGCCCGATCCCTACAATGGACTCATGATCGCGTCCGTCAACCCCGCTACCGGCGAAACCCTCCGCACGTTCCAGCCGCTCTCCGAATCGCAGATCGATCTCAAGCTCGCCGCCGCGGAAAAGGCCTGGCAGAGCTACCGCCGCACCGCGCCCGCCCAGCGCGCGCGCTGGCTCGCCGCCGCCGCGGAAATTCTGGAAAGCGAGCGCGACCGCCTGGGCCGCATCATGACACTCGAGATGGGAAAGCCCATTGCCGCCGCCCGCGCCGAAGCCGCCAAGTGCGCCACCGCCTGCCGTTACTACGCCGGGCACGGCGAGCGCCTGCTGGCCGATGAGCCGGTCGAAACCGGCGCGGGCGCGGCGTTCATCCGCTATCTCCCGATCGGGCCCGTGCTCGCCGTGATGCCGTGGAATTTCCCGTTCTGGCAGGTTTTCCGCTTCGCCGCGCCGGCGCTGATGGCGGGCAACGTGGGGCTGCTCAAGCACGCCTCGAATGTGCCGCAGTGCGCGCTCGAGATCGAGACCATTCTGCTCCGCGCCGGCTTCCCGGAAGGCACGTTTCAGACGCTGCTCATTCCCTCCGGCGAGGTCGCGCGCCTGCTCGATGACCCGCGCGTCAAGGCCGCTTCGCTCACCGGCAGCGAAGCCGCCGGCGCCGCGGTCGCCGCCCAGGCCGGCCGCCAGATCAAGAAAACCGTGCTCGAGCTCGGCGGCAGCGACCCCTTCGTCGTCATGCCGGGCGCCGATCTCGCCCGCGCCGCCCGCACCGCCGCCGAAGCCCGCTGCATCAACAACGGCCAGTCCTGCATCGCGGCCAAGCGCTTCATCGTGGATTCCCGCGTCGCTCCGGATTTCGAGAAGCTCTTTCTCGATGCGATGGAATCGCTGCGCGTCGGCGACCCGATGGATGAAGCCACGCAGGTCGGCCCGCTCGCCACGCCGCAGATCCTCGAAGATGTCGACCGCCAGGTGCGCCGCTCCGTTGAAATGGGCGCGCGCCTGCTCACCGGCGGCGAGCGCCTGGGCGGCCGCGGCAACTTCTACCGCCCCACCGTGCTCGCGGACATCCCGCCGGAGGCCCCGGCCGCGCGTGAGGAAGTCTTCGGCCCGGTCGCCGCTCTATGGCGCGCCGAAGGCATCGAGGACGCCATCCGCCTCGCCAACTCGACCGAGTTCGGCCTGGGCGCCGCCGCCTGGACCAACGATCCGGCCGAGCAGCAGCGGTTCATCGACGAGCTCGAAGCCGGCATGGTCTTCATCAACGGCATGGTGGCGAGCGATGCGCGCCTGCCCTTCGGCGGCGTGAAGCGCTCCGGCTACGGCCGCGAGCTGAGCGCGTACGGCATCCGCGAATTCCAGAACATCAAGACCGTGCGCGTCGCCTGAAGCCGGCCGCCGCGGCGCAGATCCCGGCCAGCAGCATCATTCCCGCGCTCGCGGGCTCCGGGGTGGCGGCCACCGTGTAGTTGTAGCCCGATTGCGAAGTCAGTGTGAAGTTGGTCGTGGTGCTCGCCGGGTTATTCGGGTCCGCCACTACGCCAGCGCCGCCCCACGAAAGGCTCGGCGGGTCGAAAGCCGAGTTGTTCGCAGAGCCGCTCCCGATCTGCCCCGCCACTCCCCCCATGTAAATGCCGAATTCGAACGGTACGCCGTAAGTGAACGGGAATACGAAATACACCGTGCGGTTGACCGTATAACTCGGCAGCGTGCTCGGGTCCGCGCCGTAATTCACCGCTCCGAACCACAGCGCCTGATCGTCCCAACTGAAGGCGATGGCGCTGTTGCGCAGGTTGCCGCTGCCGCCGTTCTGTGAGACGAACAGGTTGTAGGATGCCGCGCCACCGCCGTACGGCTGCAACACACTGTAATTCTCATAGGCGGTGATCCCCAACCGCGACAAACTCCCCGGTTGCGATGCCGTCAGCGTGGCATCGATATCGACCGGCACCACCCACAGCCCGCCGCCGCTGCCGCCCGTGATGGTCATCTGGTCGTTCCAGCCCGCGTACGCCGCGACGCCGCCGAAGGGAATCCCCGCGGCATCGACACTGCTCGCGTTGATCGAGAGAACGCCCGGCCCGCCGGCGGCGTTGGCGGTATTGTTCATGGCGTTGCCGTTATACGGCGTGGTGTTCGTGACGGAAACCAGGGGGCCGTAGCTCACGGCGCAATTCAGGTATTGGTCGCTCACGGGCAGGGGATCGCCCGGATTGGGCAGCGACCCGAAAAACTGGCTGCCTGCGCATACGCTCGCGAACCCGGAGCCGATGGGGACACTCGACTGTCCCACCGTGCCCGCGAAGGCCACACCCGTAGCCAGGGTCAGCAGCGGCAGCAGGATGCCGCTGCGCCGGATTTGCTTACTCAAGTTATCCTCCGAAGCCTGATGAGATTCGGCATCCGCACGCCGCCGGACTTCAGGCAATGGCGAAATTGTAGCATCGGAAGGCCTGAAACGATGTGGGAATATGGCGACCCTTTCTTCGTCTTATCCTCTTGGCTTTTGTTCCGCGGTGCGAGAGAATCGACGATCATGTTCGCACGCTTCGCCTCGGCCGCCACCCTCGCACTATTCGCTCTCTCGGCACTGGCTCAGCAGCCCGGCCCGGCCCTTTCCGTCGATGCCGCCGCCGGCCGCCACGCCATTTCGCCCGATATCTACGGCATCAATTTCTACTGGGACCTCACCAACGCGACCGCCGCCACGGCCGCGGCCGCCAACACCATCGGCGCTACCGCGCGGCGCTGGGGCGGCAACAACATGAGCACCTATCACTGGCAGCTCGACGTCGACGACCTCGACAGCGACTGGTTCTACGAAGTCCTCCCCAACACCAGCGTCAACGCGTCCAAACTCCCGGACGGCTCCACGTTCAACCAGTTCGCCGATCAGGCGCGCATCAGCGGCGGCAAGATCATTGGTACAATCCCCATCCTCGGCTGGCTGCCCAAGACCCGCGGCGAGGCTTGCAGCTTCGACATCCGCAAATACGGCAGCCAGTGCAAGGTCGATCCCTACGCGCAATACCACCCCGATAAGTGCGGCGACGGCATCGTCTACGACACTGCCTGCGGCGATCCCAATGTGGCCGACGGAAAGCTGCCGGCGCATCCGGTCTATATCAAGAACGATCCCACGGACGTCTACTCCCAGACCGATGAAACGCTGCAGGCCGCCTGGGTCCGCTATGCCGTCTCGCGCTACGGCAAATCCTCGCAGGGCGGCGTTGCGATCTGGAGTCTGGACAACGAGCCGATCTGGTGGGATAACACGCACCGCGATATTCATCCCAACCCGTACACCTACGACGAACTGCTCGCCCTCGACACGCGCTACGCCGCGGCCATCAAGCAGGCCGACCCCACCGCGCTCGTCTCCGGCCCCGTGGGCGATAACTGGGCTTCGCTGTTCTACTCCAAAGCGGACATCGTCGCCGGCCAGGCCAAAGGCAACTGGTGGTCGAACCCGGTCGACCGCAACGCGCACGGCGGCATCCCGCTGCTCTCCTGGTATCTGCAGCAGATGCAGGCTTACGAGCAGCAGCACGGCGTGCGCCTGCTCGACTATCTCGACCAGCACGCGTATCTCGCGCCCGGCAACGTCGCTTTCTCGCCGGCCGGCAGCGCCACGACGCAGGCCCTGCGCCTCGATTCCACCCGCGTTTTCTGGGACCCCACTTACATCGTTACCGGCGACTACTGGATCAGGGACACCGCCAACAACGGCGCGCCGATCGCCCCGATGTTCATCCGGCGGCTGCAGGCGATCGTGGCGCAGAACTACCCCGGCACGAAGATCGCTCTGACCGAATACAACTGGGGCGCGCTCGACAATATCAACGGCGCGCTCGCCCAGGCCGATATCCTCGGCATTTTCGGCCGCGAAGGCCTCGATGCCGCCACGCTCTGGGGCCCGCCCAAACCCACAGACCCCGGCGCTTTCGCCTTCCGCATTTACCGCAACTACGATGGCATCGGCGGCGCTTTCGGCGAAACCGCCGTGCAGGCATCGAGCGACGATCAGGGCAAACTCGCGATTTACGCCGCCGCGCGCAGCGACCGCAACCTCACGCTGGTAGTGATCAACAAGACCGGTGGAGACCTCGCCAGCATCGTGAGCCTCGCGAACTTCGACGCGGCATCATCCGCGCAGGTCTGGCAGTACGGCCCGGCGAATCTCAGCGCGATCGTGCGGCAGGCCGATGCGCCGGTAGCCAACGGCGGCATCAACGCCGTATTCCCGGCGAATTCCATCACCCTGCTGGTCGTCCCGCCGGCTACGCTGCCGGTCGAAAAGCCGGTAATCAGCGCCGTCACCAGCGCGGCCTCTTACGGGAACGCCATCGCTCCTGGCCAGATGATCGTGGTCTGGGGCAGCCATCTCGGCCCGCAGCAGGCCGCCCCGCTGCAGACGGATGGCAACGGCATGGTGACGGCTTCCGCTGGCGGCGTCCGCATCCTGTTCAACGGCGTCCCTGCGCCCATCGTGTATGCGGGCGCGCAGCAGTGCTCCGCGGTCGTGCCCTACTTCGGCGCGATCGGCGCGACGACCAATGTTCAAGTGGAATACCAGGGCGTGCGCTCCGATCCCTTCCCGCTGACGGTTTCGCCGACCGCCCCCGGCCTGTTCACCGCGGATGCGAGCGGCAGCGGCCAGGGCGCGATCCTCAACCAGGACGGCAGCCTGAACTCGGCGTCGAACCCCGCGGCCGCGGGCTCGGTGGTGGTTCTCTGGGGAACCGGCGAAGGCGTGACCGATCCGCCGGGTGTGGATGGCCGCCCCGCCGTCGACGTGCTGCCCAAGCCGCTGGCGCCGGTATCGGTGACGGTGGGCGGCGTCGCCGCGACCGTTCAGTACGCGGGTGCCGCGCCGGGCATGATGCCCGGCATCTTCCAGATCAATGCGCAGCTCGGCGCCGGCACGCCTTCAGGCGCACAGCCGGTCGTGATCAAAGTGGGAAACGCGAGCAGTCAGAACGGCGCCACCGTCGCGGTCCGGTAGCGCGATCGCTTACGGAAAACCGCCGAAGCTCGGCGGTTTTCAGGCCGGGAAATCAATCACTTACGCACCAAAACCGCCGATTCTCGGCGGTTTTTCGTTTTTGGCAGGCCCGGTTCCCTGTCGTTGCCGGTCGGGCAGATGCGTCACCAACGGATCGGGCGGCGGACCCTCCCGCTTCCCCGTCAGCCACTCGATCCGCTCGCGGACTTCATCCTCGCGAGCCTGCCCGAGAATACGCGCCACGATCCGCCCTTCCGCATCCAGGAACGCGGTTGCGGGAATGGCATCCCCCAGCTTCAGCCGGTCGAGATCGTCCGCGCTCGCGCCGTACCACACCGGGAATCCGACGCCGTGCGCCCGCGCGAACTCCGCCACCTTCGGCTGGTTGCGCGTCTCGTCGAGCGATGCTCCTACGAATGCCACGCCGCGCGGCGCGTACTCCTTTTCGAGCGCCACCAGCATCGGCAGCTCGTCTTTGCAAGGTCCGCACCACGTGGCCCAGAAGTTCAGCACCACCGGCTTGCCGCGCAGCTCGCGCAGCCGCACCTTCTGCCCCGCGGCATCGCGCAGGGTAAGATCGGCCTTCATCGCCTCCGCGCTGAGCAGCACGGCAACCGCCAG
Source organism: Bryobacteraceae bacterium (assembly GCA_035293845.1). Lineage (GTDB taxonomy): Bacteria > Acidobacteriota > Terriglobia > Bryobacterales > Bryobacteraceae > DATGMB01. Next base: position 8,983 of record DATGMB010000014.1, read on the forward strand.
CGCGCTGGCGAGCGCCGTCGTGCGGCGCATCAGTTGTTCTCCCCGTGGTGACCCTTGCCCGGCATGCGATACGTGTAGCTCACCAGCCAGACGTAATCCGCGAAGGCGGCATCGCCGTGCGTGCCGAGCATGATATCCGGAACGCTGCGGGTACGGTCGCGATACACCGCCTTGCCGACGCTCGCCTGCAGCATGCTGCCCTTGAACGAGTAGATGATGCCCGGCTCCGCGGAGATCGCGAAGCCCGGCCGCCGGAAGCCGAGATCGTTGCCGATCAGGTTGCGCGCCGGCACGCCCTCCATTCGCGGGCCGAACGTCACCGTCAGCCCTTTGATCCGGTGCACGGGGTGCGCCACGCCCGCCTGGAGCAGGTACTGGTCCTGGATCGCGTTGTAGGCCGTGAGCGGCTGTGAAAGCGCGGTGGCGCTGCGCAGCACGTTGTTGTAGCCGCCCTGCGTCGCGAGATAGCTGCCGGTGGTGTACGCGGTGATATCGTGCCCCATGGCGCGGAAGGCCTGCCACTGGAACACCATCCCCCATCCGCCGCTGCCCGGCTGAATCGAGTAATCGTCCGTGATGACGGTGGGCGTGGTGGCTGTGGGCGAGGTGAGGACGTTATTCTGCACGTTGTCCTTGCCGGTCGGCGCCTGCATCCCGAACCCGATGCTGATATTCCCGCGCTTGGCGCTCTGCGGATTCCACAGCCATCCCTGCGCCACCACCGTCATATCGCCGATCCCGGAAGACGTCTGGGTGTAGTACGAATTGTTGGAACGACGGCTGGCGAACAGCATCGGCAGCGTCACCGTCACGCTGAAGCGGGGCGTGATCTGGCGGGTGAGGTTGAAGTCCTCCAGGTTGATCTTGTTCATCACCTCCGTGCCCTGCTGGACGCGGTAGGTCTGCTCGACATCCCCGACGAAGTGCTTATAGGAAAACTGGTGCCGGTAGCCGATGCTGAATTCCCAATCGCCGGGGTCGAGATACCCGCCCTGGCTTTCCGGCGACATATCCATGGTGCTCGACCGCGCTACGATGCACCCCTGCCCGTGCGCCAGCGCCGCACCCCAAATGCATAGACAAACCCCTGCCAGTAGCTTTCGCATCCCTGCCCCCTCTCTGGACAATGAAGCGACTATAAGGGGACAGTGCGCTTGCGGTCAATAATCGGAATCGATTAGTGCCCGGGGCCGGCCGCGGCGCCTTTGCCCTCGACCAGCGTCACGTAGCGATCCGCCGGCAGGTCCGTAAACCGCTCCACGCGGCGGCTCGGCAGTGGCCATTTCACCTCGACCCAGTCGGCCTTCGGCGCCGTGCCGATCCCCAGCACCTCACGCGGATCGTGCGCGGAGAGATAGCTGCCGCCGCCGTTTTTTACGCGCGACCGCGTCACGCCCCCCGCCGACCACGTGATCTTCGCGCCCACCGCGTCGCGGTTGCATTTGACGCCCTGCAGCTTCACCCCGACCCAGTGGTTGCCTTGGCCCGCATTGTTGTGCAGCAGCAGCGGAGCGCCGCCGTTGTTGCCCACGAGCACATCCACGCGCCCGTCGTTGTCGTAATCGCCAATGGCGAGGCCGCGCGCCGGAAACGACCGCGTGAAGACCGGCCCCGCGTCCGCGCTCACGTTGCGCAACTGCCCGCCTTCGTTGTGGAACAGGAGCAGCGGCTCCTTGTATTTCACCTGCTGCGAGTAGTTGTCGATCATATCGTCGGGATGGCCATTCGCGAGGAACAGATCGAGCTGTCCGTCGTTGTCGTAATCGAAGAAGCGCAGCCCCCAGCCGCTCAGCAGCCGGGTCGCCTGCGCCACCTGGTTCTTGAAGGCGACGTCGCGGAACGTCTCGTTCTTCATGTTCTTGTAGAGCGAGAACATCTCCTGGTCGACATTGGCGACGAACAGATCCTGCCAGCCATCGCCATCGAAATCCGCCGCGTCGACCCCCATCCCGGAGCGCGCCCGGCCGTCCGAGCTGAACCCCACTTCGGCCGCCAGCGCGATCTCCTCCCATCGCGTTTTCCCGGAGGCATCCGGCCCGCGGTTCATGTAGAGGTAGTTCTGCACGGTGTCGTTCGCTACGAACAGGTCCATGCGCCCGTCGTTGTTGACGTCCACCGCCACCACGCCGAGACCCTTGCCGAGCGCCTTCTCGATATCGGTGCCGCGCCCGACTTCGGTGAAGGTGCCGTCGCCGTTGTTATGGAAGAGCAGGCTCGGAGTGCCGCGAAACACGCGCGGGATGCAATAAAAGTGCTTGCCCAGCTTGTTATCGCCGCAGGAGAAATGGCTGCTGGTGCCGTAATCGACGAAGCTGCACACGAACAGGTCGAGCCGCCCGTCGTTATCGAAATCGAACCACGCCGCGCTGGTCGTCCAGTGGTTCTCGAA
>DATGMB010000015.1:0-3508 GCA_035293845.1 Bryobacteraceae bacterium
GCTCGGCGATGCCGACGCCGTGGTCGGCGGGCTGACGACGCATTATCCGGACACCATCCGCCCGGCGCTGCAGGTGATCGAGGTGCGGCCGGAGCTGCGCAAAGTGGCGGGCGTCTACCTGCTGATTACGCCCAAAGGCGACATCTACTTTCTGGCGGATGCCACTGTGAATATCGAGCCGACCGCGGAGGATCTAGCGGAGATCGCCATTATGGCGGCCGAGAAGGCGCGCCGCTTCAGCCAGGAGCCGAGGGTCGCGATGCTATCGTTTTCCAATTTCGGCAGCAGCCGGCATCCGCTATCCGACAAGGTGAGGCGCGCGGTCGAGCTGGTGCGGGAGCGCGCGCCGGGCCTGATGATCGATGGGGAAATGCAGGCCGATACCGCCGTCGTTCCGCAGATCATCGAGGAGACCTATCCGTTCAGCGCGCTGAAGGGCGGGGCCAACGTGTTGGTCTTTCCCAACCTGGAGGCGGGCAACATCGCCTACAAGCTGCTGCAGCGCATCGGCGGCGCGGAGCTGATCGGTCCGCTGCTCACCGGGCTGGCGAAGCCGGTCCACGTGCTGCAGCGCGGCAGCGAGGTGAACGACATCGTCCATGTGGCGGCCGTAGCGGTGGTGGATGCGCAGGAGGTGGGGAAACCGTACCGGACGCTGACGGCGGGCTCGGAGTAGATGAGAAGAACAGGCAGGCGGCAGGTCCTGCGAGGAGAGCCGGCCACCTGCCCGCAAGTGCGCGGCGCTACTGCTTGCACTTCCGGCGTTTCAGGAAGGCCAGCCCGATGAGTCCGGAGCCGAATAGACCGCAGGTAACCGGTTCCGGCGTTTCGGACTGATACTGCTGCGCGTCGTTCGCATCCACAATATCGCTGCCCGGCATGTAGACTTCGCTTCCGCTGGTGAGGGTCACGTTGAGGCCACCCACCAACTGCACCACGCCGCCGGCGATCGGCGTCCGCGCTACCTCGAAGAACCGAAACGGCGGAGCGTTTACAAAGGTCCCGAAAGTGGATGGTGTCGTCAGGCTGAGCGTGGGGGGATTATTCATGACCCCGCCGGCGCCGATGATGGGCGCACCGAATGCATAGTTCATCTGCGCCTGGCTGGACGCGCTGTAAGTGCCGAACACCGGCACCACTCCAAGACCCGGAGCCGCTCCGTAGTAGCCCGTCGCGCCGACGCCTGCCGTGCCCGCAACACTGGGATTAAAAATGTCGCTGACGAAGTAGATATTGTCGCTGATGTTCCCCAACCCGGTGTCGATCGCGTAGAAGTTGGTAATCGAAATATACGCGGAAGTCGTTGGATTGCCGCCCGCGTTTCCGGTAATGCTCTCATTGATGTCAAAGCCGAACACCAGGCCATCAGCCATCGTGAACTGCAGCCCGGCGTTGGTGATGTTGACGCCGCCGAGCCCCGAGTCGTCGGCGACACCCGGTCCCACGCAACTGAAAACGGAACCGGTCCCCACCGCGCACAGCAGGCCCGCGTGAGCCGGCTGCGGCGCCAGCATCATCGCCGCCACAAAGGCGAGACCGGCTGCCGGTTTCGCCCAAATCGATCGCGCTTGCATTCCTCCTCCTTGTGAAGTTGAGAACTTCGGAAATGAGTGTAGGACCACAGAAAAGTCGGTTCAAGGACTTGTTTCCTATTGAGTACTGGAACCTAGTACGAAGTTGGAGATCCTGGCTGGCGCGCATTCCAAGGGCGTTAGAATGGCGTTCCATGCTACGCAGGCACTTCATCCGCAGCGCCGCAGCGCTCCCGCTGGTTCGGGTGGCGCGTACCGCGCCGGCTTTCGACCTGATCGCCATCGAGCGCCCGCGCGTGCTGAAAAACGCCGCGCGCTGGCTCGGCGAGCCCCCGGTGACGGTCACGGCTGCCACCTCTCCCCGCAGCGCCGGAGGCAAGCACGATTTCTTCTCCGAGGGCGATTACTGGTGGCCCGACCCCAAAAATCCCGGCGGCCCATACATCCAGCGCGACGGTATGACGAACCCCGATAACTTCGTCGAACACCGCCGCGCGATGATCCGTCTCAGTCTCGCGGTACCCGCGCTGGCGGCGGCCTATAAGTTAACCGGCGAGAAGAAATACTCGGCGGCCGCCGCCCGCCATCTGCGGGCATGGTTCATCGATGACGCCACGCGCATGAACCCCAACCTGCAGTACGCGCAGGCGATCCATGGCCGCTTCACGGGCCGCGGCACCGGCATCATCGACACGCTGCACCTGGTGGAAGTCGCGCGCGCCGCCGAGTATCTCGACCTGGCGCCCGGCGATCTCGCCGGCGTGCGCCAGTGGTTCGCGGATTATGTGGAGTGGATGACCACGCATCCGTACGGCATCGCCGAGCGCGACGCCAGGAACAACCACGGCACGTGCTGGTGCACCCAGGTGGCGGCTTTCGCGCGGCTCACCGGGAATCGCGAGCTCAGCGATTACGTCCGCAACCGATTCCGCACGGTGCTCATCCCGAACCAGGAAGCCGCCGACGGCAGCTTCCCGCAGGAACTGCGCCGCACGAAGCCGTACGGCTACTCCATCTTCAACCTGGACGCGATGTCGATCCTGGTCCAGACGCTCACCACGAAAGAGGACAACCTCTGGACCTGGCAACTCCCCGACGGCCGCGGCATGGCCCGCGCGGTAGCGTGGATGTTCCCGTACCTCGAAGATAAGAAGAAATGGCCGAAGCCGCCCGACGTGATGTATTTCGACCAGTGGCCGGTGCGGCAGCCCAGCCTGTTGTTCGCGGGACTCGCGCTCGACCACCCGGAATACCTGGCGCTGTGGCGCAAGCTGCCCTCCGACCCCACGGTCGAAGAAGTGCTGCGCAACTGGCCGGTGCGCCAGCCGCTACTCTGGGTGTGACACAGCGATCTCGCCTTTGCCCCACACGGCTTGCCGTCCGACGCCGGTCCATCGCGCGGCTTCGAGATAGGGCAGGAATTCGCCGGGCACGTCCTCGTACTCCGCCCACCCGGTGAAGCCGCCGAGCGGATGCGTCTGCCCGGTGCGGCTGCTGCGCCGCTCGATTGCCGCGTGCCGCAGCTCGCACGCGGTCATGAGCACTGCGGCCGCGCGCGCGCCGATCGCGGCGAAATCGATGGGGAGCGATGCGCCGCCGTAGAGGGCGCTCAGGGTGGCGATGCGGTCGCGGACGCGCGCGAAGAGAGTGGCGAATTCCGGCCGCTCCACAATGCGCCCTTCCTGCTTGAGTTCAGTTGGCGAGAGAAAGTCGATGCGCAGGCGCGCGGCGGAGGCGGGGGCGGCATCTAGTTCGATGGCGATCCGCTCCGCTGCCGGAGCGTGCATCGCGGCCCTTCCCCGCCCCGGTCCGAAGCCCGAGCGCGCGGCCTGCTCGAAGGCGTGTGCGATCGCCTGGTGCGCTTGCGGATCGGGCGTGAACACGTGCAGGTCGAAATGAAACGCGTCCCCCGGCTGCGCCGTGACGCCATCCAGGCGCCGCGCGCGGAACACGAAGGGCCGCGGCGGGTCCGCGAG
>DATGMB010000016.1:0-12826 GCA_035293845.1 Bryobacteraceae bacterium
TCCGCCAGATCGAAGCGCGTTTCATTGGGCAGCCCCATGGCGGCCGCGAGATTGGCCTGCGCCGCCTGGAGATCATTCTGCGCCTGCGTGACGAGCAGTTTGGCGTCGGACAGGTTGACATCGGCGAATTTCACGTCGAGCTGCGATTTCAGCTTGCTCTCGGCGAGCGCCGTCACCTGGTCGACGACGAGCTGCCGGGCCTCCACGGTTTTCTGTGCCACGGCCAGCACCGCCTGGGCGCGGAGCACGGCGAAGTAAGCCGTGCCGGTGTTCAGCAGGATTTGCGAGCGCGTGAACTCGGAGGCCTGATCCTGCGCCTGGGCGTGCAGCCGTGCCGAGCCTTCGAGGTTGGCGGTGCGGCCGAAGTCCGTGATCATCTGGCTGAGAACGAGCCCGCTGCCGAGGCGGTTGTAGACGACCGGGTTGTTCAGGCCGCCGGCCGCCAGGCGGCTGCCGCTATCCGCGCCGACGCCCGTAAACGCGCCCGACACGTTGGGCTGGAAGTTCGCCCGGTACTGGTTCGGAACCTGGTGCGCCGCGGCGGCGGTGAAGCGCGCCGAGGAGAATCGCGGATTGTTCTGCACGGCCAACTGGTAGGCCTGCGCCAGCGTCAGATGCATGGGCGGCTGGGGGATTGGCGCCTGTTGTCCGAAAGCCGTTCGGCAAATCGCCAGAACGAGGCAGGGCAGGCCGATGGCGTGCCTCCGGCCAGTGTTTTTACGATCTCCTGTCATATACCATTACGTACGCGGCCGGCACCAGAAACACGGTCAATGCCACCGAAACGCTTAGTCCTCCCAGAATCGCTCGCGCCAGCGGCGCGTACGCCTCGCTCCCCGCGCCCAGTTTCAGCGCCATCGGCAGTAGTCCGATGATGGTCGCGAGCGACGTCATCAGCACCGGCCGCAGCCGCACTCGGGCTGCATTGACCACCGCCTCCCGCACGGTCTGACCCTGCTCCCGCAGGTGCCGCGTGAACTCGACGATCAGAATGCTGTTCGAGACCGCGATCCCCACCAGCATCACTACACCCATCAGCGACATCACATTCAGCGTCGTATCCGAAAGCCAGAGCATCAGAATCACGCCGCTCAGTCCCGGCGGCACCGCGAGCAGGATGATGAATGGATCGAGGAACGACCGGAACTGCGCGACCAGAATGAGATACAGCAGCACCACCGCCAGTGTCAGCCCGAGGGTGAAGCTGGTGAACGATGCCCGCATCCCCTGCACCATTCCGCGCAGTGTGACCGTCAGGCCCTCGGGCTTCGGCGTGCGTGCGATGATGCCGTCGATAGCGGTGGCGATCCGTCCCAGGTCCTCGTTCAACGGCCGCACGTAGACGTCGATCGTCCGCCGCAGCGAGTAGTGGTCGACCTCGGTCGGCGACTGGATGCGGTGAATGTCGCTGATCATGTCCAGCCGCGTCGGCTCCGTGCTGCTCTCCGCCCGCAGGGGAATCGCCTTCAGCTCCGTCAGCGTCTTCACCTGGTCCTCCGGATATTGGACCGTCAGCATATAATCGTTGCCGGTCTTGGGATCGATCCAGAAGCTCGGTGCGATCATGGTGTTCGAGGTCAGCGCGGTGATGATGTTTTCCACCACCTCCCGCTGATCCAACCCCATCTCGCTTGCGCGCATGCGGTCCACGTTGAGTTGCAGCGCCGGATAGTCGATGTCCTGCGGCGTGAACACGTCGGCCACGCCCGGAATCAGACGGATTTGCCGCGCAAGCTGAAGCGCCGTGGCGTAGTCCTCGGCCAGATGGGACCCCGCCACCTGCACGTCGATGGGCGCTGGAAGCCCCAGGTTCAGCACCGCATCCACCAGCCCGCCGGACTGGAAATACGCGCTCAGCTCCGGCATCTCCGTCTGTAGGGCCTTCTTCACCCGCGCCATGTACTCGTAGCTGCCGGTCTTGTGGTCCTCCTTGAGGCTCACCTGCACGAAGGCCGTGTGCATTGCCGAATTCGTGGTGTAAATCGCCGAGAAATCGGGCGTGGCGCCGATATTCGACACGATCATGCCCAGGTCTTCCGGCGCCACCACCCTCCGCACCAGAGCTTCCAGCCTGGCGACTTCCGCTTCCGTCACGGAAAGCCGCGAGCCCGTCGGCGCCTTCATGTTGATTACGAACTGCCCGGCATCCGTGCGCGGAAAGAAGGAAACGCCGAGCAGGGGAAAGGCAGCGAGGGTTGCGGCGAACGCCCCGGCGAAGGCCAGCAGCGTCAGCGCCGGACGGCGCAGCGCCACCGCCACCAGACGGTCGTAGAAGCGCAGGAAATCCTCGAACCGGTCGTTGAACCACAGGTTGAAGCGCTGCCCGAAATTCGGCGGATACTTCTCCTCCTCGACCATAACAGGCACTTCGTCCGATGGCGTCCGGTGGTGCGAGGGCGCTTGGATGAACCGCGCGCAGAACAGCGGCACCACCGTCATGGCCACAGCGAAGGAGGCGAACAGCGAAAGCGCCACCGCCAGCGCCAGCGCCGAAAACAGGAACTTGCTGACGCCGTAGAGAAACGTCACCGGAAAGAACACCACTACCGTCGTCAGCGTCGCGGCCAGCACCGGCAGGGCGACCTCCCGGCCTCCCTTTTCCGCCGCCTCCGCAGGCGATTCGCCCAGCTCCAGATGCCGGTAGATGTTCTCCAAGACTACGACGGAGTTGTCGATCAGCCGCGAAAACGCCAGCGCCAGGCCGCCCAGCACCATGCTATTGATGGAGCTTCCGCCGATCGCGAGCGCGATGAAGGCCGCCAGCGCCGAAAGGGGAATCGAGAAGAACACCGCCACCGTGGCCCGCATGCTTCCAAGGAAGATCAGGATCATGACGGAGGTCAGCAGCAGCCCGATTCCCCCCTCGTGCAGCAGCGTTTCGATGGCCGTTTTTACGAACACCGATTGATCGAACACCACGTTCGTGATCAGCTCCTTGGGCACATCGAACAGGTGCTGCAGCTTATCCTTGACGCCGTCCACCACCGCGATGGTATTGGTGTCACCGCCCTGCTTCAACACCGGTACGTACACCGACCGCTGCCCGTCCACCCGCACCACGTTGGTCTGAATCTGGTGCCCGTCCTCCGCGTACCCGATGTCGGCCACGCGCACCGGCGCCTGCCCCACCACCTTCACCGGCAACCGGTCGATTTCGTTCACGCTGCGGAGCTGGCTGTTGGTGTAGATGTTGTAGTCGAGCGGTCCGAGCTGCACGTCGCCGGCGGGCAGGATCAGGTTGGCCGTGTTCACCGCCCGCACCACATCCATCAGGCTCAATTGGTGGGCTTCCAGCTTAAAGGGATCGGCATAGACCATGATCTGCCGGTACTTGCCGCCGAACGGCTGCGGGACGCTCGCGCCCGGCACGCTGCCGATCTGATTGCGCACCTGGAACTGCGCCAGGTCGCGCAGTGTGGTCTCGTTCAGTCCTGCGCCCTTGAAGGTCACCAGGCAAACCGGCAGGCTCGAGGCGTCGAACTTCAGCACGACCGGCGGCAGCGTTCCCGGAGGCAGCCGGCGCAACTGCGCCATCGCAAGGTTGGAAATGGTGGTCACCGCCGAATCCGGATTCGTCCCCGGCTGGAAGTAGACCTTGATGACGCTCACGCCCGGCAGCGAGCGCGATTCGATGTGCTCGATCCCCGCTCCCAGTGTAAAGAAGCGTTCGAAGCGGCTGGTGATATCGGTCTCGATCTGCTCCGGCGGCATTCCGGAATAAAACGTCGCCACGACGACCACCGGAATGTTCATCGCCGGGAACATGTCGACCGGCATCCGCACCAGGCTGGTGCACCCGACTACCGCGATGATCAGGCACACCACCACGATGAAGTACGGATTCTGAATCGCGAACCGGGACATGCTAGCGCGCCTCCTCCGGCGCCAGCCGGAGGTCCTCTTTCCGGTAGGCCACGTAATATGCCGCCGGCACCATGATCACGGTCATCATCAGGGACACGCTCATGCCGCCCAGCACCGCGCGCGCCAGCGGCGCGTAGGATTCGCTGCCCGCCCCCAGCTTCAGCGCCATCGGCAGCAGACCGATAATGGTCGCGAGCGACGTCATCAGCACCGGCCGCAGCCGCACACGCGCCGCCTTCACCACCGCCTGCCGCACCGTGAGACCGGTTTCTCTCAGGTGGGTCGTAAACTCCACAATGAGAATGCTGTCCGATACGGTCATGCCGATCAAAATCATGAGCCCCATCAGCGACATCACATTCATGCTCGTTCCGGTCAGGTACAGAATCAGTAGCGCCCCCGTGATCCCCGGGGGAACCGCCGTCAGGATGAGCAGCGGATCGAGAAACGAGCGGAATTGAGCCACCAGGATCAGGTACAGCAGCACCACCGAGAGCGTCAGCCCGATAAAGAAGCTGCGGAAGCTCTGCCGCATTCCGTTCACCAGCCCTCGCAGCGTGACCGTCACACCGTCGGGAATTGTCACGTGCGCCGTCAGGCCGTCGATGCGCGACGCGATGCGGCCCAGGTCCTCACCCTCCGGCTGCACATAAACGTCGATCACGCGCCGTAATCCATAATGGTCGACTTCGGTTGGCGAATGGATCTGGCGGATGCTGGAGATCATATCCAGGCGCGTGGCGTCCGGCATTTTCGTGCCGCGCACCGGAATCGACCGCAGGTCGGCGAAATTGTGGATCTGGCTCTCCGGGTACTGTACCGTCAGCATGTAATCGTTGCCGGTTCCGGGGTCGATCCAGAAGCTCGGCGCGATCATCGTATTCGATGTCAGAGCCGTGATCACGTTGCCCACCACTTCCTTCTGGTTGAGTCCCAATTCCGCGGCACGCGTGCGGTCGACGTCGAGCTGCAGCGCCGGGTAGTCGAGGTCCTGCGGAATGTAAGTGTCGCCCACGCCGGGAAATTTTCGGATGCGGCTCGCCAGCGCGAGCGCCGTGCTGTAGCTATTCTGCAGATTCGAGCCAGCCACCTGCACATCGAGGGGCGCCGGCATCCCCATCCCCAGCACGGCGTCCACCAGGCCGCCGGACTGGAAATAGGCCGTCAACTCCGGCATCTCGGCCGCCAAGACCTTGCGCACCCGCGCCATGTACTCGTAGCTGCCGGTCTCATGGTCCTCTTTCAGGCTCACCTGCACGGTGGCCGTGTGCATGCCGGAGTTGCTGGTGTAGATCGCCGAAAAATCCGGTGTGGAGCCGACGTTGGACACGATCATGCCCAGGTCGCGCGGCGAAACCACGCGCCGCACCAGCGTCTCCACTTTGGCGATCTCCGCTTCCGTCACATCGAGCCGCGTGCCGGAGGGCAGCTTCAGGTTCATCATGAATTGCCCCGGATCGGTGCGGGGGAAGAAAGCGAAATCGAGCAGCGGGTACAGAAACAGGCTGGCCACAATCAGGCCGCTCAGAAAGACCAGCGCCCCGACCGGCTGCTGCAGTACGATGCCGATGACGCGGTCGTAGAGATCCAGGAAGCGCTCGAACAGGGGGTTGAACCATTGGTTGAACCGCTCCAGCAGCCCCCGCCTCCGCGCCGGAGCATGGTTCCCCGCGCCATGCTGCCCGTGCGCCGGCTGGATGAACCGCGAACAGAACAGCGGCACCACAGTCATCGCCACCGTGAAGGAAGCCAGCAGCGAAAGGATCACCGCCAGCGCCAGCGCCGAAAACAGGAACTTGCTCACCCCGTAGAGCAGCGTCACCGGAAAGAACACGACAATGGTGGTCAGGGTCGAGGCCAGCACCGGCAGCGCCACCTCGCGGCCGCCGACCTCCGCGGCGACCTCCGGCGGTTCCCCCATCTCCAGATGGCGGTAGATGTTCTCCAGCACCACCACCGAGTTATCGATCAGCCGCGAAAACGCCAGCGCCAGACCGCCCAGCACCATCGCGTTCACCGAGCCGCCGCCGAGCCCCAGCAGAATAAACGCCATCAAAGCGGAGAGGGGAATGGAGAAGTAGACCGCCACTGTCGCCCGGATGCTCCCCAGGAAGACCAGGATCATGATCGAGGTGAGGAAGAGCCCGATGGCGCCTTCGTGCAGCAACGTCTCGATGGCCGTCTTGACGAACACCGACTGGTCGAACACTACTTTCGTGATCAGCGCCTTGGGCACGTCGAACAGGTGCCGCAAGGTGCTCTTGACGCCGTCCACGACCGAGATGGTGTTCGTGTCGCCGCCCTGCTTGAGTACCGGGATGTACACCGAGCGCTGTCCGTCGACCCGCACCACGTTGGTCTGGATCTGCTGCGCGTCGGCCGCGTAGCCGATGTCCGACACCCGGACCGGCGAGGCGCCGACGGTTTTCACCGGAAGCTGGTCGATCTCTTTGACGCTACGGAGCTGGCTGTTGGTGTAGATGTTGTAGTCGAGCGGCCCGAGTTGCACGTCGCCCGCCGGCAGGATGAGATTGGCCGAATTGACCGCCCGCACCACGTCCATCAGGCTGAGCTGGTGCGCTTCCAGCTTGTAAGGGTCGGTATAGACCATGATCTGCCGGTACTTGCCGCCGAACGGCTGCGGCACGCTCGCGCCCGCCACACTGCCGAGCTGGTTGCGCACCTGGAACTGCGCCAGGTCGCGCAGGTTGGTCTCATTCAGCCCCTCGCCCTTCAGCGTCACGAGGCAGACCGGCAGGCTCGATGCGTCGAACTTCAGCACCACCGGCGGCAGCGTTCCCGGCGGCAGGCGGCGCAACTGCGCCATCGCCAGGTTCGAAATGGCTGTTACCGCCGAATCCGGATTCGTCCCCGGCTGGAAGTAAACCTTGATCACGCTCACGCCCGGCAGCGAGCGCGACTCGATGTGCTCGATACCCGCTCCCAGGGTGAAGAAGCGCTCGAAGCGGCTGGTGATATCGGTCTCGATCTGCTCCGGCGGCATTCCGGAATAAAACGTCGCCACCACCACCACCGGAATATTCATGGCCGGAAACATGTCGACCGGCATCCGCACCAGCGTGGTGACTCCCACCACGGCGATCACCAGGCAGATGACGATAATGAAGTATGGGTTCCGGATGGCGAACCGGGACATTACGAATTCACCGCCGAGACGCCGGGACGCCGAGGAAAATCCAATTCTCTTTGGCTCACCTCTCCCCCCGCTGGCCCGAATCTGCGGTCAGGTTGGTCAGCTTGGGTTTGACCTCCTGCCCGCTCTGCAGCGCGGCGCGCCCGGTTACCACCACCAGGTCGCCTTCGTTCAGCCCGGCGCGTACTTCCACGCGATTGGCGGTCTGCATTCCCAGCTCAATACGGCGCTGCTCCACGCGGTTGTTCGGCGCCACCAGCATCACCTCACCACGCGCGGTATCGGCGGGGTCGATGTCCACCGCGGTCACGGGCACTGTCAGAACGCCATTGTGGCGGTTGAGGGTGAGGTCGACTTCGGCATACATCCCGGGGATCAGGACCAGATCGGGGTTCGGCACGTCCACTTCCGTGTCCATGGTGCGGGTGGCGAGCGAGAGCTTGTCGGCGAAGCGGGCCACACGGCCGGGGAACGTGCGGTGGAGCGTGGGCACGTTGACCTCGACCGCCTGCCCGATATGCACCGTCGGCACGGCCGATTCCGGCACCGGCAGAATCAGCCGCAGCAGGCTGTTTTCCGAAATCGTTACCACCGGCATGACCTGCCGCGCGTTCGCCGTGCCCGCCTGAATCATCGAGCCGGTATCGGCGTAGCGTTTGGTGACGACGCCGGTGAACGGAGCGGTCACGCGCGTGTAATCGATGAGCGTGCGGACCTTCTGCAGCTCGGCTTTGTTGACATCCACCTGCTGCTGCGCCGCGGATATGGCCGATCTGGCGGCCGAAATCTGCGCCTCCGCCACCAGATCCTTGCCGTGGGCGTCGTCGATTTCCTGCTGGGCCACCAGCCCCGGCTTCTTCTCCGCCACAGCCGCCAGGCGATGGTAGGCAAGATGTGCCATCTCATGCGCCGACTCGGCCCGCTGCAGCTCGTCCTGCGCGCGCGCTACGTCTGCCTGGCTGCGGTCCACGGCGGCCTGATCGCGCCGCAGATCGTCGGCCATTTCCGGGACTTCGAGCGTGGCCAGCAACTCCCCGGCCTTCACCCGGTCGCCGACATCCACGCGGATCTCCTTGACGTAACCCGCAACTTTGGCCATGACATCCACTTCCTGGAACGGCTTGAATTCGGCGGTGAGGACCAGGTCATTGGAGAGATTCTGCGCCGCCACTTTGGCCACCGCCACCGTCGGCGCCTCGGAAGCGGCCGCGGGGGACGGAGCCTCGGCCTCACCCTTTCGGGCGCAGGATGACGAAAGCAGTGCGAGCAGGCCGGCAGCGAGAGCGAGCAGAATCGGGCGTGAGGGCATCTATACCCTGATTCTTATGGATTGGGCGGCCTGGCCGGAATACCCGCCTTGGGGTATATTGAGGCCGGCGGGCCTCGAACACCGCTACCGCCAGTTCCCGCGCTCCCATTCGGAGAGGAAACGTGTCTGGCCGTCCTTAGTCTCGAAGCGAATGATATGCTGGGCGGATTCGAGGAGGCTACGCAGGTTCATGACCCGAGGGCAGGCATAATAGTCCACGGGCCGTCCCTGGGCTTCCAGGGCGCACGACTGGTTGTGTTCGAAATCGAGACCGCATTCGTTGCCGCCGACAGCGCGCAACATCGGACTCCGCTCCGGCCAGCGGCGCCCGTAAAAAGGACAGCCCGACATTGGCGCTACCCGATGACATCAACTACCGTCTGAACAAGTGCTTATCTCCAGTTATGCACAGCCGGGCAGGAGGCGCAATGGACCGCGTTGGCTTGATCGGTTTAGGGATAAACCCTTACCGGATACTATACGTTCTAAGGCGATTCACCGTCCTGCGGACGGACGGTAACGCCCGGTATCGATTCCCGGCGGGTTTTCCTCCGGCGGCTGCCGGTGCGGCGAACAGGACCTCAGGCCGCCTCGACCGGGAATTATGGGACTGAGCGCGTGCTAGCCTAGACAGATTATGAAGCTCGCAGCCGCCTTCCTCCTCGCCGCATGCGCGCTGGCCCAGGTCCCTACTCCCGAATCCGTCCTCGGCCACAAGCCGGGCGACGATTTTTTCCTCGCCAGCTACGATCAGTCCCTTGCGTATTTCCAGAAGCTGGCGCAATCCACCGACCGGCTGAAGCTGGCGCGCGTGGGCAAGACGACGCGCGGACTGGACTGGTACATCGCCATCATCTCCTCGCCGGAGAACCTGGCGAAACTCGAGCAATATAAGGATACGGCGCGGCGGCTGGCGCTGGTCAAAGGGCTGACCGACGCCGAGGCACGCGAGCTGGCGCGCAACGGCAAGGTGATGGTGCACATCGATGGCGGCCTGCACGCCACCGAAGTCGCCGGCGCGCAGCACACCATCCAGCTCGCCTATAACCTGGTCACGCGCGAAGACGCCGAGGCCAAGGCGATCCGCGACAACGTGATCCTGCTGCTGTGGTTCTGCATCAACCCGGACGGGCAGAACCAGGTGGCGCAGTGGTACATGTCGAACGTCGGGACGCCCTATGAGGTGGCGCAGAATCCCGGCCTGTGGCAGGAATACATCGGGCACGACAACAACCGCGACGGCTACATGAATAACATGATCGAGTCGCAGATCATCACGAAGGCGGAGCTCGAATACTACCCGACGGTCTTCTACAACCATCACCAGACCACGCCTTTTCCCGCGCGCATCTGGATTCCGCCGTTCGGCGACCCGGTCTCCCTCAATCCGCATCCGCTGATGTACCGCTGGGTGAACGTGTTCGGCACGGCCATGGCGGCGTATCTCGACGAGCACGGCATGCCCGGCGCGATGCACCGCGGCCGGTTCGACGACTGGTATCCCGGGTTCGTCGACCACGTCAACAACTTCCGCAACACCGTTTCGTTCCTGACCGAAACGGCCCTCTACCGCTACGCGACGCCGCACTTTTACACCATCGACGAATTCCCGCGCGACAAGCAGGACCTGCATGCGGAGGTGTTTTATCCCAGTCCATGGAAGGGCGGGTGGTGGCGGCTTTCGGACGCGGTGAACTACATGCTGGGCGCCTCCATGGCGGTGCTCGATACCGCGGCGAAGAACCGCGAGGAGCTTCTGTACGACCGCTACCGTGCCGGGCGCGACACCATCGCGCGCTTCACCAGCGATCCGCCGTACGCCTATGTGATTCCGCGCGAGCAGCGCGATAAGCTGACCGCCGCGACGCTCGTGGAGAAGATGCTGATCGACGGCATCGAAGTGCACGAGGCGACCAGGGAGTTCAAAGCCAACGGCGATTCGTATAAGGAAGGCGACTGGGTCATTCTGATGGATCAGCCGTTCGCCGCGCTGGTGAAGGAGCTGTTCGACGTGCAGAAATATCCGGAGCTGCCGCATCCGCCGCCGGTCGACGCATCCGCGGGCCGGGGCGGACGCGGGGCCGCTGGCGCGGGGGCTTCGCTTGCGACTTCCGCCGCGGCCGCATCGCCAGCCGCCGGCGGCGGTGGCGGCCGGGGGGCCGGCGGACGCGGAGCCGGTGGCCGCGGCGCGGCGGGCGGCGGAGCGGCCGCGGGCGGCCAGGCGCCACCGGCGCAGATGCCTTATGACGTCACCGGCTGGACGCTGCCGATGCAGATGGGCGTCGAGGTGATCGCGGTCTCCGAGCCGGTTTCGGCGGCTACGCGCGCCGCGCTGCGCAAGATCGAGCGCATCGAACCCATCGCAGGCAAGGTGCAGGGGGCCGGGCCGGTGTTCGCCTTCTCGCATAACACGAATGCGTCGCTGCGCGCCGTAAACGATCTGCTCGCAGCGGGCGTCAAGGTCAGCTTCGCGAAAAACGAGAGCGCCATCTATGCCGAAGGCAACGCCGCGGGCATCCTGCAGAAGGACGGTATCGACGCCACATCGCTCAAGGAACCGCCGGCCGCGTGGCCGGTGCGCAAACCGCGCATCGCGCTCTACGAGCCGTGGGCGGGCAGTATCGACGAAGGCTGGACGCGCTGGCTGCTCGAGCAGTGGCGCTTCCCGTTCGCGCGCGTGCACAACTCGGAAATCCAGGATGGCCACCTCCGCGAGCGGTTCGACACCGTCGTCTTCGCGGAAATGAGCGCGCGCCAGATCATGGACGGAATGCAACCCGGCACGGTGCCGGGCCAGTATGCCGGCGGCATCGGCGAGACCGGCGCGCAGGCGCTGCGCGATTTCGTGGAAGCCGGCGGCACGCTGGTCGCGCTGGGCAATGCGACCCTGTTCGCCATCGAGCAGTTCCACCTGCCGGTGACGAACGTGGTAGCGGGGCTGCCGAATGCGCAGTTCTTCTGCTCGGGCTCGATTCTGCGGACCCAGATCACGGCGCCGAATCATCCCGTGGTGGCCGGCCTGCCGGCCGAGCAGGCGGTGATGTTCGAACGCAACCCGGTCTTCGACACCCGGCCGAATTTCCGCGGCAAGGTGCTGGCGGCGTATGTGAAGGACCGCAATCCGCTGATGTCCGGCTTTCTGCTCGGGGCGGAACGGATCGAGGGCAAGGCGGCGGCCATTGATGCCGACTACGGCCAGGGGCACGTCATCCTGCTCGGTTTCCGCCCGCAGTGGCGCGGGCAGTCGCACGGGACATACAAGTTCCTGTTTAATGCGCTGTACTACAACCCGGCGATGGCGGAAGCGCCGACGGGTGGCGGCGGAGGAGGTCGCGGCGGCGGCGGGCCGCAAGGGGCATGGCGGCGCGAGGCGGAATCGGTCAAGGCCGAGGTGGGCAAGCTGCTCGATCTGAACCGTGCGTACTTCACCGCCCGCGGCCCGCGCGCGGCGGAAGAGGGCAAGACACTCGAAGCCGCGCTTGACGCGTTTCAGCGCGACCGGCTGCCGCTGCTCGACGATCTGCGCGCGCAGGTCGAGGACGCGGCTACCGTGCGCCACGACGCCGCGTTTTCGGCGCAGTTGAAGCGGCTGGCCGTGGATCTGCGGACGAAGGATTTCAGCACGATGAAGGTGGACGATTTGTTCGAACAGTACAAACTGGCGGTGCTGCCGTGAGGACGGGCATTGGGGGTTGGGGATTGCGGATCGGGGCCGGCCTGTCGGCCCTTCTGATTACCGCCGGGGCATTACCGGCTCAGGTGCCGCCGCCGGAATCGGTGCTCGGCTACAAGCCTGGCGCGGATTTTCACCTCGCAAGCTATGAGGACTCGCTCGGCTATTTCCGCAAGCTGGCGGCGAACTCGAACCGCATCAAGCTGGTCAACGTCGGCAAGAGCACGCAGGGCCGCGACTGGTGGATCGCCTTCATCTCGGATCCGGCCAACCTCGCGCAGCTCGAGCACTATAAGGACATCTCGCGGCGGCTTGCGCTGGCGCGCGGCATCTCCGACGAGCAGGCGCATCAACTGGCGCGCGAGATGAAGCCGATCGTCCACATCGATGGCGGCCTGCACGCGACCGAAGTCGCCAACCACCAGCACACCATCCAGCTCGGCTACGATCTCGTCGCGAGCGAGGAGCCCGAGTACAAGGCGATCCGCCAGAACCTGATTGTCGAGCTGTGGTTTTCGATCAACCCGGACGGGCAGACCATCGTTTCCGACTGGTACATGAAGAACGTCGGCACGCCGTATGAGGTGAGCCCGCTGCCGTGGCTCTATCAGGAATACGTCGGGCACGACAATAATCGCGACGGCTACATGCTGAACATGCTGGAGTCGCGCGAGATCACCAGGGCGACGCTCGAAACCGAGCCGATCGTTTTCTATACGCAGCACCAGTCCGCGCCATTTCCCGGCCGCATCTACCTGCCGCCGTACGCCGACCCGATCTCCGGCAACATGCACCCGCTGATGGTGCGGTGGCTGAGCCTGATCGG
>DATGMB010000017.1:0-12445 GCA_035293845.1 Bryobacteraceae bacterium
AGAAGAGTCAGCAGTTCGTCATCCGTCAGGTCGAGATCGCGGAGGAAGTCCGGCGACGCGGTTTTGGGGATTTCCTTCAGCGGCATGGTGGGCCTTCGCGGCAGGCGCCTGGCATGCCTGGCCAATCCGGCAGCCGTCGTCCTTGGCTTTGAATTTTTATTCACTCGAATGAATTATCACACATTTTCACCGGGCGTGGGTGAAATTTTTCGGGGGGCACAGGAAGCACCCACATACAGCACGAGTCCGGTGCCGGTGCGCGGCCGTAACCCCGGTGCGCGGCCGTAACCCCGGCGCCGGCGTTATGGCACGACGCCAGTGATGGCGCGCATCGCCAGGGTCTGTTTCATCAGCGCTGTCCTGGTCCACGAATCGTAGCATTCGCGTGCTTCCGCCAGTTGACGCTCGTTGCAGAATCCGGCCGTCGCGAGTTGCCCACCCACGCTGTCGATCACCTCCGACCACCATGCCGTCCGTTCGGCAAACTCCGGTCCTCCGCGTTCGACAAGTTCGTCTTGCACCTGGTTTTTGACTTCCACCAACCCGGCGGATGGGAACAGATCCGGGACATGGTCCGCCATCTCGTTGTGCCATCGATTGGCGCGGCGCCACGCGAGAAATGCGTGGTAGAACACCTGGAACTCACCTGGAGGGCGGGTTCCCCGGTGATCCCATTGAAGGGTGCGTAGCCCGAGTAAGCGAGGATCGGACCGGTGTGCCTGGGCAGGCATAATGTTTCACGATAAAACATCACCCCCACCAGAGCCACAGCCCCACCGGTGCCATACTGGAAAACGATGCCGCGTACATTCACCGCCGCCCTCGTCTGCCTGATCCTCATTCTTGCCGCATGCGCTTCGAAGCCGCCGGCGGGCAAGCGCTACGCCATGGAAGGAACCGTGATGGCGCTCGACCCCAAGGCCCACAGCGCCACGATCGCTGCCGGACAGATCGGCGATTGGATGATGCCGATGACGATGGAGTACCCTGT
Source organism: Bryobacteraceae bacterium (assembly GCA_035293845.1). Taxonomy (GTDB): domain Bacteria; phylum Acidobacteriota; class Terriglobia; order Bryobacterales; family Bryobacteraceae; genus DATGMB01. Next base: position 992 of record DATGMB010000017.1, read on the forward strand.
CAAGCCGGATTCCGAGCTGCAGAAGCTCCACGTCGGCGACAAGATCCAGGCGACCGTGGTGGTGGTCAACGACTCCACGTTTTATGTGACCGATGTCAAGGTCGTGGGCGCGGCCGCTTCCAAGTAGCCCCGCGGCTACCGATGCTCCCGTTCGATCCGCTCTTCCGCAATCCGCACTGGCAGACCATCGCCGGCCATTACTGGCCGCGGACTGCCTCCCCCGCATGGCCGCTCGAATCGCGTTTCTTCCAGACCGAACCGGGCGTGCAGGTCCTTGTGCAATGCCAATTGCCGCATTCGGCCCCCGCGCGGGCACCTGCGCTGGTTCTCGTCCACGGGCTCGAAGGCTCCGGCTCGGCCGGTTACATCCGCAGCCTCGCCGCCAGCGCGCTCGCTCGGGGCTGGGCAGCCCACCGCTTCCATATGCGTACCTGCGGCGGCACCGAGCGGCTCTCGAACACCCTCTACCATGCGGGCCTTACCAGCGATCTGCACGCCGTTCTGCGGCAAATCGGGCCGGCGTTCCTGGTCGGGTTCTCGCTGGGCGGCAATGTCGTGCTGAAGCTCGCGGGTGAACTCGGCGAGCGCGGCCCGGAGCTGATCCGCGGCGTCTGCGCCGTCTCCACTCCGCTCGACCTTGCCGCGTGCGCGCGCCGAATCGCCGAGCCCGATAACCGGCTCTACGAGCTCCGCTTCATCCGCCGGATGCGCGCGAGGCTCCTGGCTACCGGCCGCTTCAGCGCTTCCGATTTTGCCGGCCTGCGCCGATTGATCGATCTCGATGACCGCATCACCGCCCCGGCGTTCGGCTTTCGCGGCGCCGCCGAATACTACGAGACGCAATCCGCGATCCATTTCCTGCCGCGGATCCGCGTTCCCGCGCTGCTCATCCAGGCGAAGGACGACACCTTCATTCCGTACGGCATATTCGAATCCGCCGCAGTCGGCTCCAATCCACACATCGAGCTGGTCGCGACGGGCGAAGGCGGCCATCTTGGATTTCTCGCCCGCCAGCCGCATCGGTTCTGGGCCGACCGGGTGATCCTGGACTGGATCGGCCTGCATACGCCGCAGCAATCACCCTAATTCCTATAGACAATGCGACAATTCCGTGATATCGTTTTGACGAGAGATCATCCGCATGTCGCTCAGCCAACGTATCGATGCTGCCCGCACCCTCATCCGGGAGACACTGGCTTCGGAGGGTCCGTCTGCTCCGGCGGCCTGCATCACCTGCAGCTTCCAGGCGGAGGGCATGGTGGTGACTCACCTCGTAAGGCAGGAATTGCCGGATATTCCCGTTCTTTTCCTCGATACCGGCTACCATTTCCCCGAAACCTACGCCTACCGCGACCGTATGGCGGCGGCCTGGAACCTGAACCTCATCAACCTCTACCCCCGCCAAAGCGTGGCCGAGCAGGAAGCCGAACTCGGAATCCTTTACCGGACGGCTCCGGACCGCTGCTGCAAGCTCCGCAAGGTCGAGCCCCTTTTCGCGGCGCTCGAAGCGTATGATGTCTGGCTCACAGGACTGCGGCGGGAGCAATCGCCCTCTCGCGCCGAACTCCAGCCGGAGGGCGCCTTCCGCCTGCCGTCCGGCCGTGTGCTGCGCAAGATCAGTCCGCTGGCGTTTTGGTCCACGCGCGAAGTGTGGGCTTACCTCAAGGAATTCGACATCCCGATCCTTCCGCTGTACGATCAGGGCTACACGAGTATCGGCTGCGAGCCCTGCACCAGTCTGCCGGTGAGCGTCGACGATCTTCGCTCCGGCCGCTGGGGCGGGCGCAAGCTCGAATGCGGCATTCACCTTTCGGCCGTTCCAGCGGAGTGACCCCATGGCGATCTTCCTGGGGTTTCTGATCTCGCTCGCGATCACGCTGACAGGCGTCGGCGGCGGCATTCTCACGGCGCCGCTCCTGATCCTCTTCATGGGCGTTCCGCCGATCGAGGCCGTGACGGTGGCTCTGCTGTTTGCGGCGGCGATCAAACTGCTGATCGCGCCGGCTTATCTACGCGCCGGCCGCGTGGATTTCCGGGTTCTGGGAAAGCTGCTCGCGGGGGGAATCCCGGGGGTCTTGCTGGGCTCGCTCGCGATCGAACGCCTCGGCGCCGCGCCCCGCTCGGGCGTGCTCCCCGCCGTCCTCGGGCTGAGCATTGCCGCCGCCGCAGCAGTCAACCTGCAGCGGATGTGGCGCGGCGGACCGCCGGAAGCTGCGCGCCGCGATCGCTCCCGCTTGCTGATCCCCCTCGCTGTCGGCATCGGGGCCGAGGTCGGTTTCTCCTCTGCGGGCGCGGGCGCGATCGGCACGCTGGCGCTGCTGTATTTCACCAAACTGGAGCCGGCACAAGTGGTCGCCACGGATATCTGCTTCGGCCTGGCGGTCTCGATGGTCGGCGGCGGCCTGCACTGGAGCTTCGCGCATCAGGTGCCGCCCGTGCTCTGGCCGTTGCTGGCCGGCGGCATCGTCGGGGCAATGGCTGGCGTTTTCCTCTCCAGCATCGTACCGTCGCGCCCCTTGCGTGCCCTCCTTTGCCTCTGGCTGATGGTGGTTGGCTTCGAGCTTTGCTGGAAGAGCTTCGCATCGTAATTCAGGTGCTCACTGCCTGAGCTTGGGCGATCCGATTCGAGACGCGCCGCGTCTTGCAGTCCACCCCGTATACTGAGATCAGCCCATGCTTCCCCCGGAGCCTTTCCTCTCCCGCGCCGCACGCTGGCTGGCGTTCGGCTCGGCCGTTTCGATCCTGTTCTCGATTGCCGTCTCCCAGATCCTGCTCGGCCTCGCTCTTGCCGCCCTTCTGCTTTCCGGCGAGAAAATCAGCCTTCCTCGCGGGATCCTGCTTCCGCTGGCGCTGTTTTTCCTCGGGACGGCAGTCGCTCTCGTTGTCTCCCCGCATCCGGCGGAAGGCTTGCCGCAGATTCGCAAGCTCTACGTGTTTCTCGAGCTGCTTGTGGTGTACACCTGTCTCCGGGATGTTCGCCTCGTCCGCGCCGTTTTCCTGACCTGGGCAGGATTTGCGGCCATCGATGGGATCCGCGGCCTCGTTCAGTTTGCGCAAAAGCTCCAGCAGGCGCACCAGCTTCACCGCGGCGATTACGCGTTCTACGTCGGCGATCGCATCACGGGTTTCATGAGCCACTGGAACACTTTCGCCGGCCAGCAGATGTTTGCGCTCCTGATGCTCGCCGCGTTCCTGTTTTTCGCCCCGCCGGCGCGCCGCCGCTGGATCTGGCTCGGCTGCGCCGCGTTGATGTGCATCGCGATCCTGCTCGCGGAGACACGTGCCGTCTGGATCGGCCTTCTGGCCGGCGGCCTTTATCTTCTATGGTTCTGGAATCGCTGGGCCGTGGCCGCGGTGCCGGTGCTGGTCGCCGCCGGCTACTTGGTCGCGCCGCCCATTATTCAGGACCGCGTCAACTCTCTGCTGCACCCCACTGGTGTCGATTCCAATGCCTTCCGCGTGGTCACGTGGCGGACCGGCCTCAGGATGATCGAAGCGCATCCGGTGTTCGGCATTGGCCCGGAAGGTCCCAAGTACCACTTCGCGGATTGGATCCCCGCCGACGTCCCGCGCCCGCTGCCCAGCGGCTGGTACGGCCACCTGCATAACATTTACCTGCAGTACGCCGCCGAGCGTGGCATCCCGGTTCTGCTGATCCTGCTGTGGTTGCTCGGCCGGATGCTCTTCGATTATTGGACCGCCCTCCGCACCTTGCCCCCCGGCCCGAGCGATTCCCGCTTTCTTCTCCACGGCGGCATTGCCGTGATCCTGGCCGCCCTGGCGGAAGGGTTCTTCGAATACAACCTGGGCGATAGCGAAGTGCTCACCATGTTCCTGGTTGTCGTTGCCTGCGCCTATCGCGCCGCCGCAATGCGCCCGCCGGCCAGCGCCTGACGCGCAATCCGCCATCATTTGCCCAGGTAGAGCGCCCGCCTTGCCGGCGCGCGCAGGGGCAGCGGATACCCGATTAGACAAAACTGGTCGAGTGCGAACAGCACGGTCGATTCCATGCCCTGTCCGATCGCCAGTTCCCATTCCCGCGCCCACGGAGTGGTCGAATCTCCGATCCCGATCAAGTGACTCATCTGCGCCCGGGGAAACCCGTACCGCTGCGGCACCGCCATCGATTGCCGCGCCAGGTCCAGATTGCGATCCCCCGTGTACGTGAAGTTTTCTGTCTTCAAACACGCAAGCGTGGCGGGCGTCCAGTACGCCGATGGAAAATTGACGATTTGATCGAGCGCCGTCGCGTTCGTGTCCGGCGGATACAGCACTTCGAACCGCGCATTCCCATAGGTCTGACGCACGAACGTCATCACCGCGGACGTGAACTCGCCTACCAGCTTGGGCAGCAATGCGCATTCCTGGGGATACGCTGTCGGGCTCGCGTTCTGGCTCGGAATCGTCTGCATCGCAACCCCGTAGGTGCTTTGAAAAGTGCTCGTGGTGTAGGCGTCGTAGAATGGCATTCCTGCCGAGTCTGCGAAATACCACCACTGCACTTCGCCGAACTGCAGATACGGAACACATCCCGCGCCGCTCAACAGCCCCGCCATATCCGTGTACACCTGCTGCCAAAATGCCAGGCTGGCCGGGCTGAAGTTGGTCTGCAGCGCTGGTGTGTTGACGTGGCAAGGCCCGTCCGGAAACCGCTGTGCGATTCCCGCCGCCGTGGAATCGTCCCCGTTCCCCAACTCCATGCTGAACGATGCCGTGGGAGTGATGCCGTAGCCGGCGAGTGCCCGGAAATACGCGCTATGCCAGTCCCGTGCCGCCCGATTGAGCCGCGGCAGCGCATTCAGATCCGTCAGCCAGGCTCCGTCCTCCCCGCCCACCAGGGCGGGGCTCGCCGTCGCCGTGAATGCCGTGCTGCCGGTCGAAGCCGACAGCGCCATCCCATTTCCGGCGACGCCGGCCGCCCGCGCCGTAAGAGTCAGTATTGCCCCATTGGCGCGCGCCCAGACCGAACTGGTCCCCGCTGTGATCAGCAGCTCGAAGCACTTCGCGATACTCTCGGCGGTGTCGGTGATTAGATTGACGTGCGAGAGCGTCGTTCCCGCCAGCGTGATTTGCGTGGTCCCGCCGAATGCTGGAGAGCCGCTGAACGTCACCGTCGCGGATGCGTACTGCGCCGTCGGATTGGTCAGCTCGTAGAACTGCAGGGCGCCTGCATAGTGATTCGCTCGGCCTCGGAATCCCAGCGTTTGGATCAGCCACGCCGTCCGCTCCGGCGCGATCGCGAGTGAATGGTTCGTGTCCCAATCGGTTGCCAGCGTCGTCGTTGGATAGGTTGCGAACGTCGGCAGATTGGGGGAAGGGAGCGCGAGCTCCAGAAAATCGAAATAGACATCCGTTCCTACGCCTCCAGTATGCGAGACGGTCACCGTATGCGTCCCGGCCGGCAGTTGTCCCAGCGGCACCCGGATCAGCACATCCTCGAGCGCCCGCTCCAAGCTGAGCGCCGTTGGCGTGCCGCCATCTACTTGAATGGCGATCGTTGCTCCATGATTCGTATACCGCGTCCCCAGGTACAGCGAATGCGTCCCAGCCGCCGTATAGGTACATTGCAGATGGTCACCCGGGTTGGTGCTATGCCGGATCGATCCGCCCGAGTAGTTCCCTCTCTCCTCCGCCCAGTCACCCGCATAAGTCACGGACGAGTCCGTATCTTCGATCCGCCGGCTGCCCGGCCCCGCCACGCTGTAAGTGAGCCCGCTCCCCGTCGCCTGCCAATTTGCGATGGTCACGGCGAATTCGCTGCGCTCGAAATTGCCGTACTGCCAGTCCGCCGCCCACGTCCACCGCAGCCGCCGTACGTTGGTGGTGTTGACAGTTGCGCCCGTAGAGTCCTTGAGGTTGCTGAAATCGAGCGACACCCGCCACACCGTCGGCGAAGTCCCTCCGCTGAACATTCTCCACCCCGGCGACCAGCTTTCCGTCCCCGCCCCCTGCACCCCCGCGTATACGCCGACGCGGTTGCCATTTGCCCCAGGCATCCCGTTGTACGTCAATGTGATCTGCGCTCCACTCGCCGCCGCCGTAACCCCGTTGGTCGCACTTGCCTGATTGATGAAGGCCGCCAGTCCCGCTGCGATCGTTTCCAGCGTATCGCTCGCCCCCACCTGATAATTGGCATGCTGGTCCAGCCACGCAAGCTCGACGTAATCCCCCGCCGTCGGCGTGCCCTGCAAGGTGAATTGCGCGGTGGGCTGCGTCGTCTGCCCGGCGATTGGCGTCGCATGCGCCAGCAGCGGCACCCAATGGAAGTTCTCGCTGCCGCCCGATTCCTCCCAGATCCGCACGTAACTCCACCCCACGGAATCGTAACTGGTCGAATCCATCGGAATACATCCCGTACGCGTCTCTTCGTAAGTCAATACGATGCCGCTCAGGTCTCCGTCCGGCAGGTTCCGCAGCGCGGGATGCTCGAACCCGTTATCCCGGCTCCATTCGACCACGGCCCAGTCGAACTGCTGCCGCCATGTTCCCGAGACCGTGAACCCGTTTGCGTTGGCGCCGCTCAGCGCCGCTACTGCCGTCGGCTCCTGAAAGTAGCACTGCAGATCCCGGTCCGGGCGCAATTTCGTCAATGGTTCCGGCAATTCTTCTGGCCTCCTAGAGTCGGATCATCACCGTCAGGTCCGCCCCCGGCTGCATCTGCCCGACCGAAAGCACCGCGAGCGTCACCTGAGCGCCTGCCATCAGCGGCGGCAGCATGTTGCCATTCGTCGAATTCGAAATCGTCTGTCCCGTCACGAACGTCACCATGCAATACGGCGCGCCGTTCACGTTCAGTTGCAAGGTAACTGGAGCATCGGCGGCCGTCCCCAGCACCGCGTACACGTCCCGCACCGAATGCGGGGTATCCACGATCAGCGGCGGCGCCGCCGCCGCATCGACAGCCAGGAATCCTGCCACCTGGATCGAATATTGCCCGCCCGCCAGCGTGCGCAGCCCCTCGTCGTCGTTGTTCGTCAGGTACGTGCTAGCCACCGGGCTGTTACCGCGTGTGTTGGTGACGAACATCTCCGCGCAGGCCACACGAGCGTCCACCAGGGCGATCGGATACCGCCAGCTCCCGCTGTACGGGCTGCCAAAAAATCCCGTCGGAAACGGCACGATCTCCGTGCGGTTCTTGAGCAGGTACACTGCTGCCGATACCGCGTGTGCGGCCGCCGCGGTCCCGTCGATCCCGCGCGCCACCGTGTACTGTGTCCCGCCCGCCTGCGCGGCCGTCACCCGCAGCACCTCGGCATCGATCTGCAGATAGCTGCCCACCGGCACGTTGGCCGCTGCGGCCAGCGTAAGTGCGGTATCCGTCGCTGCCATCGCGTTCGCCGGCGTGCCCAGCGCCGGCGAAAGCTCGTCCCGGTAATATAGGGTCAGCGTACCCGAGCTGATCGTCGCCGTGTTCGTCAGGCTGCCGAACGAGACACCGCTGAGCTCAACGGTGCCCCCATTCGCGCCCGCCGCCAGTCCGAAGAACGGAGCCGCGGGCACGCCATTATCCCCGCCTTCGCCCGCGCCGCCGATCTGCCACCGCGTCACCGTCGAAAGTTCCGCCGGGCACTCCACATTGCCGGCGTTCGCCGCTGCCCCGAGGATCTCGACCGTTTCGCCCGCGCGGTTCGGAATCGTGAATACCGCCGGGCTGGTCTGCGCCATCGCCCCGAACTTCCATCCGCTCTCCGCCACCGCGAAGAAGCTGGTCGCATCCGGCATGACCGCCCACGCCGCGCCCAGCGTCAGGGTAGTCGCGGTGTTGCCTTCGATCGCCTGCTCCTGCCCCGCGCCCGTTCCCCGCGTGATCCGTACCACAGCGCCGGCGTATCGGTTCACCGGCATGTCCAGCGTCTGATTGGCGATGGTCGTGCTCGAGAACGCCGTCGCCGCCACTTCCGGCACCACTTCCATCCGCCAGTAGAAATTCGCGTGATCGAAATTCGGATCCGGCGGCGCCGCCAGTTGTTTCGCCAGCCCGCTGTCGGTGAACGACGCGGCTAGCGTCTGCCCCGTAGCGATTCGGAACAACTCGGCGGGCGTCGTCCCGCGGTACACGTTGAACGTCGCCGTCCCCGGAGCAAAGCTCAGGCCGGTGAGCGTCACCGTACTCGCATCCGCCACGACAGCCGCCCGCACCAGGAACGACATTCCTCCCTCGTTCCCGCTCGCGTCCACGCCCGAAATGCCGTAATACAGCGTCTGACCCGCCGCCAACGTTCCTCCGGTCCCCAGGGAAGCCGCCAGGCTTACCAGTGGAATACCCGGCCCCGGCCCCGTCGCGACGGGCGGTGGAAGAAACGCCACGCTCACGCTTGCTTCCACCGTCCCGTCGCTCGCCGTGGTTTCCGACTCCTGGATCCCGAACTGGACGTCGCCGCTGGCGTCCAGAACGCTCCCCAGTAACGGCCGCGGAATGCCCGTTCCGGCGGTCCCCTGCCGCCGTCCGCCGGGCGCCGACGTGGACTGGCCGTTGCTGTCGGCGTACCACGAATCGTCATGAATCTGCGCCGTAATCGTCGTGGTCCGGTAATTCGTTGATGGCGCGATTTTCAAAACCCGGAATGGCTGGCGCTCGAACCCTTCCTTCAGATAAGTGATCGTGATCAGGTCGCCCGGCCGTATGCCGAGCGCCTTTACGCTGGTATCGAACTCGATATAAGTATTGCCGCGAATTGACTTATCCAGGCTCATCTTCAGGATGCGCCCCGCCTGATCGTAATTCGCGATGCCCAATGCCGGCAGCGTTGCCGAGACCTCCTGCCCGGTGAGCGCGATATCTTCCGGATCCGTCAGCGTGTATCCATCCTGCTGGTAATCGTTCAGTTCATCCTGGAATTCCACGGCCAGCAGGTTCGGGGTATCGGCGATGCTCCGCGTGAACACGCGCACGCTTGGTTCGCCATTCGGTTTGCGCAGGATGCCCGAGACACCCGTGCTGCCGTCGCCGAATTCGTAGCTCGGCCAGCCCCCGTTGAGCGGCTCCGTCGCATTCGACCATGCCGGCTTCGTCGGCATCTCGTTCGCTATGCTGTCCTCGACCTTCACCGTGACCGCGCCGTTCGCCCCGTAAGTCAGCAGCAGCCGCGCGGTGTTGCGCACGCCGCGCGCCAGGTCGCCCGCGCTCCGACGGCTCTGCAGCGCCAGGTTGCATTCGAAGCGCGGCAACTGCACCGGGTTGCCGTTCAAGTCCACGGCCGGCAGCGGTTCGGCGCAGTACGCGGCCGCGGCCGCAAAGCTCGACAGGTCGATTTCGTCCACGCCCCACCCCATGCGCCGCAGATTGTCCAGCAGCACCCACGCCGGATTGTTCGTGAACTGTTCGCCGGCGGCCGACCCATCCGCGTTGTACACGGGCAGCTTCAGGCCCCTGACCAGCACTTTGATCGTCGGCAGCGCAGTCCCGTCGTTCAGCCGGTTCGGCACCACCACCGAAAGGTATGCCATGCTCCCGTAAGGGTCGCCGTCCGGGTAGTTCGAATCGACCGTCCCGCTCCGCGTCCCCAACGTCGGGATGTTGTACCAGCCCGTGCCCGTCATGTCCACGCCGGCCACGCCCAGCGGAATCTCGATATCGTTCACTAATACCGTGACGACGCCCGCGATTTCCCCCATCCCCAACAGCACCTGCATGCGGGTCAGATTGCCGTCATTGCGCGCGAACACGATCGGCGGTGCATACCACGCCGTGCCGTACACCAGCGGCACGAAATCGTTGTACAGGACCTCGTTGACCGAAATCGCCGACGTGTGCCAGTTCTTGTCTCCGTAACTCCGCACCGCGATCGCAGACGGCACGAACTCGATACCGCCAAAGTTCGTCCACATCCCGCGTGCCTGGCAGCCGGCCCGGGTGTAGTCGCAGTCCGTGAACGGCGCCGCGCCGTTGAGCGTCCCTGTGCCGCCCGTGATGCCCGCCGAATACCCGCACCGATAGAATCGCGAATACTTGCCGTTCGTCCCGCCGTCGATCGCCTCCGTCCGTTCCGCATCGGTCGACGGAAAGCTCCAGGGGCACCGCCGTTGGATGCGCACCTGCGGCAGCAACAGCCGCTGCAGGCTCATCCGGTTGCCCGCCGTCAGCCGCATCGTTGCCTCGCGGATCTCGTCCGGCGGATTGCAGATCCCTTTGAAGACCACCTGAGTGTCCGTTGCAGGCTGGTTGTTGCGCAGATCGTAGAACAGGAACGTGGCGGTCAATTGCGCGCCCTTCCACCCCGTGGCGCGTTCGATTTCCGAAAAGTGCGAATCCGCGTTCGCGAGCACCAGCGAGATGCGCGGGATGCCGTCCACGCCCTGGTTGGAGGCCGCCTGCATCTCGAACACGTTGTGCTGCAGCACTCGCGGCGCATACGCGGTGCCCGCCACGGTCACGGCGTGGGTGCTCCAATGCTCGACCGTCCCGTCCGCCAGCGTGCAGTCGAACACCAGGAGCGGCGTGTCCGTGATCGCCTGTTCCTTCAAATCAAAGATGGTCTGCATAGAAGACTCTCACCGTGCAGGAATGCCGGTTTACATCCGTCGTTACGATATCGAGCGCATCCGTGCCGAGCCGCGCGCCCACGTAGACGCCACCCCTCGTGCTCTCTCGGTACGTTGAAGCGCCCGGCTGCGCCTCGACCTGGAATCCCGCGATTGTCACCGCTCCCGCCGCCGGCAGCTCCAGTCCGAACGTGGCCACATCGGGTGTCGTTGAGAAGACGATGCGCTGCCAGCCGCCCGCGAGCGTCTGCGGAGCCCGCTGGCTGCCCGCCAGCAGGGTCACCGTGCTCCCGGCGGCGCCCTCCACGCTCGCGCTCAGGCAGTACACGATCCCCGCCGGTCCTTCGATCGTCTGCGTGATGCTTTGCGCGCCCGCTCCCGGATTGTTCACCTGCCACCCGCCGCTCGTGCTGGAGAGCGTCAGCGCCGGCCCCTTCACCCATGCGGCCTCGTCTAGCTTGCCGCTCCATGCCAGCAGGTTCGCTTCCGGATCGAGAAACGTAAACGGGTTCAGTGTTCCCTCTGCCGCCGCGAAGAAGGTTTCGAGCACCGCCAGCTCCGCATCGCTCAGTCCACCGTATTGCAATTGCCACTCGGTGACCCCCCCGGGCGTGTCTGCCAGCGACACCACGTGCCCGTCCGCCGAACGGTTCACCACCGTCCGCAATTTCCGCCGCTTCAACACCGGATACTGCATCAACTGCGGATACGCCAGCGTGCTCATGACCGGTTCTCCATCACCACGAAGCTGGTGCTTGCGTCCATCTCGCCCGCGGCGGTAAGAACCAGTTCATCCGACGCCAGGCGGCAATTCGGATACACCGTACCGTCCCATGGATCGGTGAACGAGAACGTCGCGAATGCGCCCTGGTTGTCCTCCAGAAACTCCGCCAACGCCGCCATTTCGCCTTCGTCCAGCAACGCCAGCCGGATCTCCCATTGGTGCAGCGGTCCGCCGCAGTCGCGATACCG
>DATGMB010000018.1:0-14237 GCA_035293845.1 Bryobacteraceae bacterium
GCCGGCGCAGGCGAAGGCCATGATGGCGTCGATGAAGACGCATTTCGATTCCAAGTCGACGGGCAAGGCGGAGACGATCCAGGGGATCGAAGGCGAGGAACGGCAGATGGAGATCACGGTGGATGCGCCGGCGATGCCGAATGTGCCGCCGGGGCCGATGATGCGGATGGTGATCCACTTCTGGACGGCGAAGCCGAGCGAGGCAATGAAGAACCCCGCCGTGCGCGAGCTGGTGGGCTACCACCTGTTCGCCAGCTCGACCCTGAACCCCATCGAGATGATGGGGAAGATGCTCCAGCAGATGCCCGGCTTTTCGGATGCGTTCGAGGGGATGATGAAAGACTTTCAGAAGAGCGGGACTCCCATGGTGCTGCGGACGCAACTCGAGATGTACATGCCGATGATCGCGGCGATGATGAAGGCGAATCCGCAGGCGAGCCCCTTCGGCGCCGGCTTCGACGCGGACGCGCCGCTTATGACGATGACGCAGGAACTGGCGGAGCTCTCAACGGCCTCGGTTCCGGATTCGGTGTTCCAGATTCCGGAGGGGTACAAGCAGGCTCCCGCGAGCGATATCCTCAAAGACATGATGGCCAAGATGTCGAAGGCCAGTCCCAAGCAGTAAGTGGCGATTTCCGCCGCGCGCCGGACGGCGTTCGGAGTACTGCAGAAGGTCGAAGGGGGCGGGTATGCCTCGGACCTGCTGCTGCGGGAGTGTGCGGCGCTCGATGCGCGGGACGCCGGGCTGGCTTCCGAGATCGTTTTCGGGGTGCTGCGGCGGCGGGCGCAGCTCGATTTTCTCATCGAAAAACAGGCGGGGCCGCGGAAGCTGGATGCCGCGGTGCGGACGGCGCTGCGGATGGGAATTTACCAGTTGCGGCACCTGGACCGGGTGCCGGCGCACGCGGCGATCGGCGAATCGGTCGAGCTGGTGAAGCGGGCGCGGAAGGTGTCGGCCGCGGGACTCGTCAACGCGGTGCTGCGGCGGGTGGCCGCGGGCGATTTGCCAACCGCAGAGGCGCAGAGAGCGCGGAGGGAACACGGAGAAGGCGGAGATCAGGGACCGCAACGGATTGAGTGGCCTTCGCGGGAAGTCGAGCTTTCGTGTCCGGAGTGGCTGCTGAGGCGGTGGGAGCGGCAGTACGGCGCGGAGATCGCCGAGGGGATCGCGCGGGCGGCGCTGCGCGAACCGGAGAAGTATGCGCGCCGGGGGCGGATGCAGGACATCGGGGCGCAGGCGATCGTGCCGCTGCTGGGCCTGAGCGCGGGGCAGACGTTTCTCGACCTGTGCGCAGCGCCGGGGAACAAGACGGCGCAGGCGATGGAGGCGGGGGTGCGGGCGTTCGCGTGCGACGTGCATTTTCATCGGATCGCGGGCATGAAGGGGATGGGCGCGGAACTCGCGGTCGTGGACGGGACCGAGCCGCTGCCGTTTGGACGGCGTTTCGACCGGGTGCTGGTCGATGCGCCGTGCTCGGGCACGGGGACGCTGGGGCGGAATCCGGAGATTAAGTGGAAGCTGCGAGAGGACGACCTGGCGGACTTGCAGCAACGGCAAGCGGCGCTGCTGCGCAACGCGCTTGCCGTGCTGGAGCCGGGCGGGGTTCTCGTTTACTCCACATGCTCGATGGAGCGGGAAGAGAACGAGGACGTGGTGGCGGCCGCTGGCGCGCGGGTACGTGAGACGATGCAGCGCGTACCGGGGCGCGATCCGGGCGACGGGTTCTTCGCGGCGGTCATTACTTGAGAGACAGCGAGGTGAACGAGGCGTACCAAGCCGAGAGGAACGGAGCGTTCACGCCGGTGCCGTCCGGGTTGACGGGGGTCGCGTGGGGCCGGAAGGCCAATTGCGCGAAGTTGCCGGCGGGTAGCGCAAGCAGGGCGCTGGGCGGAACGGTGAACGTGCCGGCGGCGGCCGGCGCCGAGCAGACGACGTCCGCGCCTTTGTTGTAGGTGTTATCGGTGGCGCTGTAGACCTCCATTTCGACGTAAGCGGCGGATCCTCCGCCGGACCAGTTGACGGTCAGGCCATCGGCGCGCGTGACGGGGACGGGATTCGCGGCGTCGGGTTGTGGACTGGTCATGGTGGGCATTGTTGGGATCGAGATTGAGGCGCTGAAGGCCGGCACATCGGCTCCGCCAGGTGTGGTGACGGTATAGGTCCCGGGCACCAGGAAATTGCCCTTGGGGTCGATGGTGGTCAGGAACTGGCCGCCACTGGCGGGAGCGTTCTTCGTGCCTCCGGGGCCTTGGACCGAGATCTGCGGGCCGAAGTCGAGGGGCGCGACCGGCGTGAGCGGCACGTTGGAGCCGAAGCCGTTCAGGTTGTTGACGACCGCGCAGGAGCCGATCGGCGGCATATCGGCGTACGACATGAAGAAGGGCTGCACGGCGGGCGCGATATTGAACTTGAGGAACTGGCCGGTGAACACGTCCTTGAAGCCGGGCTGCTGGTCGACGTGCTTGAGGTCGATTTCCGCGTACGAGAACGGCCCGGTCCGGGCGGTCAGCCGCTGCGCAGTTCCGGCGGGGAATTTGGGATCGGCGGGCGTGCAGGCGCGTTGGCCGATAGCGATGGGGAGCGCGACGACGTTGCTGATGACGTTGCCGATCTGGATCGAGAGCGGCACGGCGCAGCCGGTGGGGGCGTTGGCCGGGACGGTGAAGATGATCTGGTCCTCGCCGATGCAGCAGCCGCGGCCCTGGTACGTGGCGGAGACGGACACACTGCCGAGCCAGATGGTGAGCGGGATATTGGGCATGTTGACGCCGAGGCCATCGCCTTTGGCGTCATTGCCGTTGATGGGGCCGAGCCCGGTGGCCCAAATGGTGAGGACGTCGCCCGGATTCGCGGCGCCGCAGGTGGTGTAGGGGCCGCCGCAGTTGGGCGAACGTTCGACCGAGACGAGGCTGTAATCGGGATAAGTGACGATGCCGGCGCCCTGGCCGTCCGAGGTCACGGTGAAGATGCCGAGGGCATTGGGAACGACGGTGATGGGGTACGCGGGGCCGGTCTGATTGTTGTAAGTGACGGTGAGGGTCCCGGTGCCGGCGGGGGTGTTGGAGGGCAGCAGGGCGGCGATCTGGTTGGCAGAGGTGTAATACATCAAGGCCTGGGCGGTCGTGCCGTTCACGGTGACGCTGACAGAGGTTCCGGCGAGGATGGTGTTCTGGAACGTGGTTTTGGTGTCGGTGGTGAGGGTCGCGGGCCCGAGATTATTGCCCTGTACGACGAAGATCGAGCCTTGCGCGATGCCGCCGTTGGGCAGCGAGGGATCGATGTAGCTGGCGGCGTTCGAGACGGTACTGACGATGGGGCCGGTGGCGACGGGGAGCAGGGCCGGGCCGCTGGTGGAGCCGCCGATGCTCACGGTGATCTTCTGGTTGCCGGCGGCGACCCCGGCGGGGACGGTGAAGACGACAGTGTAGATACCGGCATCGGAAAGATAAGCCGTGGAGACCTTGGCGGATTGGCCGCCCACCGCGATGCCGGGCAGCGTGGCGGTGACGACGCTATTATCGCTGGGAATGAAGCCGGTAGCGACCGGCGGATTGGTGGGTCCGAGGCCGTTCACATTGAGAGCGATCTGCTCATTGGGCGATGCGGGAGAGCCGGCGGTGACGGGCTTTTGCGACGAGACGTGGAAGGCGGAGGCGATGTCGTCCGGGAGGCCGTCGGTGAGGACGCCGGGGGCGTACTGGACGAGGGTGATGTTGACCGCGGCGGAGGCGCCGACCTTGAGGGTGGTGGGGCCGAGCGGCGCGTCGACGGGGAGTTGCACATCGAGGAACGTGTTACTGACCGAGCGGACGTAGGCCTGCTTGGAGCCGACGGTGACGGTGGCGGAACTGCCGCCGAGGTTGGCGCCGCTGACGTAGGCGCGCCCTCCGGGGCAGAAAAGGTTGGTACCCACGCCGGTGACGTTCGAGATCGTGGGCGTCTGGGCTTCGAGGCTGGAGCCCGCCAGGGCGAGAGCAAATGCGAACAGCAGCGGGCGGCTTGCGATTCTCATGCGGAACCTCCGTAGGTTTGGCATACATGGACAGGAACGGAATTCCCGCGGAGAATCCTGCGGACATTTTGGGGGCGCCGGGCGAAGACTTGGGAGTGCGCGGGCGGGCGGCAGGCAAGGGGCGGGGCGCCGATCAGGCTGCCGGACGGATGCCCCGCATTTTTCGGAGATCGAAGCCGAGCAGGATTTCGAAGAGCCCCAGCAGGAGGGCGTATCCGGCGACGATCGGGGCCAACTCGATCAGGCTGGCGATGTTGCGGCGAAACAGGATCATTGCCAGGATGATCGTCACCGCGCCGCTGAGGCCGAGCCATAAATCGCCGGTAATCTGGTTTCTCAGGCGGATGGCTTCGGCGACCCTGAGGACGCCGGTGACGAGCGCCCACGGTCCGATCAGGAAGATGAGCACCGTCACGGCGTTCGAAGCGGCGCGCAGCGACACGATACCGGCGGCGAAGGCGACCGCGGCCTCCAGCAGGAGAAGCCAGCGGTTCCTGCCGGGCCGGCGGTTGGCGACCGCCGCGTAGGTGGAGAAGACGCCATAGACCAATGCAAAACCGCCGAACAGGCGCACCAGCGTGAGCAGAGTCAGGTGCGGCCAGGCAAACGCCAGCCCGCCGAAGGCCAGCGCCGCCAGGCCGCGTAGAAATACTACCCACCACCGTCCCACGAACAGGTTGCTAGAAGATTGTGGCATGGAGCGCCTTCCTCACACCCGCAGACGGCGGACTATCATTGTGCTGCGCGGTATTACCGGCGGCGGCGCGGAACCAGAGCGCCAGCCGTGCCTCCAAGGACTGCCCCGGCGCCGGCGCCGCGTCCGCGGCCCAGGATCGCGCCACCCGCGGCTCCGCCCGCCGCTCCGATCGCGGCGTTTCGCGCGCGGCGGCCGCGGCGGCTGCGCCTGTATTTGTGGACGACGACCTTGGTGCCGGCGATGGCCGGAGCCACCACTTCGCCCAGGAGCCCCACGGAGACAAGGGCAATCACAATCGATCTTCTCATAACCAGCCTCCTTCTTATATCGAGCAAGATGCCTGCCACTTGGGGCGATCAGAACGGGCATATCCACTTAGTGAATCCACTAAATATGTGCATATGATCGATTACTAGCGCCCGGTATGTCGGACATTCGCATGCGAATGCCGGCACTGCTCTTTCGTGAACTCACAACGCAAGTGGTTGGGCGAAGGCGGCGGCGCACGTTGTTGGAGGGGGCGCTTCCCGATGCCTGAGCGTATGAGAACCGTTGCGGCATGGTCCTTTCCTCGTCATCCGGTGGATGGTGCGGTTGCCGGCCCGCAGTACGGCCCGACGCGGATGGATTTTCGCCGCTGTGATAAAATCTGAGCAGCCCGCAAATGATTGAAATTGTTCCCTCAATACTGTCGGCGGACTTCGCGCGCCTGGCCGAGGAAATCGGGCGGGTGGAGCGCGGCGGCGCGCGCATGCTGCACCTGGACGTGATGGACGGGCACTTCGTCCCGAACCTGACGATCGGGCCGCCGGTGGTGGAATCGGTGCGGAAGGCGACGCGGCTGCATCTGGACGTACACCTCATGATCGAGGAGCCGGACCGGTATGCGGAGGAATTCGTCCGGGCGGGGGCGAACTCGGTTTCGGTACATTACGAGGCCTGCCGGCATCTGGACGGCGTCCTCGGGATGATCCGGCGGGCGGGCGCAATGGCGGGCGTGGTGCTGAATCCGGCGACGCCGGTCGCGCTGCTGGGGGACGTTCTGGAAGTGGCGGATTACGTGCTTCTGATGAGCGTCAATCCCGGCTTCGGCGGGCAGGCGTTTATCCCGTACGTGCTGGACAAGGTGCGGGCGCTCGATAGAATGCGCCGGGAGAAGAGGATAGCGCTGCCGATCGAAATCGATGGCGGCGTGCACAAGGATAATCTGGCGGACGTGGTGCGCGCCGGGTGTGACTGGATCGTCACAGGGTCGGGGATCTTTCACAGTCCAGACCCGGAGGCGACGGTGCGGGAGATGCGGGAGATCGCGGCGAATGCGACGGCGATCCGGGTGTGAGATGGCTGAGAGCCTCCTTTTCACCGCAGAGACACAGAGGACACAGAGGTGACGCTGAGAACTGCGGGTGATGGGTGGATGGAACGGAATCATATGGTTGCAAGAGTCATTCGTTGCGCTGGCGTGGTGGGACTGGGCGTCCTGCTGCTGAGTTCGTGCGGCATCCGCCGTCACAAGTACGAGAATCCGATCGCCAAGGATACGCAGCAGCCGGACAAGGTGCTCTTCGACGCGGCGATCAACGATCTGGAGCACGGGCGTTATGAGCGGGCGCGGCTCGAGCTGCAGACGATGATGAACACCTACGACACCAGCGAGTATCTGGCCAAGGCGAAACTGGCGCTGGCGGATAGCTGGTACCGCGAAGGCGGCGCGCACGGCATGGCGCAGGCGGAGGCGGAGTACAAAGACTTTATCCTGTTCTATCCGCAGATGGAGGAAGCCGCGGAAGCGCAGGAAAAAATCTGCAAGATGCAGTACAACCAGATGGATAAGAGCGACCGCGATTCGACGCACGCGCTGCGCGCCGAAGACGAATGCCGGCAGCTCCTGGTGCAGTTCCCCAACAGCAAGTTCGCTCCGGAGGCGCAGCAGCTTCTACGCAATGTGCAGGAGGTGCTGGCGGACAAGGAATACAAGGTCGGGCACTTCTACTATCACAAGGGCAGCATGCC
Source organism: Bryobacteraceae bacterium (assembly GCA_035293845.1). GTDB lineage: Bacteria > Acidobacteriota > Terriglobia > Bryobacterales > Bryobacteraceae > DATGMB01. The sequence continues at coordinate 6,724 of DATGMB010000018.1, forward strand.
GTCGGCGGCCAACCGGCTGGCGGCGGTGGCGACGCAGTTCCCACTGTACAGCCAGGCGGACGAGGCTTTGTGGGAGCTGGGTGACGCCTACCGGCGCATGGGCGACCGGTTTGAAAATCAGCAGGCGGACGCATACACGCGGATCGTGCGGGATTACCCGCTGAGCAGCCACGCGCAGGAGGCCAAGGCGAAACTGCAGGAGATGAAGCGGCCCGTGCCGGAGGCCGATCCGGTGGCGTATGCGCGGATGAAGTACGAGCTGGATAACCGCGGGAAGCGGGGCCTGCTCGGGAAGGTTTGGGAGCCGTTCAGCGGAAAGGCGGACACGCTGGCGGCGGCGAAATCCGGCGCGCCGCAGATGACCGCGTTCCGTCCGACGATTCCGGCGAGCGTGCCGGCTACGGCGGCGGGCACGGCGGGGCAGAGCGGAGTGACGGACGTCGGCGCGCAGATCGCAACCGACACGAGCGCGCTCGACAAGAACCCGGATGCGCGGTCGGCGGCGGCGCAGGGCGCCAACGCGGATGGAACCGCGACGGCGGTTCCGGCGATGCAGCAGCAGTTCAAACCCAACGCGGTGACGCGGCAGGGCGTGGACCTGAACTCGGCCACCGAGCAGGAGATCGCCAAGCTGCCGGGCATCAACAAGACGATGGCCAAGCGCATCGTGCTGATGCGGCCGTACCTTTCGATCAACGACCTGATCCGCACGGGACTCTCGCAGAAGACCATTGCCAAGCTCAAGCCGGCGGCGGAAGCGCCCGAAAAGAGCAAGCCGGCCAGCGGCAAGGTGGCGGCGAAGGCGTCCAACCCTTCCAACTGATGAGCCGCATTCTGCTGGTGGATGACAGCCCGCACGCGCAGAGGATGGGGGAGCGCATCCTCAGCGAAGAAGGCTTCGAGGTGGTCACGGTCAGCAATGCGGATTCCGCGCTGATCCGGCTGGAGGACGTCGATCCGGACGTGGTGCTGGCGGATACCGTGATGCCCGGGCGCACGGGCTACGAGTTGTGCCAATACCTGAAGATGAATCCGCGGCACCGGCACGTGCGGGTGATCCTGACGGCGGGCGTCCTCGAGGATTTCGACGAGGAACAGACGAAGCGGGTCGCGGCCGACGGCACGATCAAGAAGCCGTTCGAGGCGACGGCGCTGGCGGCGGCGGTGAGGCCGTTGGCCGAGGCGGCGGCGCGGGATCGGGCTCAGGGATCGGGGGTCCGGGATCAGGGGCAGGCAGAGAAGAAGGCCCCGGCGCTGCCGTTCGTGGCGGTGGTCGATGCCGAACAGGTGAAGGCGGCGGTGACTGTGGCGCTCGATGCCGCGATGGAATCGATGGTGGAGGAGATCGCGCAGCGGGTGGTGGCTGCGCTGCAATCCAACAAGCCGGCGGCGCCCAATCCTGCGCCGCAAGCGGCGCCTCGCGCGAGCCATGGGCCCGCCCTTCCGGCAGAGCCCGCTGCGCCTCCTCCGGCCGCGCCGGTGATGGCGGAGCCGGTGCGGCGCGTGAACAGCCTGCGGCTGCGGACGAATTCGATTTTGGGTCTCGACGTGGAGCCTCCGAAATAGACAGATATGCCCGACAACAGCTTTGATATCGTTTCGAAGATCGAGATACCGGAAGTGCTGAACGCCGTGCAGCAGGCACAGAAAGAAGTCTCGCAGCGGTACGATTTGAAAGACTCGAAGTCCTCGATTGAGCTGAAGGAGAAAGAGAACAAGATCCTGCTGGCGAGCCAGGATGAGTTCAAGGTCAAGGCGGTGGTGGACATCCTGGAGAGCAAGCTGGTGAAGCGGGGTGTGCCGCTCAAGGGCTTGACTTTCGGGGAGATCACGCCGGCGGCGGGCTCGACCGTGCGGCAGGAGATCACGCTCCAGCAGGGGATCCCGACCGAGAAGGCGCGGGAGATCGTCAAGAAGATCAAGGACACGAAGCTGAAGGTGCAGGCTTCGATCCAGGGCGATTTCGTGCGGGTGGCGGGCAAGGACCGGGATACGCTGCAGTCCGTGATCCAGGTGCTGCGCAATAGCGATTTCGGCATCGATATGCAGTTCACGAATTACCGGACGAACTGAGGGCCGGGCTGAACCGCAGAGACGCAGAGAGCGCAGAGGAAACGCAGAGAAAAATCTCTTCATGCCGCGGAGGATTGAGTCTCACTCTATTCAGGGGCCGGCGGGGATGCTCGAGGCTTTGCTCGAGGAGCCCGATCACATGGCGCCGCATACGGCGGCGGTGGTGTGCCATCCGCATCCGCTGTATGGCGGGACCATGCATAACAAGGTGGTGTACCGGATGGCTCGCGGACTGCGGCGGGCGGGCGTTGTAGTGCTTCGGTTCAACTTTCGCGGGGTGGGGCTGAGCCAAGGCGAGCATGGGCACCTGACGGGGGAGATCGAGGACGCGCGGGCCGCTCTCGGGTGGCTGCGCGCGCGGTATCCGGAGCTGCCGTACGGGCTTGCGGGGTTTTCCTTCGGCGCCCGGGCGATCACGCGGCTGGGCTGCGCGATCGAGGGGCAGCCGGAACCGCGCTGGCTGCTGGCGGCGGGATTCGCGACGTCGCTCGGGCCGGCGGAATATCTGGAGGCTTGCGCCACGCCGAAGACGTTCCTCATGTCCACGCACGATGAGTTCGCGCCGCGCGCGGGTTTCGAGCGCGAATACGAACGGTGGGCCGCGCCCAAGCGGCTGGAGTGGATCGAAGCGGGCGATCACTTTTTCGGTGGAGCGCTCGACGCATTCGAGGACGCGGTCGTGCGAAGTGTGCCATCCTGATCCTTTCATGGACATCATCACGGGCAACGTCGGTTGGATTGAGGTGATCTGCGGGCCCATGTTTTCGGGCAAGAGCGAGGAGCTGATCCGGCGCCTGCGGCGGGCGATGATCGCGCGCAAGCGGGTGGAGGTGTTCAAGCCGAAGATCGACAACCGGTACTCGGACGATGAGATCGTTTCGCACGGCGATCTGCGGATGCAATCGCAGGTGGTCGCGGGCGCGGAGGAGATCGGGCAGCGCATCGACTGGCGGTCGGAGGTGGTGGGGATCGACGAAGCCAACTTCATGGGCGAGAAGCTGGTGGAGGTGGCGCAGCGGCTGGCGGACAGCGGCAAGCAGGTGATTCTGGCCGGCCTGGACACGGACTACCTGGGGCGGCCGTTTTCGCCGATCCCGGAACTGCTGGCACACGCGGAATCGATCACCAAGACGCTCGCGATTTGCGTGCGGTGCGGCAATCCGGCCAAGCACACGCAGCGGCTGCGGGGATCGGACGATCTGATCGTGGTCGGCGCGGCGGACCTGTACGAAGCCCGCTGCCGGCGATGCCTTGAGCCCGGCATTCCCAAGCAGGCCGAGCTCGAATTCGTGAAGGCGAAGCGGCAGGAGCGGTAGGGCGGGCCGGTCAGGACACTTTTCGATACCGCTTCACGTGAATCTTGGATGATTCGACGTTCGCCAGGTCGTATGCGACTTGCATGCGGAGCCAGGTACCGGCATCTCCGCCAAATGCTTTTGCGAGCCGTACTGCCATTTCAGGTGAAATGCCGGCTTTCTCATTCACCAAGTTATTGAGCGCCTGGCGCGTTACTCCCAGGACTTGAGCGGCTGCGGTAACAGTGAGACCCAGCGGTTCCAGGCATTCCTGCCGGACGATTCGGCCGGGATGGGGAGGATGAGCCATTCGCATACGTTTCATCGCCTGCGGGCTTTCGGCGACAGCGAGTACAGCGAGGATGTTTTCGATCTTGTTGCGAAGGTCGGCCTCGATGCCTTTGGGTTTGCCTTGAACAACTGCTTCAACGCTTTATGCCGAAAGCTCTGAATCACAACGCGATTGTGTACTGACAGTTGTCGCTTGTCAAATGGCCATCGCTTAGTCGGCTTCAGAGGCGGCCCTGGCCGCGCGGGCGGGGAGCTTGTAATACCCGATGGCGCCGATCGCCAGCAGCATGGCGGCGCTGCCGTAGTAGAGATTGCGGATGCCGGCCTTCTCGGCAACGGGGGCGGCGACGAACATCGCAAGGACCTGCGAGCCGGCCATCAGGGACATCAGACAGCTCATCACGCGGCCAAGCAGCTCCTGCGGCGTCTCGTGCTGGAGCAGCGTGGTGGCGGTGACGAAGATGGCCGCGGCGCAGAAGCCGAGGCCGAGCATGCCGGCGGCCGTGCCTGCCATGCTGCCGAGAAGCGCGGTCACGAAGACGGCGACGCCCATGCCGCCGAGTCCGTAGATCACCAGGTTCTGCTGCGGGATGTGGCGCGCGAAACGGGTGAGAAGCTGCGTGCCGATAATCATGCCGATTCCGATCAGCGTATTCAGGATGCCGAAGGCTGCCGAATTCGAGAGAAGGACGTCGCGGACGTAGACCGAAAGCAGCGCGCCGAAGCAGCGCAGGGCGAACATCCCGGCGGTCATGGCGATGATGACGAATGAGATCGTCGAGTGCGTGAAGATGAAGCGGAACCCGTGGCTCATGGAATCCATGACTGCGCGGGCGCCGGCTTTCGCGGCCGCGGCGGGTGGGCGGTCCAGCGTCAAGGTCATGACCATCGCGGCGGAGAAGAAGAAGCTGAAGCTGTCATAGAGAAAACAGGTGTTGGCGCCGGCCCATTGCACGAGCGCGCCGGCGAAGCCGGGGGCGACGATCTGCGATCCCTGCTGCGCCTGCGACATGAGACCGTTGACGGCCATCAGACCGGCGATCGGGGCGATGGTGCGGATGGCGACCGACTGCGCGGGGACGAAGAACGTGGAGACCACGCTCATCGCGAACAGGATCGCGTAGATCGCCCAGATGTTGTGGACGAAGACCAGCGCCAGCACCAGCACTCCGCGGATGCAGTCGCTCGAGACCATGGTGCGCTTGAGATTCCAGCGGTCGACGAAGACTCCGGCGAGCGGGCTGACAACAGTTCAGCCGGTCGCCGCCCAGCGGATTGTTGCCGTGCGGGAACACCACGGGATGCAATGGTCGCTGCAGAAGCGGTTCAACAACGGGCTGAACCTGACGGTGAATTACACGCTCTCGAAGTCCATCGACCTGGGCTCGACGCCGGAGAACCAGGGCAGCTTCAGCGGATTCATCCAGAACACGTGGAACCCGAACGAGATGCGCGCAGTTTCCGATTATGACACGCTGCACCAGATCAACATTTACGGCGTGTACCAGATTCCAGTGGGCCGCGGGCAGAAGTTCGGGACGAACATGCCGAGGGCTCTCGATTACATTATCGGCGGGTGGCAGATCAGCGGCGTTTACCGGCAGACCTCCGGGCTGCCGACTACGATCGGCAACGGGCAGCGTTGGCCGACCAACTGGGAGGTCGACGCATTCGCGACGCCCAACGGGCAGCCGCTGCCGCCGGTCACCAACACGGGCAACTCGACCTTGAAGGGCGGCGGGCCGAATCTCTGGGATAACCCCGCCGCGGCGTTCGCAGGCTTCACGGAAACGCCTCCGGGACAGGTCGGGTTACGCAACAACATTCGCGGATCGGGCTACTTCAACATCGACAGCGGTGTCTACAAGAATTTTCCGATTCCGCTGCGCGAAGGCATGGGGCTGCAGTTCCGGTGGGAGAGCTACAACCTGACCAACTCCGTGCGGTTCGACCCGGCATCCACGGGCTCGAATACGCTGCAGTCCTCCACCTTCGGCTCGCTGACTTCGACGCTGACCGCGCCGCGGCAGATGCAGTTCGCGCTGCGGCTGAGCTGGTAGACGTGCATTCGGGCCGGGCACGCCCGGCCCCTACACTAACACGCACTTCGTGGCGCCGGTGATCCGCACCAGATCGTCCGGCGCCACCAGCATTTGTTTGCCGCGCACGCCGGCGCTGATCGAGATTTCCTCCCAGAGATCGGCGGTCTCATCGAGGTAGAGCGGGTAGGGCTTTTTCGTGCCGATGGGGGACACTCCGCCGCGGATGTATCCGGTGAGCGCCAGGATTTCCTTCACGGCCGCCAGTTCGATCTTCTTGTCGCCGCTGGCGGCGGCGACGGCTTTGAGATCGAGCTCGGTGTTGCCGGGGATGCAGGCGAGCAGGATGCCGGTGCGGTCGCCGCGCGCGACGAGGGTCTTGAAGACCTGCTCGGGCGGCAGTCCGATGGCTTCGGCGACATGCGGCGCGCTGAGATCGTTTTCATCAACGGCGTATTCGAGAATGCGGTAGGGGATGCCGGCGGCATCGAGAATGCGCGCGGCGTTGGTTTTGGCGGGCATCGGCTGATACAATGAAAACACAACGCGCGATACCGGAGCACCACTCCGGTGTGCGCGTCCCGTGCGGAGAGGTGGCAGAGTGGTCGATCGCACCCGCCTCGAAAGCGGGAGTGCCTTAACGGGTACCGGGGGTTCGAATCCCCCCCTCTCCGCCAGAAGGTTTCGGTTCTCCCGCCATCGGCCGGCGGCTTCCCTGCCCCGGCGTTACCCCTCACACTGAAGATTCCATCTTTACCGAATGGCGCGAAGCACCAGCACGGCGTTCAGGCCGCCGAAGGCAAACGAATTCGAGAGCGCGTACTCGACCTCCGCGGGGCGGGACTGGTTGGGGATCACGTCGAGGTCGCACTCCGGGTCAGGCTCGTTGTAGTTGGCGGTGGGCGGCAGAATGCCGTCGCGCAGCGCCAGCACCGTAGCCAGGCATTCGAGCGCCGCCGCGGCACCGAGGGCATGGCCGTGCATGGATTTGGTCGAGCTCACGGCCAGTTTGCCGGCGTGCGAGCCGAAAACGTCGCGGATCGCGGCGGTCTCGGTCGGGTCGTTGGCGGGCGTCGCGGTGCCGTGGGCGTTGATGTAGCCGATCTGTTCCGGCGCGAGATTGGCGCTGCGCAGCGCTGCACGCATCGCGCGTGCCGCGCCCTCAGCGGAGGGCTGGGTGATGTGGCAGGCGTCGGCGGACATGCCGAAGCCGGCGATCTCGGCGTGCACGCACGCCCCCCGCGCCAGCGCCGCTTCGAGCGGCTCGATCACCAACATGGCAGCGCCTTCGCCCAGCACCATTCCGCGGCGGTCCTTCGAAAAAGGCCGGCAGGTATCGGGCGAAACGACGCGCATGGCCTCCCACGCCTTCAGAATCCCGAAGCTGAAGGGCGCTTCACTGCCGCCGGTGAGCGCCAGATCCGTGAGGCCGCTGGCGACCATCCAGTAAGCCTGGCCGATGGCGTGGGCGGCCGAGGAGCAGGCCGTCGAAATGGTGAAGCTCGGCCCGGTAATCCCGAACTCCATGGAGATGTGGCTCGCGCCCGCATTGGCCATCGTCTTCGGAATGGTCAGCGGATGGACGCGGTTGTGGCCCAACTTATAGACTTCGTGGAAGCCGATATCTTCCGTGCTCTGCCCGCCCACGCAGGAACCGGTCACGATAGCGGCGCTCTCACGCAGCGCGGGCGTCCATTCGATGCCAGCGTCCTGCACGGCTTCGCGCGCGGCAATCACGGCGAACTGCGCGAAACGGTCGATGAAATCCGCCCGGCGATCGTCGAAATACGGCTGATGCGAGTAGCCCCGCACCTCG
>DATGMB010000019.1:0-10203 GCA_035293845.1 Bryobacteraceae bacterium
GTCGATATGGACGTCGATTGCGCGCTGCACGGCTTTTCAGGCCGCTCCGGGCGGGCGCAGATTCTGCACGATCCGGATCTGAACGCGGCCAACGGCTTCGATGCGCCGGACCGGATCACGGTCAAGCCGCACGAGGTCACGGTGGAAGGCGGACGCGTACGGCTGCACCTGCCGGCAATGTCCGTGGCGACGGTGACGGTGCAGGCGGGGTAGCCGCTAATCGCTCAGGATCGGGAACAGTTCGCGCGCCTGCCCGTTTTCCACATCGAGGAAGCGCGGATCGAGCAGGCGGCCGGTATCCACATTGCCCATCGCCGAGAGGATGTTTTCCTTGATGTGCGGGTATTCCTTTTCGAGCTCCGCGAACATCCCGCGCAGCGAGCGCCGCACGGTGCCGGTGCGCTGCGAGCACCCGCACGGCACTACGGGCACACCGCGCGATTCCGCGTAGGCGCGGGTGATGTCTTCGGTGACGTACACGAGCGGCCGGATCAGCCGGTACTCGCCGGCGCGGGACCAGGTGACCGGCGGCAGCGCGCTCAATTTGCCGGTGAACAGTGTGTTGCGCAGCAGGGCTTCGCAGAAATCGTCGGCCGTGTGGCCGAAGGCGATGACATTGCAGCCGAGTTCATGCGCGATTTCGTAGACGGCGCGGCGGCGATAGCGGCTGCACAGGTCGCAGCCATGGTCCGGCTGTTCTTCGAGCAGGCGCAGCGAGGGATCGTCGCGAAAATAAGTCCACGGCACGCCGCGCGCGCGGAGGTACTCGCCGAGCGGCTCGATAGGGCTGAGGAACTTGCCCTGCTCGACGGTGAAGGCGCAGACGGTGAAGTCGATCGGCGCGCGCTTTTCGAGCAGCAGCAGGGCTTCGAGCAGCGTGACGGAATCCTTGCCACCCGAGACCGCCACGGCCACGCGGTCGCCATCCCGGATCATTTGAAACCGGTGGATGGCTTCGCCGACTTTGCGCAGCAGGGTTTTTTCGAGTTCCACTGGTTTTAGTATAGCGGCGCCGGCGGCGCAGCTTCGGCGCGGGCCGGGCATGCCCGGCCCCTACGGACGCGGATCGAGTCGCCGTCATGGCGTCTGCCGTGCCGCGGCGGATGGACGCTCCGGCGCCGTCATCCGCGGCGGCGGGGCGCACGTTTGGACGCGGGCACGCGCGCGCGCTGGACGGACGCCTCCGCCGCGATCGCCATGCGCGCGGATGCAAACCGGCAGCTCGACGAACTGCGCACGGAGGTGATAGCCGAGATCGACGTGCGGGCCTCCGGCATCCGCCGGGATGCGACGGCGCGCATCGCCCTTGGAATATCCAGTCCGAGGGCGGTATTTTGGGCGGCAAAGACCGGCCACGTGGGGACTATCGGGTCGCGGATTTAAGAATACGAGGATCGGCTGGCGGCAGCGCAGGGCCAGCAAGCTCAACAGGAGCCGCGGATTTCCGGCACAACGAAGGCCCAGTAGAGGAACGCCCACAGCGGGTTGACGAAGATGAGAGCGAGGGTAACGCCGGGGTCCAGGATCAGAAGACCCCACGCCTCCAATTCTCTCTTCCACTCGTCGCGCTTCCGGTATTCGTCCCTCAGCCAAAAACCAAAGTTGATGGCTGGGAACACGAACATAAAGCAGAAAAGGGCGAGGTAGCCCAGAGCCTTCATGCCCCGATCATAGCTCCGACAACTCCCGCATTCCAGTACCCGAGGGGCCAGATCAAATGAAAACAGAGCTTTACAGCGCCGGAGCGGCGGCGCTCGCCTCGATCGCGGTATTCTTCGCCGTATTGTCCTGGGCGGCGCACAGATGCCGGCGCGGATCGACGCTGCCGCAGCCGCCTCCGGCAGGGGGCCGGGGGCCCAGTGGAAGCGCCTGCGCCATCCCGGCCGCGGATGGGTTCGCCGGCATTGATTCCCGTGGCCGGACGGTGGCCGATCGCTCGCGCGGCCGGCTGCGGCGGCTTTCGATGCTCCGCCGATGTCATCCGCGAGAGCGGGTGGTGGCCTTGCTGCCGCGCGGGCGGGCTGTGCCTCGACTGCTGGCCGTTGCCTTCGGTCTCGGCTTCGCCGCGCGCGCATTTTCCCACGCCATCCGGATCGCGGGGCCAAGCACGGCGGCGGTGGCGGCGGAGAGCGCGACACGCGTGCAGCCCTGGCGCCCCCAGGCGCCATTAACGGGCGAGAAGACGGCGGGCTGGGCGCGCACGAGATCGTTCTGCTGCTCCGGGTTCAGCTTGACCATTCCCCAGGCCGCGTCCGGATACCCGAGCGTCGCGAAGATGCGGCCGCCGACGCGGAAATCGGGGTGGTGCATGTGGACGCGCTCCTCCGCGCCTTCGAGAGCCAGGGCGAGGCGGCGAAAATCGTCGGGCATCATGGTGCTGTTATCCTAATACAGCGCGGTTTCGGATCCTTCACGCCGTTATCCTATCCCTCGGATTGCCTGATTTTAATGAAACCCTACGCACATTTTGCACCATCCATCGGGTTGATGGATTTGGAGGTAGAGCGACGATGACGCGCAATACGGCTTCCTTTCTGGCCTGGGTGGCGATCGCGGCGGGCCCGCTCGTGGCGCAGGGCGATTATCCGCCGACACCCGGGGCGCCGGGCGGCGATCCGCCCTCGCGAGTGGCGCGCCTCAACCTGATCAACGGGCCGGTCTCCTTCCGCCCTGGCAGCGTCGAGGAGTGGACCGCGGCCACGCTGAATTACCCGCTGACGACCGGCGATCATCTGTGGAGCGACGCCGGCAGCCGCACGGAGATGCACGTCGGCTCGACCGCGATCCGGATGGGCTCGGAGACCGCGCTCGAATTCCTCAACCTGGATGACCGGACGGTGCAGCTCAGCTTGAGGCAGGGCCGCCTGGACGTCCGGCTGCGCGCGCTCGGCGATACCGAGAATTTCGAAGTCGATACGCCGAACGTGGCCGTCACGCTGCTGCGCGCGGGCGACTACCGCATCGACGCCGACGCCGATAGCGGCGTCACCACGGTGACGGTGCGGGGCGGCGACGCGCAGGTGACCGGCGGCGGCGCGGCCTTTTCCATCCGGCCGCGCGAGAGCGCGCGGATCAGCGGGACCGAGACCGTCGCGCAGGAGATCGGCCCCATGCCTCCGCCGGACGAATTCGATAGCTGGTGCACGTCGCGCGACCTCCGCGAAGACCGGCTCATCCTGTCCGCGCGCTACGTGCCGCGCGACATGATCGGCTACGAGGACCTGGACGAAAACGGCGTGTGGGTGGAATCGCCGGAGTACGGCTGGGTGTGGCGGCCGCGCGTGGTGGTGGCGGGCTGGGCGCCCTACCGCTTCGGGCACTGGGCGTGGGTTGAGCCGTGGGGCTGGACGTGGATCGATGACGCCCCGTGGGGCTTCGCGCCGTTCCACTACGGCCGCTGGGCGATGTTCGGCGGCGCGTGGGTATGGGTGCCGGGGCGCATGGTCGTGGGAGTGCGGCCTGTTTATGCGCCGGCGCTGGTGGCGTTTGTCGGCGGCCCGCGGTTCGGTGTGGCGGTGGGAGTGGGGGGCGCCGGGATGGCGGCCTGGTTCCCGCTCGGACCGCGTGAGCCGTACATTCCGGCCTATCACGTGAGCGAAGTGTACGTCCGGCAGGTGAACATTATGCATGTCACCAACGTGACGGTGATCAACACCAACGTCCGCTATGTGAACCAAGGCGTGCCGGGCGCGGTGACGGTGGTTTCGCACGAAACGTTCGTCGGCGCGCGGCCGGTGCACACCGCTATCATCACCAATGTGGATACGCGGGTGATCGCGACGGCTCCGGTGGTCGCGGTCGCGCCGATTGCCCCGGTCCGCGTGAGCGTGCTGGCGCATGTGGGGCCGCCGGTTGCGATGCCTCCCGCGCGGATCGTGGAGCGGACTGTCGTTGTGCGCAACGCGCCGCCTCCTCCGCCGGTCGCATTCGCGGCGCGGCAGCAGGCTCTGGCGGCCAATCCGGGCCGGCCGCTCGAAGCCACGCAGATCGAGCGCTTCCGTGCGACGGCTCCGGCGCGTCCGGCCGCGTTCCGGCAGGTGGGCGCACCGGCGGGCCCGGCGATGTCGCCGCGCAACGACCGGCCGTATCCGGGCGGCTTCAACCGGGGCGGCGCGGGCGCCACGCCGGAGCGGCCGGCGTATAACGCGGCTCCGCCGCGCAACGACCGGCCGGCTGCGGTTCCGGAGCGCCCGCTGTACAACTCCGCTCCGCCCCGCAACGATCATCCGGCTGCGGTTCCGGAGCGCCCGGCGTACAACTCCGCTCCGCCCCGCAACGACCGGCCGGCCGCCGTCCCCGCCGGCCGCAACGAACGCCCGGCCGCGGTGCAGGAACAGCGGCGCGAAGAGCGGAAGGCTAACAATAAAGAGAAACGCGAGGAGCGGAAGGAAGAGAGAAAGCAGTACTGAGCGCGAGGGGTCAGGGATCAGGGGTCAGGGAATCGGGAGGGCGTCTTCGCCCTGATCCCCGGCCTCTGATCCCTGATCCCCCTACATGTATTCCGGCACCTGAATTCCCAGCACTCCGGCGGTCCATTCCAACTGGCGGCGGAAAAAGTCCGTCATCCAGAGCAGAAAAACGCGTTTTTCGCGGTTCTCTTCCTGCAAAATCGGGTACTGGTGGTAGAAGTTGTTGAACGCCTGCGCGAGCTGAAAGGCATACTTGGCCACGTGCGCCGGCTCGCCGGCCGCCACGGCGCGGTCCACCGCGGCATCGGCCTTGGAGGCGGCCAGCAGCACCTGCCAGAAATCTTCCCCGGCCAACTGGCGCCCCAGCGCTTCCAGGGTTAACTCGGCGGCGAAATCGGGCAGCCGCTCGCCGCGCTGTTCGAGGCGCCGCAGAATGTTGCGCGCGCGGACCGCCGCGTACTGCACGTAGGGGCCGGTTTCGCCTTCGAAGCTCAAGGCCTCCTGCAGGTCGAAGGCGATCACCGAATTGCGCGTGAACTTGAGCAGGAAGTAGCGCAGGGCGCCGATGGCGATTTGCGAGGCGACGCAGCGCTGCTCTTCGGCCGGCGCTTCCGGGTGCCGCGAGCGGACCTCTTCGAGCGCGCGATCGATCAGCGTGTCTATCAGGTCGTCCGCCTTCACCCCGAGCCCCTTGCGCCCGGAGACTTCGACGTAGGTGCGCTTGCGGTCCTCCTCGGAAAGCGGGATGCCCAGATCGGCGCAGCAGCGCGGGGAAAGCGCCACCATTTCGTAGGAGAAATGCACGGAGCGGTCCGCCTGCTCCAGGTATCCGAGGCCGCGGAGCCCCTGCGCCACCACGTCCTGCAGATAGGACTGGCGGGAATCGATGACGTTGTAGACGCGCGAACCGCGGCCGAACTGCGGCACGCCTTCGGCCGGCTGCGGCTCGTCGGTCGTTACCCAAAGCACGCGGCCATCGGCGTAGGTCTGGAGGGGCTTGTAATAGAAATCCTTGCCCAGCAGCCCGAATTTCCAAAGCTGGTAGGCGATGTCCTTACCCGTGTAGACGACCGTGCCATCGGAGCGGACGATGACCTTGCCCTCTTCCGAGATACCGGGCATGACCCAGCAGCCGGCCTGCTTGCCCTCGGTTTCGAAGTAGATGGCCTTGCGCTGCTTGAGCAATTCGAAGGCGGCGGCCCAGAATTCCAGATGGAGGATTTCGCTTTCGCGCGGAAGCACATCGTATTCGACGCCGAGCCGCAGCATGGTCGCAAGATGCGCCTGCACGATGGCATCCGCCACGAGGTGCGCGATCTCGGCGAGCTCGCCCTCGCCCGCTTCGATGGCGTGCAGGGTCTGCTGCCGCCAGGAGGCGGTTTCCGGGTGGTCTTTGTAATGCGCGGAGGTGCGCGCGTAGAGATCCCAGCAGTAATAATCGAAGCGCACGGCGGGATCGGCGATGAGCGCCTGCACGTCCGCGGCCGTCTTGTTTTCGAGGAAGTGGAAGCCGACCACCACGTCCGCCACCTGCACGCCGGTGTTGTCGATGTAGTTCTGCACTTCGACCTGGTGTCCGCGGGCGCGCAGCATGCGGACGAAGGTGTCGCCGAGCGCCGCGTTGCGCAGATGGCCGATATGCGCGGCCTTGTTGGGATTGATATTGGTGTGCTCGACGATGATCTTCTCGCCGGCGCCAATGATCTCGGTGGGCTCGCCGCGCAGCAGAGCCGATGCATAAGCGGCCCGGTCCAGCCGGATATTGATGTACCCGTTGCCGGCCACCTCCATCGCGGCGACACCGGGGACCGGGGGCATCTCCGCCACGAGCTCCGCGGCGATGGCTTTGGGCGCCTGGCGCAGTTGCTTCGCAAGCTGGAAGGCCGCGGGGACGGCCATCTCTCCGAACTCGCTCTGCCGCGGCTGCTCCACGGCGACTGCCAGCTCGACGCCGTAGCGGATCAGGATGTGCGCGCGAAAAGCGCCGGCCACTTCTTTTTCAATGGAATGGAACACGGGGAAACTACGAGTATAGCGTGGCGAGCCGGCGGCGGCCCGGCGCGGTCACCGCGGCGGACGCTTTCGAGGTTCGAGGGGGGGCGGGTCCCTACATCTTGTGGCCGTGTGGATTCCCAAACCCAGCCGATTCGGGTAAAATAGAACTTTAGCGGAGGTGAGTCTTCTCCAGTAGCAGACGAGCCGCAATCGCCAGCTTCGGTTCTTCGGCATTCCGAACAGCCTCCTGCGCCCTTTTTTCCCTCCTTTTCCCGGACGATTGCCGCATCTGCAGCCGGCCTCTGCGCGAAATCAGCCGTATTCCGGTGTGCCGCGACTGTCTTTCCTTACCGCAGCCGCTAGCCGCGGAGTTTTTCTGCAGGAGTTGCCGGACGCCGTTTCAAAATGGCTTCCCGCTGGATGACGAAGGCCGCTGCGGATTGTGCCGCAGCGGCCTTCGCGGTTTTGATGCCGCCTATTGCTTCGGGGCCTACGAGGGCGTGCTGCGCGAGCTGATCCATCTTTACAAGTATGGCCGGGTAAGGACGCTGGCGCGGCCGCTGGCGGATTTGGTGATGACCGCCTTCCCGCGCGATGAGCGCCTGGATGCGATCGTGCCGGTGCCGCTGCACTGGCGGCGGCGCTGGGAGCGCGGATTCAACCAATCCGAACTGCTGGCGCGGGCCGTGGCGCGGCGGACGGGTCTTCCGGTATCGGGCGCCCTGGTCCGCGTGCGCGCCACGGCAGTTCAGGCGAGGCTCAGCAACACGGGGCGGCGCCGCAACGTCGCCGGCGCGTTCCGCTGCCGGCGGTTGGGGGCCGGGAGCCTGGAGGGCCGGCGGATCCTGCTGATCGACGATGTGATGACAACCGGTGCGACTGCCGCCGCGTGCGCAACGGCATTGAAGCGCCGCGGCGCGGCGCGCGTGGTGCTGCTGGCAGCCGCCCGCCCTGAGCGCCGGCTGGATGGAATCCCGCGCGGCAGCCGCGCGGCGGCCAACAGAACGAGTATGGAGACTGCCTGATGGCGACCGATCGACTGCAAAAACCCGTGCTGGTGCTCAATGCCAGCTATGAGCCGATCAATATTTGCGGCGCGCGGCGCGCGCTGGTGCTGGTGCTGAAGGGCGTGGCCTCGGCGGAGGAAGAGACTACTCTGGCCGTCCATTCCACGCGCAGCGCGCTGCGCCTGCCCTCGGTCATCCGGCTGCTCGAATACCGCCGCATTCCGCACCAGACCCGCGCGCTCTCCCGCAAGAATATCCTGATGCGCGATCGCTACACCTGCCAGTATTGCCACCGCACCCTGCCGTCTTCGGAGCTCACGCTGGACCACGTAATCCCGCGTTCGCGCGCCGGCGAGTCGGCATGGGAGAACCTGGTGGCCTGCTGCCATCCGTGCAATAACCGCAAGGGCAGCCGCACTCCGGAGGAAGCCGGGATGAAACTGGCCCGGCAACCGCGGCCTTTCAGCCTCCACACGAGCCGCCACCTGATGCGCATGCTGGGCAAGGGCGACGCCCAGTGGCGCAAGTATCTGTTTTATTAACACGGCCGCCAGTTGCAACGGGCTTGCGCCTGGGATATAGTTTGGGAGATCGCATTTCTGTCAAAAGGGAGGGGACTCGAATGAAAAAGCTTCTACCCGTATTTTTGCTTGCCACGATGGCCGTAATGGCCGCCGATATGACCGGCTATATCGTGGACAAGGGCTGCTCGACCAAGAAGGGCATGTGGACCAACGAGAAGTGCGCCGCAAACTGCATTAAGCGCGGTGATCCCGCGGTATTCGTCACCGAGGACGGGAAGGTCTACACGGTCGCGGAGCAGGACAAAGTCAAGGATTTCGCCGGTAAGAAGGTCAGCGTTACCGCCGATGTCAAGGGCGATACCATCAGCGTAAGCGACATCAAAGCGGCCATGTAATTGGAGGGGCGGGCTTGCCGGCCCGCCCTGATTCAACTTTGGCTCAACCCACCATTTGGTGCATTTCCTGCACCAGTTCGCGCATATCGCGCGCGTGATCCTCCAGACGGCTCCCGGCTGCGGCGGCCTGTTCGGCCCCGGACGCCGTGGACTGCGTCACGTTCTCCATCTGCAGAATGGTTTTTGAGATCTGCTCCATGCCGCGCGCCTGTTCCTGGCTTCCGAGATTCACTTCGTCGACCAGCGCCTTCACGCGAGAGGACCGCTCGGTGGTGGAGCGGATGGCGCCGGCGACCTGATCCAGCCGGGCGTTGCCGTCGCGCGAGGTTTCGATGGATTCCTCGATCAGGCCGGCGGTATCGCGGGCAGCCTGAGCGCACCGCTGCGCCAGGTTGCGCACCTCGTCGGCGACCACGGCAAAGCCGAGGCCTGCCTCGCCGGCGCGCGCGGCCTCAACCGCCGCATTGAGTGCCAGGATGTTCGTCTGGAAGGCGATTTCGTCGATCACCTTGATGATTCGGGCGATCTTGTTGCTGGAGGCGTCGATCTCCTTCATCTTCTCGATCATCCGGTCGAGCGTCTGGTGGACTTCCACCGTGCCGCGCTCGGATTCCTGCATCAGGCCGGCAACGGCCAGCGTGTGGTCGGCGTTTTTGCGTGTGATCGAGGCAATCTCCTCGGCCGAAGCCGATGTTTCTTCGAGCGATGCAGCCTGCTGCGCCGCCCCTTGTGAGAGAGCACGGCTGGCGCTCGACACCTGGCCCGCCGCGGACTTCACCCGCTCGGCGCTTTCGGCCATCCGCCGGGCCATCTTCTGCAGCGTGTCATTGGCCTGCCGCACGGCCCAGAAGACGAGGCAGCCCACCAGCGCCGCGATCAGCGTCATCCCGATGCTCAGGTTCCGCATGCGGGCGGCGCGCGCGCCGGCGGCCTCCGAGGTCGCGGCCAGCTCGCGGTTCTCCTGATCTACCAGTTTCGAGGCCTGCTGCGCAATGGCGTCGAGCCTCGGCTCCAGTTTTTGCCCGAATACCGCGAGCGCGGCATCCAGTTTATCGGAGGCCATCGCCTGCTGGAGCTGCTGCTGCGCATCCTGCGCGGCCGCACTCTCGCCTGTCAGACGCGACAGCGCATCGTCGCTCGCACCCGGCTCAGAAAGACGGCGCAACTCCTCCGTGCCTTCGAGCAGCGCGGTCCGCGGCGCGGCGAACTGCTGCTGGTACGCCTGGGCCTTCGCCTTATCCCCGACGACAGCGGCCAGCACGCTGGCGCGCGCCAAGCTGGTCATCTCCGCGGCCGCCGATTTCACCGTGCTGGCCAGATACTGCCGCCGGCCCGTCACTTTCGTGGTGTGTTCCAGGTCATCGCTTAGACCGCGGATCGAGTACACCGCCGCCAGGCCCAGCAGCAGCACCGCCCCCAGCATCACGCCAAAACCGCCTAACAGCTTGGTTCTCAGATTCACCGCTCGCTCCTAATTGTTATGAAAAGTGACCGTGAGGACTACCTGCGCCTTGGTGGCCGCTCCGTTCTCCTGGAACGGGTGGAACTTCCACCGCTTCAGAGCGTCCACCGCCGGCCGGGTGAACACCGGATTGCCGCTCACCGGGGTCGCCGATTCCACGGAGCCATTTTCCCCGACGATAATCTCCACCTCGACAACTCCCTGCAGCTTCAACTGCCGGGCGACCGCCGGATACTCCGGCTGGACCTTGGTGACAACGGCCGCCAGAGCATCCGCTTGCGAAACCCGCTTCGGCCCGTCAGACCACGAGGGCACGATAAGAACTAGCCCGAGTACCAGGGCACGTAGCGAAAGAGTCATGTTTTTTCTTCCTCGCTGTTTATATCGGCAGGAATGAGGGGAGCTTTAGCG
>DATGMB010000020.1:0-7778 GCA_035293845.1 Bryobacteraceae bacterium
CTGCGCGAAACGGCCGGGCTCACCGGTCCGCACATCGGCTGCGAAACATCGATCTGCGGCGCCTGCACGGTGCTGCTCGACGGCAAGGCGGTCAAATCGTGCACGATGTTCGCCGTCCAGGCGGACGGCCGGTCCGTGACCACGATCGAGGGACTCGCGGCGGACGGGAAACTGGATCCGCTGCAGGAGGCCTTCTGGAACGAGCACGGGCTGCAGTGCGGTTTCTGCACGCCCGGCATGATCCTCAGCGCCAAGCAGTTGCTGGCCGACCATCCGAATCCGACCGAGCAGGAGATCCGCCATGGCCTCGAAGGCAACCTGTGCCGCTGCACGGGCTACCAGCACATTGTCAACGCGGTGAAAGCGGCCGCGGCCGGGGGGAAATAATATGGCGACCACCATCAGCACACCCAAGACGCTGGTCGGCAAAGGCATCCGGCGGCGCGAAGATCCCCGACTGATCACGGGGACCGCGGTGTATGTGGACGATATCAAAATGCCCGGCATGCACCACGCCTGCGTGGTCCGCAGCCCGCATGCGGCGGCGCGAATCAGAGGCATCGCGACGCGCGCGGCGCTCGACCGGCCGGGCGTAGCGGCGGTGTTTACGGGCGCGGATGTGAAGGATCTCGGCGCGGTCCCGTGCGCCGCGTCGCTGCCCGGCCTGCGCGTGCCGCGGCATCACCTGCTGGCGCAGGATCGCGTATATTACGCGGGCCATCCGGTGGCGGTTGTGGTGGCGACGGACCGGTATCTTGCGCGCGACGCGGCCGATCTGGTCGAAGTCGATTACGAGCCGCTGCCCGCCGTCGCCGATCCGGAAAAGGCGCTGGCCGCGGGCGCGCCGGCGGTGCATCCGGAGTGGCCGGATAATATCGCCTTCACGTTCCACCAGGAGGGCGGCGATGTGGAGCAGGCATTCCGCGAGGCCGAGGTGGTGGTGAAGCAGCGGATCACGAGCCAGCGGCTGATTCCCACCGCGATGGAGACGCGCGGCGTGGTGGCGGAGTGGCGGGCCGGCGAAAAATCGCTGAACCTGTACAGCTCGACGCAGATTCCGCACCTGCTGCGCACGCTGGTGGCAGGGATTCTCGGGATGCCGGAAAACCTGCTGCGCGTGATCACGCCGGAGGTCGGCGGCGGCTTCGGCTCCAAGCTGAACGTCTATGCCGAAGAAGCCCTCATGGGCTTCATCGCGATGAAGATCGGCAAGCCGGTGAAGTGGATCGAATCGCGGCGCGAGAATTTCCAGGCCACGATCCATGGGCGCGGACACGTCGATTACTACGAGCTGGCTGCGAAGCGCGACGGGACGATGCTCGGGCTGAAGCTGAAGCTGATTCAGGACCTCGGCGCGTACCACCAGTTGCTGACGCCGGCGATCCCGACGCTTTCCGTGCTGATGATGCCGGGGCTGTACAAGTTCCGCAGCATTTCGGCGGATATTGTCGGCGCGTTCACCAACTGCGTGCCAACCGATGCCTACCGCGGGGCGGGACGCCCGGAGGCGACGCACGGCATCGAGCGCATGGTGGATATTCTGGCGGCCGAGCTGCGGATGGATCCGGTCGAGCTGCGGCTGAAGAACTTCGTGGGCAACGACGAGTTCCCGTACACGACCACCACCGGGCTCGTCTACGACAGCGGCAATTACGCGGCGCCGCTCAAAGCGGCGCTGGCGCAGGTGGATTATGCCGCGCTGCGGCGCGAGCAGGCCAAGGCGCGCGCGGAAGGCCGGCTGATGGGGATCGGGATCTCGGCATACGGCGAGATCTGCGCGATGGGGCCTTCGCCCGCGATGCCGGCGGGCGGTTGGGAATCTGCCACCGTGAAGATCGAGCCGACCGGCAAGGTTACGGTGTTGACGGGCGCCTCGCCGCACGGGCAGGGCGAGGAGACGACGTTTGCGCAGGTGGCCGCCGATGAACTGGGGGTGCCGATCGAGGACGTGATTGTGCAGCACGGCGATACGGCGGTGGTGCAGTACGGCATCGGCACGTTCGGCAGCCGGGGCACGGCGGTGGGCGGCGCGGCGCTGTATTACGCGCTGCAGGACCTCAAGGCCAAGCTGAAGAAGTTCGGGGCGATGCTGCTCGAAGCGGACGAAGTCACGCTGGCGGGCGGCCGGTGCGTCGACGAGAAGACCGGCAAGTCGGTGTCGTTCGGAGAAATGGCGTCGGCGGCGTATGTGGCCAAGAAGCTGCCGCCCAACACCGAGCCGGGGCTGATTTCGACGCACTTCTGGGAGCCGCCGAACTTCACGTTCCCCTTCGGAGCGCACGTGTGCGTCACGGAGGTCGATCGGGAGACCGGGGCGATCGAGATCAAGCGCTACGTGGCGGTGGACGATTGCGGCAAGATCCTCAACCCGCTGCTGGTGGCAGGGCAGGTGCATGGCGGCGTGGCGCAGGGGCTCGGGCAGGCGCTGTGGGAGGAAGCGGTCTACGACGAGAACGGCCAGCTCCTCACCGGCGAGCTGACGGATTATGCGGTGCCGAAGGCGCATTCGATGCCGCTGATCGAAAGCAGCCACACGGAGACGCCTTCGCCGGTGAATCCGCTGGGCGTCAAGGGCGTGGGCGAAGCAGGCACGATCGGCTGCTCGCCGGCGGTGGTGAACTCAGTGGTGGATGCGCTGGCGCCGCTGGGCGTGCGGCACATCGATATGCCGCTCGCGCCGCAGAAGATCTGGAAACTGATTCAGCAGGGAGGCCAGGCATGATTCCGCAGGAATTCGATTACACCGCGCCCTCTTCGTTACAGGAGACGCTGACGCTGATCGAGAGCGGCGAGCGAAAGCTGCTGGCGGGCGGCATGACGCTGATTCCGATGATGAAGCTGCGGCTGGCGGCGCCCGCCGAAGTGGTGGACCTGGGCCGCGTGCCCGGCCTGGCGGGCATCGAGGAGAGCCAGGGGGTGATCCGCATCGGCGCCATGACGACGCACCACGCCGTCGAGAGCTCGCCGGTGGTGCGGGCGCACGCTCCGCTGCTCGCCGCGACCGCGGGGCACATCGGCGACATGCAGGTGCGGAACATGGGGACGATGGGCGGCAGCATCGCGCATGCCGATCCGGCGGCGGATTATCCGGCGGCGCTGCTGGCGCTCGAGGCGGAGATCCACCTGGTTTCGGCGCACTCCGAGCGAACGGTGCCGGCGGCGGAGTTCTTCCTCGACGCATTTACGACGGCGCTCGAGCCGGGAGAGATGGTGCTCGAAATTCTGGTGCACGCGCAGGATGTCACGGAGGGTTCGCGGTACGAGAAGGCGCCGCATCCGGCTTCGGGATTTGCGGTAGTGGGAGTGGCGGCGCGGATTCAGAAAGCGGGCGGACGGATCTCGCTGGCGCGCATCGGCGTCACCGGGCTTGCGGGGCGGGCGTTCCGCGCGCGCAACGCCGAGTCGATCCTGGAAGGCGGAGGCACGATCGCGGAGGCTGCGGCGGTGGTGGGCGAGGGCGAGGACGTGAATTCGGACCTCTACGCCGCGGCCGAGTACCGGCTGCATCTGGCGCGCGTGCACGCGGCGCGGGCGCTCACAGCGGCCGCCGCGAGGGCCGTGTGAAGATCGCGGGAAACGCCACGGTTCCAGCGCCACAGGAGCGCGCGTGGGAGTTGCTGCAGGATCCGGCCGTGCTGGCGCGCTGCATGCCCGGCTGCGAAGGGCTCGACCCGGTGGGCGAGGGCGAGTACGCCATGCGCATGAAACTGATGCTGGCGAGCATGAGCGGCCTCTTTCAGGGCAAGGTGCGGGTGGCGGACCGGAACCCGATGACCAGCTTCCGGCTGATCGTGGAAGGCTCGGGGAAGATCGGCTTCATGAAGGGCGAGGGAGTGCTGACGCTGGCGGGCAATTCGCCGTCGACGGCGGTGAGCTACGAGGGCGAGGTGCAGGTCGGCGGGACGATCGCGAGCGTGGGGCAGCGGCTGATCGAGACGACGGCGAAGATGCTGATCAAGCGGTTCTTCGATAAGCTGGCGGCCGAGGCTGCGGGCTAACCGCCGGGACGCCGAGACGCCGGGGAAAACATGGCTGAGGAGGAACTTCGGACTACGTGCTGCATCGCGGGCGGCGGGCCCGCGGGCATCATGCTGGGGTATCTGCTGGCGCGGGCGGGTATCGCGGTTACGGTGCTGGAGAAGCACGACGATTTTTTTCGCGACTTCCGCGGCGATACCGTTCACCCTTCCACGCTCGAGGTGCTTGGCGAACTGGGGCTGCTCGAAGAAGCCTTGCGTGTACCGCACCAGCGCATCTACCAGGCCGGCGGCGTGTATGGCGATTTTCCGTTCGTGGGCCCGGATTTTCGCTACGTGCCCGCGCGCTGCCGGTTTGTGGCGCTGATGCCGCAGTGGGATTTTCTGAATTTTCTTTCCGGCAAAGCCCGGCAGTTTCCCGGGTTCGATCTTCGCATGGGACACGAAGCGATGGACCTGCTCCGCGAGGGCGAGCGCGTGGCGGGCGTGGCGGCGCGCGCGGGCGAGCGCATGGTGCACGTCCGCGCCGATCTGGTGGTGGGCTGCGATGGGCGCCACTCCACCGTGCGGCAGGCGGCGCGGCTCCCGCGGCGCGAGTACGGCGTGCCCATCGACGTGCTCTGGTTCCGCCTCAGCCGCCGTCCGGACGACCCGGACCAGGTGCTCGGCCGCATCAATTACGGCAGGGTGTTGATCCTGATCCAGCGCGGCGATTATTTCCAGGCGGGCCTGATCGTCCGCAAGGGATCTTTCGATGAGATCCGGCAGCGCGGGATGGAGGAGTTTCGCGAGGGCATCCGGCAGATCGCGCCGTTCCCCGGCGATCGCGTTGCGGAGCTGCGGGAGTGGGAGCAGGTCAAACTGCTCACGGTGCAGGTGAACCGGCTGCTGCGCTGGTATCGGCCCGGGCTGCTGTGCATCGGCGATGCGGCGCATGCCATGTCGCCCGCCGGCGGCGTCGGGATCAATCTAGCGATTCAGGATGCGGTGGCGGCGGCGAACGTGCTGACTGGCGCGCCGCGGGAAGCGCTGGGGGATGAAGCCGTGCTGGCTCGCATCGAGCGGCGGCGCGAGTTTCCCACGCGGGTCACGCAGGCCGCGCAGGTGCTCATCCACAGGAACTTCGATTTCGTGTTCCGGCAGCCGGGCCCGCTGCAGGCGCCGTGGCAGTTGAAGGCGGCGGTGCGGATTCCCGGGATTCACGCGGCGCTCGGGATGGCGGCCGGCATCGGGGTGAGGCCGGAGCACGTTCGCGGGGCGCGGCGCATGGGATTCCGCGGCGCGCTGCTGCGCGGGGCGGCGGTGGGGGTGGCGCTGGGCGCGGCACTGGGTGTGCTGGTGCAGCGCCGAAGAGGATTAGCCGCCGGTCCATGCCGATGAACGCCGATGCAAATAAGGACTTATCGGCGTGGATGTGCATTGACCGGCGGCTTTGAATGGTTTCGCCAGTGTTAGAGGCCCGGGGTGAGGGCCACTTCGACTCGCGAGGCGTGGAGAACGGCCGGGAACTCGTCCGTGGCGCTCACGCAGTAAAGGATGCTCCGTCCCGCCTGAAACCAGCAATCGTAGGTGACTGGCTTGGTCGAGAATTTAAAGACCAGCGTCACGCCTCCGCAGTTGGGAAAGCCCACATAGGTGCTCGCGCCATAATCCGATTCGAAGCGGATCGGATTTCCGTTGAGCTGGGAGGATTGAACGCTCCTTAACAGACCCACGGGATTTCCGCTCCTGTCCGTGCCGATGCTGGCCGTGAATGTGCCGGCAGCGACATAGGAAAATACGGGCGGGAAAGGCTGGGAGGAGACGAACTCTGCCTTATAACTCCATCCTCCGACGAGCACCGAGAGCGGAGTGGCGCCGGCAGGACATTGAGCTTTTACGGAGGGTGCCAGCAGCAGCAAGGCTGCGGCGGAAAGTGTCGCAAACTTCAAGCACTTCATGTCAAACTCCATTCGCTATTCTCTGCGCGCCGTGCCTGCGCGCCGCTTTGCGTGTGAATCGGGCGAGTGAATCCGATCTGCCGCGGGAGACCTATCACCCAGGATGGGTCCAATATACATCCGTTCCACGATTTCCGATCCTGCAAAGTGCAGGTTATCTGTGAGAAATCGGCTCTCACTGTGGTTTGCAGGACCGGAAGCCGGTAAGTGGCATAACATCGCAGGGGACGTTGTACGGAGCCATGCTGGAGCAAGGCCGCGGCGGTGAGCGGTTTCTGCGCCGGCGGCACGGCCGGCTGCGATGGCCGCCACTCCGTTACACTGAGGTTTCCGCCATGCCGAACCTTTTCGATTCCGAAGATCCCTCGCTTTACGAGATTCGCAGCACGGCGCCGGGCCCGCAGGGCACGCTGCCGATCACGGCCGAGATGCTGCTGCAGCGGCCTTCCGGCGACCTGTTCGGCTGGGCGCAGGACGCCGGGATGGGCTGGGACCCGCGGGCGCTGGGCGGCCGCGAGATCCTCATCCTGAGCACGCACGGCGGCATCCGCGCGGCGGATGGAACGCCGGTAGCGCTCGGCTATCACACGGGCCACTGGGAGGTCGGGCTGCTGATGGACGCGGCGGCGAAGGAGCTGAAGGCCGCGGGCGCGGTGCCGTTCGCGGCTTACTGCACCGATCCGTGCGACGGCCGCACGCAGGGCACCACCGGGATGTTCGATTCGCTGCCGTACCGCAATGACGCGGCGGCGGTATTCGGGCGGCTGATCCGCTCGCTGCCGACGCGCGCGGGCGTGATCGGCGTGGCGACGTGCGACAAGGGCCTGCCGGCGATGATGATGGCGCTCGCGGGCGCGGGCGATCTGCCTTGCGTGCTGGTGCCGGGCGGCGTCACGCTGCTGGCCGAAGGAAGCGAGGATGCGGGCAAGATCCAATCCGCGGGCGCGCGGTTCGCGCGCGGGCAGATGACGCTCGAAGCGGCGGCGGAAGGCCTGTGCCGCGCGTGCGCGACGCCGGGGGGCGGGTGCCAGTTTCTCGGCACGGCGGCGACTTCGCAGGTGGTCGGCGAGGCGCTCGGGATGTCGCTGCCGCATGCGGCGCTGGCGCCTTCGGGGCACGCGATCTGGCTCGACATGGCACGGCGTTCGGCGCGGGCGGCACTGGCGGCTCCGGCGATGCGGGAGGTGCTGAGCGATGCTTCGGTGCGCAACGCGCTGGTGGCGCACGCGGCGTTCGGCGGATCGACGAACCTGATCCTGCACCTGCCCGCGATCGCGCACGCGGCGGGCCTCGCGCGGCCGACGGTGGACGACTGGACGCGCATCAACCGGCAGGTGCCGCGGCTCGTGGATGCGCTGCCGAACGGGCCGAAGGGGCACCCGACGGTGCAGGTGTTTCTGGCGGGCGGCGTGCCGGAGGCGATGCTGCACCTGCGGCGCGCCGGGCTGCTCGAGACCGATGCGCTGACGGTGAGCGGGGAAAAGCTCGGCGCGGTGCTGGACTGGTGGGAGCAATCGGAGCGGCGGGCGGCGCTGCGGCGGCGGCTGCGGGAGTGCGAAGGCGTCGATCCGGATGACGTCATCATGGACCCGGACGGAGCGCGGCGGCGCGGGCTGACTTCGACGGTCACGTTTCCGAAGGGGAACCTTGCGCCCGGCGGCTCGGTGGTGAAGAGCACCTCTATCGACCCGAGCGTGGCCGGGGCGGACGGTGTGTACCGGATGGAAGGCCCGGCGCGCGTTTTCCGCACGGAGAAATCGGCGGTGGCGGCGATCAAGAGCGGGCAGATTCGCCCCGGCGACGTGATGGTGCTGATGTGCCGCGGGCCGATGGGGTCGGGGATGGAGGAGATTTTCTCGAT
>DATGMB010000021.1:0-4469 GCA_035293845.1 Bryobacteraceae bacterium
GCGCCGTGGGCTTCCCGGTGTTCGGCACAGTTGAGGACTCGGCGGATGAGCTGGCCGAGGCTTACAGCGACGGGGAGTTCCTTCGTCCGCAACTCCGGCTGCGCAAGCAGATCGCGCGGGTGGCCGGACGCTCGCTGGGGAGTGAGGCCGAGCCCGAATCCGGCGGGGTGCGGAAATGGATCGGGCGGCTGAAGGGGCCGGCGGTGAGACCTTCGGCGACGGGCGCGGTGTAGCTCAGCCGGCGATCACCACCGCGATCCGTCCCGGCCCGTGCACGCCGCGCACCAGGATCTGCTCGATATCCGCGGTGCGGCTGGGGCCCGTGATCAGCACCATCGAGCTCGAGACCGCCGCCGGGTCCGGCACGAGCGAGAACAACTCGTCGAGGCCGCTCAGGATGCGCTCCGCCGGAACCACCGCGATGTGCGCCGGCGGCAGCAGGGAAACGAGGCGCGCCTCCTGCGGGCTGGAGAGCATCACCAGCGTTCCGGTATCCGCCAGCGCGTAATCGGCACTGGTGATGCCGAAGTCGGCCGAGGCGCACGCCTCGCGCAGTTCGTCCCGGTCGGTGAGGCCGCTGCGCACGCAGGGCAGATCCGTGATCCCGCAGGCGGCCAGGAACTCCGCGTTGGAGGCCACCGCCGTCTTTCCCGCGATCATTCCCGCGACTGCCGCGCGCGGGTCGGCTGTCCGGCAGGCCTGGCCCGCCAGCGCTTCGACGCGCGCCATCATGCTCGTAATCCGCGACTCGCGGCCGGACTCCGGCACACGGATCCGGACCGGCGGCGGCGCTGCGGGCGGATCGCCCGCGCTGCGCCCCAGCGCCGTCCGGACGCGGTGCAGAATGCTCTCGCGGGACATCAGCGCGGCCTCCTCGCCATTACCGCATCCTCCACAGATCGCGAAAGCTCCGGGCCGGGGGAGGCGGCAGGTCGCGCTGGCTCAGCCACGCCTTCAGCGGTCCCACGGCGAGCGGAGCGGGCAGGTGCCGGATCCAGCCGCCATCGCTCGCGGGCGCTACCGCCGCCGCCATCCGGCCTGCCATCGCATACACCCGCGGATGTGTCATCACCCAGGCGAACGCGCGGAATGCGAGCCGCTCCAGGCGGCTGTGGCCTTCGCGCGCCTCCGCTTTCTTGACTTCCGAGCGCAGGTCGAGCAGCACCTTCGGGATATCGATCTTCACCGGGCACACTTCGCCGCAGGCGCCGCAGAGGCTCGAGGCGAACGGCAGCCCGGGCTCGTGCCCCACGCCCATGAACTGCGGCGTGATGATGGCGCCGATCGGCCCCGAGTAAACCCAGGGGAAGCTATGGCCGCCAATCTTGCGGTACACCGGGCACGTATTCAGGCAGGCGCCGCAGCGGATGCAATAGAGCGACTGCCGCCGCGCGCGGTCCGGCAGCAGCCTGGTGCGGCCGTTATCGAGCAGCACCACGTAGAATTCGTCCGGCCCATCGATCTCGCCTGCGCCGGCCCGCCGCGGGCCGCTGAGGAACGACGTATACACCGAGAGCGCCTGGCCGGTTGCGCTGCGCGCCAGCAGCTTGAGGAAAGTGGCCAGGTCCTGCGCCCGCGGGATCAGCTTCTCGATGCCCGCCACCGCGATATGGATCTTCGGCGCGGTCGTGGTGAGCCGCGCGTTGCCTTCGTTCTCCACGATGCACACCGCGCCCGAATCCGCGACCAGGAAATTGGCGCCACTGATCCCGATATCCGCCGCCAGGAACTTTTCCCGCAGCACCGCGCGCGCGATCGCGGTCTGCTTCTCCGGCACGGTCTCCTCGGGGACGTGCAGGTTTTTGCTGAAAATCCCGGCCACGTCGTAGCGCGTCTTATGCAGCGCCGGCGCCACGATGTGGTACGGCCGCTCGTGGGCGAGCTGCAGGATGTACTCGCCCAGATCGGTCTCGACCGATTCGAGGCCGTGATGCTCCAGGCTTTCGTTGAGGTCGATCTCCTCCGTCGTCATCGATTTCGACTTGACGATGAGGCGCGCCCGCCGCTCTTTGGCGAGCCCGAGGATGAAATCCGAAACCTCGCCCGCGTCCTTGCACCACACCACCTTGCCGCCGTGCGCCTCAACGTTGCGCTCGAACTGCTCCAGGTAGTAGTCGAGATTCTCGATGGTGTGTTTTTTGATCGCGTTGGCCTGCGCGCGCAGCTCCTGGTAATCGGGCAGAACGTCCGGCGCCACGTTTTCGACGCGCTTGTCTTTCAGCCGCCCGGTAGCCGTGTAGATGGCGAGCTGCAGGTTGGCGTCCGCCAGGGTTTCGAGGATTTTCTGCTGGAATTCGGCGGACATGGTCAGCGGCTGGCCAGCACTTCCGCCAGATGCATGGTGCGGATGGGGAGGCCGGCGCGCGAGCACGCACCCTGAATCTGCATGAGGCAGCTCGGATCGAGCGAGACCACGGTCCGGGCGCCGGTGCGCTGGATGGCCTCGATCTTCGTCCGTGCCATGGCGCCGGAAAGCTCGGCGAACTTCACCGAGAACGTGCCGCCGAAGCCGCAGCATTCCTCTGCCGGCGTCATCTCCCGCAGCTCGAGACCCCGTACTCGGGCCAGCAGCCGCCGCGGCGCCGACCGGATGCCCAGTTCGCGCAGCGCGTGGCAGCCGTCATGAAAGGTGGCGATATCCTCCAGCCGCGCGCCCACATCCTCCACGCCCGCGACCTCCGTCAGGAATGTCGAAAACTCGAATACCCGCTTTTCGAGCGCATGCACCCTCGCGAGCGTTTCCGGTTCCTTATGGAACAGCTCGGAGTAGTGGTGTACGACCATTGAGGTGCAGGAGCCGGAAGGAACTACTACGGCCTCGGCCGTTTCGAACGTTTTCAGAAAATGACGCGCCACCGTGCGCGCCTCGGCGCGGTACCCGGAGTTGAACGCCGGCTGCCCGCAGCAGGTCTGGTCCTCGGGAAAATCCACGGTGTAGCCAAGCCGCTCCAGCACGTCGGCCATCGCAAGGCCGACCTTCGGGAACAGCTGGTCGACCATGCAGGTTACGAAGAGCGAAACCCGTTTGGGCATGCGAAAGAGAATTGTATCAGGGTAAAGTGCAGGGGGGACAGGTCCGCATCGTGTCCGCGTCGGGCAGGGGACCATCGCGGGCCGTTCCCGATCACTGCGTCCGCCCGCAGCGGCTTGACCCGAACCTCATTACATGAGTTAGGATCTGAGGGGAATCCCCAATTTACGGCAACGGGCGATCCACGCGATGCGCATCGTGATTCTGGCGCTTTTCGCAGTCACGGCTTGTGCCCAGGAAACGCCGGCTTTCCACGCTTCGGTTTCGCTGGTGCATGTCGACGCCGAGGCCGTGTCCGCCGGCGGCCGTATCATCAGTGGGCTTCACCGGGACGACTTTCGCGTGTTCGACGAAGGGGCCCCGCAGCCGGTTCCAGAGCGCGGTTTCAGATGCTGCCCGCCGGCTCCTGCGAAAGCCCCGCAGCGAACGGCGGCGCGCGATCCTGGTGATTACGGACAACTACGGCCAGCGCACGCGCAGAGAACGTACCGTGGTGCGCGAATTATGGGAGGCGGACACGGTGCTGAGCGCGCTGATCCTGCGAACCAAGAGTTATCGCAAAAGGCCCAGAAAGTTTTCAACATCACGCATCCGCTGATCTACGAACTGCAGGTGGGTGTTGAGAAGATGGCGGAGCAAACCGGTGGAGACGCCATTCACGCACGGGATGCTGGGCCGGGATTCCAGGAATCCATGCGACGCATCCGCAGCCGTTACACACTTTATTACGCGCTACCGGGCGGGGCGAAGCCCGGTAGCCGCCACACAATTCGCGTGGCACTATCGCCGGAAGCGGCCGAGCGGAATCCTGGAGCCAGGGTCTTGACGCGCGCCGGCTACATCGCCCCCGCGCGCGAAGCCGGGACCGCGCCCGGTGAGGGGCCGCGCCGTTAGCCCCACCCTTTCGGATACGCCCCAGCCGCTAACCTTCGCCAGTCTTGACCGGCAAACAGAACGGGCCAATCCTGTACCCATGGATGCCCTGGTCCTCGGTCCCGCCATCGTCATCAGCTTCACCCTCAGTCTGCTCGCCGGAAAGCTGGTTCTTCACCTCTTAATGACCCGCATTCTCCGCCAAAGGAACTAGGGTGCGTGAACAGAGCCGCGACCGTGAGGGAGCGGTGCGGCCAGCCTACACCGCTCCCTCACGCTGGCGGCTCTGCTGAAAACAGGAAGCCCCAATCCCTGTGTTAACCTGAAATTTCTTAGAGTGCCGGCGCGTGTCAGCGAAGCCCTGGTGTTGCGTACGTACCCGCTCAAGGAGGCGGACCTCGTTGTCAGCTTTTTGAGCCGGGACCAGGGGAAACTGCGGGGCGTGGCGCGGCGGGCGCGGCGTCCCAAGAACCGGTTCGGGGCGGGGCTGGAGCGGTTGTCGCACGTGCGGATCGAGTATTTTCAGACCGAGACGCGCGAGCTGGTGAATCTGGATTCCTGCGAG
>DATGMB010000022.1:0-14595 GCA_035293845.1 Bryobacteraceae bacterium
CGTCTCAAGTCAGCGTCTGCGTCGGCCATCCACGCGCAAACGCGGGCTTTGCTCGCAGCG
This sequence comes from Bryobacteraceae bacterium, assembly GCA_035293845.1. Classification (GTDB taxonomy): domain Bacteria; phylum Acidobacteriota; class Terriglobia; order Bryobacterales; family Bryobacteraceae; genus DATGMB01. The sequence goes on from DATGMB010000022.1 coordinate 61, forward strand.
CTCGCACCTGGCGGCGCGCGGCTGATCGTCAACGACCGTCCCGATATTGCCGCGATCACAAAAGCTGGCGGGGTGCATGTAGGGCAGGATGATTTGCCTGTCGAGGCGGCGCGGCAAATCTGCGGACATCCTCAATGGGTAGGCGTTTCGACACACACCCTAGACCAACTCCGCGAGGCGGACCGCACTTCGGCGGATTATATTGCCGTGGGGCCGATCTTCCCGACGGCGAGCAAAAGCAATCCGGATCCTGTGGTGGGCGTGGAATTCGTGCGCGCCGCGCGGCAACTAACTCGCAAGCCGCTCGTCGCGATTGGCGGCATTACCGCTGACCGGGCAGAGGAAGTCTATCGGGCGGGTGCCGATTCTTTGGCGGTGATCAGCGATTTGATGAAAGCCGGTGATCCCGCCGCGCGGGTGCGCGAGTTCGCGGCTGCGTTTGATCGCGCGCGAAGGAAGTGAGTGGCGCGGCCGCGTAATGGCTGAGGGGGTGCAAGTGAAAAGCACGGCGCAATCGCCCTCAACCGGCGAGTTGGTCAAAGGACTCGGCCTGTTTGACTCCACGATGATTGTGGCCGGTTCGATGATTGGTTCCGGCATTTTTATCGTCTCCAGCGATATCGCCCATCAAGTTCAAAGTCCGGGTCTGCTGATCCTGGTGTGGGTCGCCTCCGGCATCATGACCATTATCGCCGCCTTGAGCTACGGCGAACTCGCCGCGGCGATGCCTCATGCTGGCGGCCAATACGTGTACCTGCGCGAGTCGCTCGGCCGGATTTGGGGCTTCCTGTACGGCTGGACGATGCTGCTGGTCATCCAGACCGCTACGATCGCGGCGGTGGCCATCGCGTTTGCAAAGTTCACGGCGCTGCTTTTTCCGTGGTTTTCCGCATCGGCGTGGATCGGCCGGTCAGCCACTTTCGGACCCTGGCAATTCTGGTTCGGCTCGCTCGGGCCGTATCACGTCGGACTTAACCGCCAGAACCTGCTCGCCATTCTTTCCATCGTGCTGCTCACGTGGGTGAACACGCGGGGCCTGAGGCTCGGCAAAATCGTGCAGAACATCTTTACGGTGACGAAGACCGGCTCGCTGGCCGTGCTTGTGCTTCTCGGGTTTTGGTTCAGCACGCCGGAAGCGCGATCGGCGAACTTCAACTCGTTTTGGCGGCACGCCGGATGGTCCGCTCTGCATGCATATCCGCCGGATTCTCCCACGCGCATGATCGGCACCATCACGCTGATTGGCGTCGCCATGGTGGGCTCACTGTTCGCCATGGACGCGTGGAACAACATCACCTTCACCGCGGCCGAAGTGAAAAATCCGCATCGCAATTTGCCGCTTGCGCTGGCGATGGGGACGGGTTTGGTCGTTTTGCTGTACGTGCTCGCGAATTTCGCGTACCTGCGCGTTCTGCCGCTGGCTGGTAATCCTCACGGCGCCACGGCCATTGCGCGCGGGATTGAATACGCCTCCGACGAGCGCGTGGCCACAGCCGCGTTGCAGGTGATCTTCGGCCCGGCCGGCGCCATTCTGATGGCGCTCGCAATTCTCATTTCAACATTCGGTTGCAACAACGGACTGATCCTCTCCGGCGCACGCATTTACTACGCCATGGCCAAAGACGGCGTCTTCTTTAAATCGGTTGGCACGGTGAGCCGCCGCCACGTCCCGGCCGTCGCGCTGGTCGTTCAATGCGTCTGGGCTTCGCTACTTTGCCTTTCCGGCACGTACAGACAACTGCTAGACTTTCTTATATTCGCCGTGGTGATCTTCTACATCCTCACGCTCACGGGACTCTTCGTTCTGCGCTGGAAGCGTCCGGATATGCCCCGGCCGTATCGCGCGATTGGATATCCGGTGCTGCCGGCAATCTATCTGGTGATGGCGGCTTTCCTTGAAGTGCAGCTCCTTCGGTACAAGCCGCAGTACACGTGGCCGGGCGTGATCATCGTTCTGCTCGGCGTACCGGTCTACGCGATCTGGCGCCTTCAATCGCGCCCGGAACCAGCCGCCGAACGCGCCGCCGGAGATGCTTGAAGTCCCGGCCTTGTTCGGAGAGAATCCGGTGCCCGCGAATCGTGCGCCTCGCGCTCGGCTCGTGAGGGTCGGCAGGTTTTGCAGGGAGCCTGAATGGGCAGTCAAATTTTTGCCACCAAGCCGTTGAATGTAATCATGGAGGAGGCTGCCGAAACTGGCGAAGGCTCGCTTCGCCGCGCGCTCGGCCCGATCAATCTGATTACGCTCGGCATTGGCGCGATTATCGGTGCCGGTATCTTCGTTCTGACCGGGCAGGCCGCCGCTACCGCTGCGGGGCCTGCAATCGTCATCTCGTTTATTCTGTCCGGCATCATCTGCGCCTTCGCGGGCCTGTGTTACGCCGAGTTTGCATCCCTGATTCCGATCGCCGGCTCCGCCTACACCTATGGCTACGCGACCTTGGGCGAAATTTTCGCCTGGATCATCGGCTGGGACCTGACGCTCGAATACGCCATGGGCGCGAGCACCGTCTCCTCCGGCTGGTCGAACCACTTCATCGAACTGCTCGACATCTTCCATATCAAAATGCCGCTCTGGCTGGCGTACGATCACTGGACGGCCCTCAAGACCGCGGAAAACATCGTGGCGCGGCAGATGGCCCAGACGGCCAACCCCGGCCTCGTCCCCGGCACCCAGGCCTTCCTGGACAAGGTCGGGGACATCATGGGCGCGCAGTCCGCCGAGCTCATCGCGCGCGCCCGCGCGCTGGTCGGTGCGCCGAACCTCTTCGGCTTCGATATCGGCTTCAACCTGCCGGCTTTCGTGATCGCGCTGCTGATCACGGCCATCCTGGTCATCGGCATCAAAGAGAGCGCCCGCTTCAATGCCACCATCGTGATCCTCAAGGTCGGCGTCGTGCTCTTCGTGATCGCCATGGGCATCCGCTACATCGATACCACCAACTGGGGCAGCGGCTGGAGCGGCTTCGCGCCGTACGGGTTCTCCGGCATCGGCGCCGGCGCCGCGTACATCTTCTTCGCCTACATCGGCTTCGACGCGGTCTCGACCACCGCGCAGGAGGCCAAGAATCCGCAGCGCGACCTGCCGATCGGCATCATCACGTCGCTGGTCGTCTGCACCGTGCTGTACATCGCCGTGGCCGCCGTGCTCACCGGCATGGTGCCGTGGCGCGAGGTCAACATCGAAGCTCCCATCGCCCGCGCGTTCCTGGACCGCGGCCTTACCACCGCCTCGCACGTGATCACCGTCGGCGCGCTGGCCGGTCTCACCAGCGTGATGCTGGTCATGCTCCTCGGCCAGACGCGCGTGCTCTACTCGATGGCGAACGACGGCCTGCTGCCCAAGAAGTTCTTCGCCGATGTCCATCCGCAGTTCCGCACGCCCTGGAAGAACACGATCCTGGTCGGTCTCCTGGCGGCGATCGTCGGCAGCGTGACCCCCATCGACGATATCGGCAAGATGGTGAACATCGGGACGCTGCTCGCGTTCGTCATCGTGTGCACGGCCGTGATGGTGCTGCGCAAGACCAACCCGAGCCAGGCGCGGCCGTTCCGCACGCCGTGGGTGCCGGCCGTGCCGATCCTCGGCATCCTGTTCAACGGCTACATGATGTACAAGCTGGGATGGGTGAACTGGGCGCGGCTGTTCGGCTGGCTGATCATCGGCCTCATCGTCTACTTCGGCTACGGCCGCCACCACAGCCGGCTGCAGCAGAGCAATGCGGCCAAGGGCCGGTAGGATCGCTTTCGCGGCGCTGGTCTTGCTTTACGCTGCCGGCGCCGCCTTTCCGCAGCAGCCCCAGAATCCCTCCCCGATGGTGGAGCACACCCGCGCCCACCAGCGTCTGCCGGAGCAGCATCCGGACGGCCGCCGCGAGAAGCTGGAGCTCGGCACTCTGTACGTCCCGCCGCGGGCGCGTCCCGTCCTGCTCTTCTTCTTTCATGGCGGAACATGGCTGCCCGAAGTGGCGGCCGCGCGGAACCGCGTGGCCGTCGTTGCCGTTCAGGCCGGCGCCGGCTCTGCGACCTACGCCCGGCTCTTCGAGGACCCGCAGCGCTTTCCGCGCCTGCTCGCGGAAGCCGAATCGAAGTCCCGGATGAAGTTCGGGCGCGTCCTGCTCGGCGGCTGGAGCGCCGGTTGCGGCGCCATCCGCCAGATCCTACGCTCACCCGAAGCCTACACGCGCGTCGATGCGGTCCTCGCCATCGATGGCATCCACACCGATTACTCCACAGGCAAGCCCGGCCCCCAGGAATCCGCGATCGGCACGGAAAATCTCGCGGTATGGCTCCAGTTCGCGCGCGATGCCGTGGCCAGCCGCAAGCGCCTCGTGGTCACCCATTCCGAGATCTTCCCCGGCACCTTTGCCAGCACCACCGAAACCGCGGACTATCTCCTCCAGCAACTGGGCCTCACGCGCCGCGCCGTGCTGCGCTGGGGGCCGCGCGGCCTGCAGCAGTTGAGCGAGGCCCGCGCCGGGCGCTTTCTGCTGATGGGCTTCGCCGGCAATTCCGCGCCCGATCACGTCGACCAGTTGCACGCCCTGCGGGAGTGGTTGAAGCTGCTCGAATAGCCGTTCGGAAAACGAAAAACCGCCGAGCTTCGGCGGTTTTTTGTCGTAACCTATTGATTCCATTAGAGCGGAACCGCCGAGGCTCGGCGGTTTTCCGTAGCGAAACGGCTATTTCGCCGGTCCGAACGTAATTGTCGATTCCCCGGCGTACTTGTGATAATTGGCGAAATCGATGACGATCTTGCTGCAATTGTTCGTGCCGCGTTCGCACATCAGATTCTCGGCGTGCACCGGCAGCAGATACTGCCTGGCATCGCCGAGCCGCACGTACTGATAATCGGTCGCCGATTCCGCGTGGTCCACCGGGAAGGCGCTCGGGAAGCCGTACGCCTCCTTTTCAATCCGCAGCACGCGCCCCGTCTGGGGGTCGATCCACACCGAGCCACGGTACGCCGGCGAGTACGATTGCCCGCCGATCTTCACGTCCCAGTGCGAATGGTCGTGCGTCACGTTGAAATCGTACAATTTGGCCATGATGCCGCCTGCCCGCGATTCCCGCTGGTAGTGAAATTCCGCCGCGGTGGCGGGATGGAACAGATCGATCAGCACCGTGCCGAACTCGCCGGTCGACCACGCCCCGCCGCTTTCCTCGATCGTCTTGTTGGTGGGCTTGCCGTTGATGTGCAGATCGCGATAGCTTTCCTTGCCGTTTTCGTAAACCACGTTCAGGGTCAGCAGGTCCTGCGGCTCGAAACGCGCCGGATGCGTATCGCTCTGAAACCGCGCCATCCGCTCCTGGCAGACGTAAGAAGGCAGGGTTTCGGTGAAATCGAGCGCCGCATCCGTGGCCTTGCGGATGAGGTCGTCCATCGGCCGCCTGGCGATTGGGGTATCGTCGTCATCCGGATTCCGCCGCATGGCCGGCCGCACGGGCGGCGCGCCGGGCGATGCCGCGGAGGCGGTCTCGACCGGCTGCGCGGGCGTATTGGCCACCGCGGGCGCACCCTGTGTATCCGCCTGTTCCGGCACCGGGGCCGAGCGCTCGCGCGCAGGGTCAGCCGGCTTGCCGCGCCGCAGCACCGGCCGTCCGGGGTCCTCGGGGTCTTTCGCCGCCGGCCGCTCGACTTCCGCCGAGGCCTCCGGCTTCGCCGCCGCCCCCGGCGCGTCCGCGGGCGGCTTTGGCGCGTCCTTCGGCGCCTCCTTCGCCCACGTGTCCGGCACGCCCGCCGACTTGTCCTTCTCCGGCGAATGCTTCGGCGCCTGCGCGGCATCGGACGTCTGTGTGGCCGCGGCCGCTTTCTCCCAGTACACGTTGACCGCCGTCAGGTCGCCGTTGGCCTCCTCCGGCCCTTCCACGGAGATCTGGTCGCCCGGCTGGAAATCGGGCGTTTTGATTTCGTTTCCGTTCTTGAAGAACTTGGTTTTCGACGTGCGCCGGAAATCCATCACCCGGTCATCGCCCAGCTCAAGCGAGATGGTCTTCTCGTCCATGTGCTTGAGCTTGCCGCGAAAGTTCGGGTACGGCTGGTTGGGATCGGCCTTGGGCGTCCCTTTGCTCGACCGCCGGCCGGCGGGGATCGGAATCCCCGTCCCGCCGCCCGGATACGGATAGCCGCCGCCGGGATATCCACCCGGCGGATACCCACCGGGAGGATAACCTCCGGGCGGATAGACCTGAGCGCCGGCGACGCCCAGCGCGAGCAGTAACCAGACCGGCAGGCTGACACTGCGGGCGGTCGACGAATACACCATACCGTAGAAGGTAGATGCCTGACAGCCGCCCCCGGTTACGTGGCGGGGCGCGCGGAGCGCCCGGCCTTCCGCCCGCTCACGAACGTCCGCGCTTCCCAGGGCCGGTACTTTGGTTCATGATATGCTGATTCCAGATTGTGAGTTTGCGCCCTGTGCTGCTGGTCGACACCGGCCCCGTCCTGGCGGAAGCCCTGGCGCCAGCTCTCTCCCGCGAAAACCGTGCCCTCGAAACCGCTCCGGATGGTCCGCATGCGCTCGATCGTCTGCGCGCGGGCGACTGGGAGCTGCTGGTGGCGGGACCCAATGCCAACGGCCTGGACAGCCTCGAACTCCTGCGCCGTGCTCGCGCCATCCGCCCGGATCTGAAGGTCATTTTGACCGGCGAGTCCGACCCGCTGCGCGTGCTCACCGCCCTGCGCTCCCGCGCGTTCAGCTATTTCCATCGTCCGGTCGCGCCCGCGGCCCTGGTCGATATGGTGCAGCAGGCGCTCGCCGCCGCTTCCTGGAAAAACGATCTGCGGGTCGTCTCCGCCCGCCGCGAATGGATCACCATCGAGGTGCGCTGCCGGCTGCAGGCCGTCGAGCGCACCACGCACTACCTCCGGGAATTTCTGGCCGACCTGCCGGCGCAGGCCTGCGAGGACGTGGCCATCGCCTTCCGCGAGCTGCTCATGAATGCCGTCGAGCACGGCGGAAAGTACGATCCGCACAAGCGCGCCCGGGTCTCGCTGGTGCGGACTTCGCGCGCGCTGATCGTGCATATCGCCGATCCCGGGACCGGCTTCTCGTTCGATTTCCTTCCGAATTCCGCCCTATCCAACCCTGCCGGTTCCCCGACGCAGCATGCCGAATTCCGCGCCGGCCACGGCCAGCGCCCCGGCGGCTTCGGCATCCTCATGAGCCGGCAGCTCGTCGACGATCTCATTTATAACGAGCGGGGCAATGCAGTGCTGTTCATGAAGTATCTGTGAACGGCGCAGGCAGGCTATCATAGGAGTTCTTCAGTCCATGCCCGAACCCAAAGCTTTGCCGCTTCCCGTTCTTCTGCATATCTCCAAGCTGCTCAACATCTCGCTGAAGAGCCTCACCGCTGTCATGGAGCTGCTCGATGGCGGCGCCACGGTGCCGTTCATCGCGCGCTACCGCAAGGAGGCCACCGGCAACCTGGATGAAGTCCAGATCCGCGAGATCCAGGAGAAGCTGGAATACTTCCGCGAGCTCGAGGAACGCCGCGAGACCGTCCTCGAATCCATCGCCTCGCAGGGCAAGCTGACGCCGGAGCTCAAGGCCGCAATCGAAGCCGCGCTCGAAAAGAACGAGCTCGAAGATCTGTATCTGCCGTACAAGCCGAAGCGCCGCACCAAGGCGTCCATCGCGCGCGAGAAAGGACTGGAGCCGCTGGCGCAGTTCCTCTGGCAGCAGCAGCCGGGCGCCGAGCCGCTCGATGCCTTCGCCGCGGGATTCATCGATGCCGAAAAGGGCGTCGCCTCCGCCGCCGAAGCGCTCGAAGGCGCGCGCCACATCGTCTCGGAATGGGTCAGCGAGAACGCGGAGTTCCGCAAGACGGTACGCGGCATGATGCTCGCCGAGGGCGTGGTCGCCAGCCGCGCCATCGAGGGCGCGGAGGATCCCGAGGGCAAGTTCAAAATGTATGTGGATTACCGCGAGCCAGCGGCGAAAATCCCCTCGCACCGCATGCTCGCCATCCGCCGCGGCGCCGCCGAAGGCGTGCTGGCATTCGAGATTGAGCTCGAGCGCGAAAAGCCGCTCGCGTACCTCCGCGCCCAGGTGATCCACGGCCCCGGCGAGTGCGCCCCGCACCTCGAAGCCGCCGTCGAAGACGCCTACGACCGCCTGCTGAATCCTTCGATCCAGACCGAAGTCCGGCTCGAACTGAAAGACCGGTCCGACGAGGAGGCCATCAAGGTCTTCCGCGAGAACCTCGAGAACCTGCTGCTTTCGCCGCCCGCCGGGATGCTCGGCGTGCTGGCCATCGACCCCGGCATCCGCACGGGCTGCAAGATCGCCGTCGTCGACGATACCGGCAAATTTCTCGAGCACGCCGTCATCTACCCGTTCGAGCCGAAGAATGACCTGGCCGGCTCGGTCAAAACGCTGGCGTCGCTCGTCGCGCGCCATAACGTGCACGCCATCGCGATCGGCAACGGCACGGCCTCGCGGGAAACCGCGGCGCTGGTGCAGGATTTCCTGCGCCAGGCCAAGCTTTCGAACATCTTCAGCGTGACCGTGAGCGAATCCGGCGCTTCGGTCTACTCGGCTTCGGAGATCGCGCGCCAGGAATTCCCCGATCTCGACCTCACCGTCCGCGGCGCCATCTCGATCGCGCGCCGCCTGCAGGACCCGCTCTCGGAGCTGGTGAAGGTGGACCCCAAGTCGATCGGCGTCGGCCAGTATCAGCACGATGTCGACCAGCGCCGCCTCAAGCAGAGCCTGGAAGCGACCGTCGAATCCTGCGTCAACCGCGTGGGCGTGGACCTCAATACCGCATCCTGGGCGCTGCTCCGCTACGTGGCCGGGATCCACGAGCGCACCGCGCAGAAGATCGTCGAATACCGCAACGAGCACGGCGCCTTCCGCTCGCGTTTCCAGCTTACGGCCGTTCCCGGCTTCGGACCGAAGACGTTCGAGCAGGCGGCGGGCTTTTTACGCATCCGCAACGGCGAAAATCCGCTCGATATGACGGCCGTGCACCCCGAATCCTACCCGGTCGTCGAGAAGATCGCCGCCTCGCTCGGGGTCACCGTCGCGGATCTCATCGCCCGCCCGGAACTGATCGAGCAGGTGAAGCTGGAAGGCTTCACCACGGAATCTGTCGGCATGTACACCCTCGGCGATATCCGCGAGGAGCTGCGCAAGCCGGGCCGCGATCCGCGCGAGAAATTCGTCGCTCCGCAATGGCGCGAGGACGTCAGGGAGATCGCCGACCTCAAGCCCGGCATGCAGCTCGAGGGCGTGGTCACCAACGTCACGCGCTTCGGGGCCTTTGTCGATATCGGCGTCCACCAGGATGGCCTGGTGCACGTGAGCGAGCTGGCCAACCGCTTCATCAAGGACCCGGGCGAGTTCGTGAAGGTGGGGCAGATCGTGAAGGTGACGGTCCTGACGGTCGATGCGAAGGCCAAGCGCATCGGCCTTTCGATGAAATCCGCCGCCGGGGCGGCCGCTCCGGCGGCCAAGAAGCAGGCAGCCAGGCCCGAGCCCAAAAAGCAATCGCTGCAGGATCAAATGGCCGCGCTGTCGTCGAAATTCAAGGTTCGCTAGGCGGCGCAGGCTCGCGGTCTGCGCGCGGCTTCCTGCGCTCCGGCCGCTCGCGCCAGCCCATCAACTGATGGAGCGCGAACGGAATCTCGTCCGGATGCACCGCGCACCAGGCGATGATACGCTCCAGCTTCACGCCTTCGTCCGCGATGGCGGCGATGTCCATCAGATCGGTTTCGATCGTCTCGGGGTCCCGCATAGTGCCGCTGTAGCCCGTCTACGACTTTTTGGCCGTGAGCTGCACGCTCCACTCGCCGCCTTCGGTGCCCATCGTGAAGGCGATCTCGTCGCCGGACCGCTTGCCGGTCAGCACCAGCTTCACCGGGTTGCCCTGATATTCGATGTTCACCGAGAAGGTCACGGTATCGCCATCGAGCTTGCCGTCTTTGATCTCGACATTTGGCGTGGGCAGGCCGCTGACCGTCCCGGTCACGGCGCCTTCGCTCGATTTCATGTCGAACGTCAGCGGCACGGTCGTGCCGTTGTAATCGAATGACCCCTTCCAAACGCCGGTGACGTCAGCCGCCGAAAGCAGCCCGGCCACCGCCAGCAGCAATCCCGCAAAACTCAGTTTGCGCAGAACCATGGCGGACATTCTATCAGAGGGGAGGGGGCTGGTTTGCGGCCGCAGCCGCGCCGGAGCTACGCGCCTTCGCCGTTCTTGGCGGCGCTCGGCATGAGCCGCTGCACGCGGTCGAGAAACGCCGACGCGGTGAACGGCTTGAGCAAGATGCTGTCCGGCGTCCGCCGCTGGATGCTTTCGACCGCGAGGCTGTCGGCGAAGCCGGAAATGTAGAGGATCGGCGTGGACGGCCGTTCGAGCAGAAGCTCGTTGGCAAAATCCAGGCCGCTGCCGGCTGCCATCACGATATCGAGCACGGCGAGACCGATCGGGACGCCGCGCCCGAGCGCCACCTGCCGGGCTTCGAGGCCGCCGCTCGCTTCGATGACGTCGTAGCCCGCTTCGGTCAGCGTGCGTCGAATGAAACGCCTCAGAGCGTCATCGTCTTCTACCACCAACACGGTGGGGCGGACTGTGGCCATGGGTGGGACTCCGGCACCGCCAACAGAATGGCGCGTTCGGTGTTTACCCGCAAGGTCAACGTTAGTTAGCTTTCGATAGCCAGTGTGCCGCCCCGCCCGCCCGGAGGAGACATTTGTATTCGTTTGCACGATTGCTGGTATTCGCTGGTGCGGTAGCGCGCAACAGCGGCCATCCGCCACGCTTTATACTGCATGGGACGGCGGGTGGCTCTACAGCCCCGACGGCCGGAACTCTGGCGCGAGCGGCCGAGCGGATCGGGCTAGTATCGACGCAGTCCCGACAGGATGCCATTCCTGAGCGGAATTGACTAGCTACCGCCCGCCCCCATCCGCCCGCCCGTCACCAATCCGTAAGCGATGGATGTTATTCTCATCTCAAAGGAAAACATCCCATGCTTCATTCGATCGACTTCCGCCGATCCTGTCTCTCGCTTTGTCTCGCTGTTTCGTTTCTGATTTTCCTGTCCGGCCGCGCCTTTTCCCAGGGGGCCGGTTCGGCCACGATCACCGGAACCGTGACCGACGCCTCCGGGGCGTCCGTGCCTGGCGCGGAGGTGACGATCCGCAATACCGATACCGGCATCGAGCGCAAGACGCAGACCAGCGACGCCGGCCTGTATACAGCCGCCTTTCTGCCGCCGGGCAAATATGAGGTTCAGGCCGTCAAAACCGGCTTTTCCGCGGTGGTCATGAAGGATCTTACCCTGCAGGTCGGCCAGATCCTGACTGTCAGCCTATCGCTCTCCGTCCAGGCCGCGCAGCAGCAGGTGACCGTCCTGGGCGAAGCGCCGGTTGTCGACCCGGAGAAGACCGAAGTCTCGCAAGTCGTCAGCGAGGGCGCGGTGAAGAACCTGCCCATCGCCGGGCGCCGCTGGGATAGCTTCGTCCTGCTGACGCCGAACGTGACCACGGACGGCACCTCCGGCATGGTCAGCTACCGCGGCATCTCCGGCCTCTACAACAGCAATACGGTGGATGGCGCCAACAACAACCAGGCGTTCTTCTCGGAAGCGCGCGGCCGCGCCAACAGCGGGGCCTATGTGTACAGTCTGGATTCGATCCGCGAATACCAGGTCACGGCGAGCAACTACAGCGCGGAGCTCGGCCAGGCGGCGGGGGGCGTGGTGAACGCCGTTACCCGCTCGGGCGCCAACGATTTCCACGGTGATGTGTTCTATTACCTCCGCTATCCGACCTGGAATGCGCTCGATCCGTTCCCCAAATCACAGGGCAACTACAACCAGCCGATCCACCAGTGGCAGCAGTTCGGCGCCAGCGCCGGGGGGCCGGTGGTGAAGGACAAGCTGTTTTACTTCTTCACCTACGATGGCTCGCGCAAGGTTAACCCGGTTACCTACACCAGCAGCACGTATAATTCGACGGTCCGCGCCATCCCCTGCACCTCGCCGCTGGTGAGCGCCGCGCAATGCGCCGCCGCCAACGCGTTCCTGGCGGGCGAACTCGGCAGCTTCGCGCGCGCCACCAACCAGGACGTGGGCTTCGGCAAGGCGGACTACCTGATCACGCCCGCCAACCGCCTCAGCACATCATTCGACTTCATGAACTACCGCGCGCCGAACGCCTACAGCACGGCGCCTTCCTACAACAACAGCTCGCTGAGCACCAACGGCAGCTACGTGTTCCACGAGCGCATCTTCGTCGCCAACCTGGATTCGACGCTGAGCGGCTCGGCGGTCAACAACCTGCGCTTCCAGTGGGGCCGCGACCTCGAAGTGGCCGGCTCCAACGCGCCCGCGCCGTACATCAGCATCGCCAATGTGATGACCTACGGCGAAAATTACGCGCTGCCGCGCACGGCCGAGCCGGACGAGCATCGCGTTCAGATCTCCGATACGCTCTCCAAGGTCTACGGCCGCCATACCTTCAAGACCGGCTTCGACTTCAACTTCATCCACGAGCTGATGATCAACCTGTACAACGGCACCGGCCAGTACAGCTACAGCGGAGCGGCGCAGACCGCGTTCAACAACTGGGTACTGGACGTTCTCGGGATCAACACCGGCGACGGCCTGACGGGCCGGCACTGGAGCACGTTCGTGCAGGTCAACGACCCGGTGACGCACGTGGGCAAAGACGATTTCCACGACAACGACTACTCGGGTTTCTTCGAGGACACCTTCAAAGCGACCCCGCACCTCACCGTGAATATGGGCCTTCGCTACGACCTGTTCACGATCCCGCAGCCGCCCATGCCGAACACGCTGACGCCGTTGACGACGCTGTACACTTCGACCATCCACATCCCGAAAGACCAGTTCCAGCCGCGCTTCGGCCTCGCCTGGCAGCTTTCGCCGAGGACCGTGCTGCGCACCGGCTACGGCCTGTTCTACGGCAAGACGACGAACACGACGTACTACGCGACGCGCGCGGAAAACGGCGTGATCCAGCAGACGTTCAATTGCAATTCGCCGGCGGCCTGTCCGGCGCTGGCGTTCCCGAACGTCATCTTCACTCCGCCGGGGCCGCCGATGGCCGCTCCGTTCGCGGGCGCGCTCACGCCGCAGGTGACGACATTCACGCCGCCTGCCGCCACGCAGACCACGCGCGGCCAGTCGCCCGATTGGGTCAACCCGCGGGCGCACGAGGGCGATGTTACGGTGGAGCGGCAACTGCCGGGTGAGCTGAGCGTTTCTGCGGCGTATGTGGTGAGCCGGGGCCTGCACCTGCCGATCTTCTACGACGCGAACCTGGCTCCCGCCACCACGACCAAGAGCTACGACATTCTCAATTCGACCGGCGCCACGACCCAGACCTACACCGTGCCGTTCTACACCAGCCGCATCGACACCAATACGGGCGAGGTGTTCGTCGGATCGACCGACGTGAACTCGTGGTACAACTCGATGGTCCTCTCGCTCAAGCGGCCCATGCGCCACGGCCTCGAATTCACCGTGAATTACACGCTGAGCAAGGCATTCGACGGCGCCCAGGTGGCCGGATCGAGCGGCACCTTCAACGGCACCGATTACCCGATCGATCCGTACAACCGCAAGCTCGAATACGGACCTTCGGATCTCGATCAGCGCCACCGCTTCGTGGCCAACGGCGTGTGGATGCCGAACCTGGGCGGGCTTGCGAACCGCACGGAGCGGCTGATCCTCAACGGGTGGGCGCTTTCGACCATCGTGACGATGTCGACCGGCCAGCCGGTGTTTGCGCTCATCAGCGGCGCGCCCAGCCCGCTCGATGGCGGCGTGACCGGCGGGGTCAGCTACGCCGGCCCGACGCAGGGCCGCCCCGGCTGGCTGCCGCGCAATTACGCCACCATGCCCGGCTATCACAACGTGGATTTCCGCCTCGGCCGGCAGTTCGCCGTGGGCGAGCGGGTAAGGCTCTCGCTGATCGGCGAGGCTTTCAACCTGTTCAACCACACCAACGTCAGCAGCGTCAACAACACGGCGTTCTTCTACGCCGCGCCCGGCTCCGGCCTCTGCGCCGGGCACAGCAACGCCTGTTTTTATCCGAATGCCGCGTTTCTGAGCCCCACCAGCACGAGCAACCTGCTGTGGGGTCCGCGGCAGTTGCAGATTTCGGGCAAACTGACGTTCTGAAGGGGGGCGCGCGCCGCTTCCGCAAGGGCCGGTTCCGGATCGATCCGGGGCCGGCCCTTCGAATTTCGGATGTGAGATCCTGGAGCCAGGAGAGGATCTATGTTCTGTACCCAGTGCGGCGCCGCGTTGCAGGCCTCGCATCAATTCTGCGCCCGGTGCGGCGCTCCGGCGGAAGCTTCCGCGATGGTCCCGGCCAAGACCGGCGCACTCTCGCGGTTTTTTTCCAGCCGATCGCAGGAAAAGCAGCCGCCGCGGCGCTCCTTCGTGCAGAGATTCGGCCTGGACCCGCGGGTCGCATTCCTGGTCCTCATCGTCGATGTGATGCTCAACGCGGGGGACGTGTTTTCGATGGGGCTGCTGCTGCCGCTCTCGATTGC
>DATGMB010000023.1:0-3129 GCA_035293845.1 Bryobacteraceae bacterium
GAAGCGCATCATTTCCGGCCGCGGTAACGCCTGGAGAATGGCCATACCGCGCTCGCCGGCCAGCCGCGCGGCGAACGGATCGTGAACGAAGCCGTCCGCGCACTCGGTTTCGAGCGCGCGGCAGGCGGCTACCATCAGGGCAGTGTCGCTGACGTGGGCGATTTCGGACGGCGCCTCGGACATAGCCTCCATTATCGGCTACGATTCCTTGACGTGCAGTTCCCGCAGCTTTTCGCGGAGGGCCTGTAACGCCTGATCCTCCGCCGGGCCTTTGGGCTCGCCGAGGCCGCGGGTATGGCTGATGCGAATCTGCAGCATCGCCTGCCCTCCAAAATCGTGCTGCGGGTCGAGGACCAGCGAGTCCGGGTAGCGCACCAGTTCGACCGCGCACTGCTGCCCGACTTGCGACTGGATCTCACGCACGGCGTCCTCGAAATAAGCGACGATGGTGCGGGCATCCTGGCTTTCGTCGAGCGGCAGACGCTCGCCCTGCAGCAACTCGCCGTAGAGGCTCACGTCGAAACCGGCCTGGATCCGCTGACTGGTCGGCTCACCGCGTTCGGGGCGCATGTCGAGCATGACGTAGTAGGGCTGTATTTCGTAGCGGGCATGGCGCCGTTCCAGCGCCTGCGGGATATCGGAGTTGTGAGTTGCGCTCGGCACACCATGCGTAAGCGCAATTAGCGTGCCATTGTGCCGGATGGCCCGCCCCATCCGGCCGGTCCGGTTCCTGAGCCGAGACGGCGATATACTCGGCGGAAGCGGAAAAGGAGCCCCACATGCGCACAACCACCGTCTTTTTTGCGATCGCGACCGCCTCTCTGCTGGCCCAATCGTCTTCGTCTTATCGCATCACCCATACGTACCTGCTGGGCGGCGATGGCAGTTGGGATTACGTGGTGCCGGATCCGCCACGCCACCGGCTGTTCATCGCGCGGCAGAACCGGGTGATGGTAGTGGATGAGGACAGCGGAAAACTGCTGGGAGAGGTGACGGGCATCCAGGGCGCGCATGGGACGGCAATCGCGGAATCGTCCGGGTACGGATTTGCCACCTCGGGCAACGACCAGTCGGTCGTGGTGTTCGATTGGAAGACGTTCCAGCCGCTGGGCCGCATCCCGGCCGCGGAGGATGCCGACGCCATCCTGTACGATGCGCCATCGAACCGCGTCTTCACGCTGAATGGCGATGCGCATTCCTCAACCGTGATCGATCCGAAGGCAGGCAAGGCGATCGCGAACATTGCGCTGGGGGGCAAGCCGGAATACGGCGTTTCGGCGGGCGATGGGAAGGTCTACGCCAACCTCACCGACACCGGCGAGGTGGTGGAAATCGATGCCGCGAAGGCGGCCGTGGTGCGGCGCTGGCCTACGGCGCCGTGCAAGAATCCGGTTTCCATGGCGATCGACACGGGCCACCACCGCCTGTTCAGCGGCTGCCGCAGCGGCGTGATGGCGGTTTCCGATTACCAGGCGGGCAGGATCGTCGCGACCGTGTTGATCGGCACGGGTGTGGACGGCGCCGGATACGATGCCGCTGCCGCGGATGCGTTCGCGTCCAATGCCGATGGCACCCTCACGGTCATTCACCAGGACGGGCCGGACCAGTATCACGTCGCGCAGACGCTGGAGACTCCGCAGGGATCGCGCAATATGGGGCTCGACCCGACGAATCATCGAGTATTCGTGGTTGCGGCAAAGTTCGGCGAAGCTCCGGCCGGTGGACGGGGGCGGCGGCCGGTGCTGCCCGGGACGTTCAGCCTGCTGGTGATCGAGCGGGCGCCCGGGCGCTGACCGTTACTTGCCGATCATCACGATGGTGAAGGAGCCGGGAATCGCCGGTGCCCTGGGCCCGCGTCCTCCGGGAGCCGGCGCGGCCGGCGCGGGGCCGCGCTCCTGGCTCATGGTCAGGATGTGGCCGGTCTTCGTATCGAGCGTGATGGTGCGCGCGCCGTTCATGGTTTCGAGGTTCTGCTCGACTTCGAAGCGGGTCGGGCTTTGCTCTTTAATGACCGTCAGCGTGCCGTTGCCGTGCGTGCTGAAGGCTTCCATGGTCGCGGGGTTGAACACGGCGCCATCGGACCCGCCGGCCAGCGGCAGGTTGGCGAGGATCTTGCCATCGGTGGCGCTCAGGATCACCATCATGGGCTGCGGCGGCTGGGCGGGCGGATTCCCCGAATTCGCGCAGGCCGCAAAGAGCACGTGATTCTTCGCGTCGAGCGCGAGGCCATTGCACCGCCCTTTATCGCCGAGCGGATAATGAGCGACCGCTTTCATGGTCTTGGCATCGACGGCGGTGATGCTGCCCTGCGCATCCTGCATGACCACGTAGAGCATTCCCTTGCCGTCGCCCACGGCCTGCTCGGGCACGCCGCCGAGATCGATCGTGCCGAGCACCGTGCCCTGCGCCGCATCGATCACGGTCGCGTCCTTCGTGGGGTGGCTGAAGACGTAGACGCGGCCGTTGAACGAATCGAAGTAAATGCCGTCGGGCGCGGCGGCGCCCACGTCGATGGTCTTGATCAGCGACAGGGATTTGGTGTCGAACATCGAGACCGGCCGGCTGCTGGTGAAACCGTGGCCGGATTTGGGGTCGACGGCAGCGCCATTGCCGCCGACGCCGGCGATCTCGCCGATCAGTTCCAGGCTGTCCAGGTCATAAATCGACAGGCGGGTTTGCGCCGCGGGGACGGCGGGTCTGCCATCCGCCGCCGCAACGGCAGGCGAGCCGCGGCGCGGAATGTACAGGCGGCGGCCGGCGGAATCGGCATAAATATAGTCCCAGCCGCCCTCTCCGCCGACCCGCGCCATTTTCAGGACCTTGTACGGGCCGGCCTGCTGTGCCTGCCCGGCGACGGGAAGGACGGCAAGAACGGCCGCTGCGCAAACGATGAACTTTCGCATGGGAACTCCTCGGACTGGCTTACGGCGCCTTACGGCAAATCTGGGGCATCATAGCACGGATCGAGCGGAATTCCGGCCGGATTTGCCTGTTGGTAGCACGTCAAGATGTCCGGTTTAAGTAGCAAGTGAAGTGTCCGGTTGCTTTCGGCTGCTACACTCGAATCACCTGGGCGGGGGATAGGGCTCTCCAGGGATGGAACCCGAGCATCGACCCAGGCGCCGGAAT
>DATGMB010000024.1:0-2977 GCA_035293845.1 Bryobacteraceae bacterium
GTGGCCCGGCTTCGCCATCCGGATGCCGGCCTGCTGCGCTTCCCACACCAGGCGGTAGATTTCCGCCTGCTCCTTGCTGAATTTGCCATTGACCGGGATGGTGCGGGTGACATCGACGCTGTAGCCGTCGAATTCGGCGGCGTCGTCCATGAGGAGCAGATCGCCGGCGCGCATGGTGTCGCGGTTGGATTCGTAGTGCAGGGTCGTGGCGTTGACGCCGGAGCCCACAATGCAGGGATAGCCCCAGTGCGCGTTGCGGCGCAGGAACGTGAATTCGAACTGCGCCTGGATTTCGTATTCGGGAACGCCATCGCCGGCGAGGGCGTAGGCGCGCTCGAAGCCTTCGGCCGTGATATCGACGGCGTGGCGCAGCAGGTCGAGCTCGCGGGCGGACTTGATGCGGCGCAGTGCGCCGAACATCGGCGTGGCGTCGGTGACCTTCACCGCGGGCGTAACGGCGGCGAGCCTGGCCGCAAGATCGATCTCTCGCTGGTGCTCATTGGCTCCGCGATCGACCAGCCAGACCTGCGCGCTGCCCTTGGCGGCGGCATCGAGAAAGGTACGGAACTCGGAGGCGATATTGACTGGAATGGCGGGCGGCGGGGGCAGGGCGGCGCCGCGTCCGGCACGGGCGCCGCGTCCGCCGGATGGCGGGTCGGCGAAGACCGCCTGCGCCTGCGGCAGAACGGCGCGCAGGAATTCGTTGAGCCGGCGCGCGTCCCAGACTTCCTCGATACCGGAGATGCGGCGGGCCTCGGCGGGCGTAAGGATGTGGCCGGTCCAGGTTTCCTGCGCCGGGTTCGAGGGCGGCAGGAAGAGAATCTCGCGCGCTTTTTCGGCGCCGGGAATCAGCACCAGCGCGCTTCCGGGCTGCGAGATGCCGGTCAGGTAAAAGAAGTTGTTCTCCTGGCGGTAGGGCCAGTCGACATCGCCCGCATAATTGCGCGGCTCGGCCGCATACAGAATCAGGATGCCCTGCGGCCCGATCTGCGCGGCAGCGGCTTTGCGGTGCCCGGCAAGATCGGCGGCGCGGTCGCGCTGCCAGGATGCGGGCGGCGGGCCGGCGATTTTCCAGCCATCGGCTGCAAAGGCGGCGGCGCAAAAAAGGAGGGCGGCGAACAACCGGTGGGGCATTTGTTGATTATAAGGCGTGCCGCCTCGCCGCCCGGTTACGGCCGCGGCTCCTTGGTCAGACCGTCCACCACGATCTTCGAAATGTCCGCGATCAGCAGCAGCCCGGGATTATCGGGCGTCCAATCCGGTTTCGGAATGCCATCCACCGTGATCGCCATCGCCACCCGGCCGGACTTGGTGTAGATGATCCCGACTTCGGAGCGCAAAGCATCGAGCGCGCCGGTCTTGTTGGCGACGTTCTCGAAATGGCGGCGGAAGCCCTGGGTATCCTGGCAGCGCTTCATAATGGCGAGGATCTCCTTCGAGGCTTGCGGGCTCACGATTTCCCCGCGGTCGAGCCGCTCGAGGATGGTGACCATGTCCCGCGGGGTCGAACGGCCGATGCCGTACTTTTTGTTCTCGGGGAGCTGGCCGGCCTTGGACCAGCCCTGAGCATTTTTGAGCGGCCCGCCGGCGTCGCCGCGGATTTTGCGCAGCGAACGCGTGGCCGTGATGCCGATTTTGTCGAGGTAGGCATTGACGGAATCGGCGCCGAAGCGTTCGAGGATCAGGTTGGTCGCGGTATTGTCGCTGAGGACGATCATGAGGTGGGCCACGTCGCTCAGCGGAAGCTGGACCCCGGGGGAGAACTCGGTGCCGAGGACGCCGGAGCCGGAAACCTGCTCGTCGGCGGTGATGGTGAGGGGATCGGTCCATTTGGCCTGGCCGCGTGCGACCTGGTCGAACAGGGAGCAGAGGATGGGAAGTTTGATCGTGCTGGCGGTCCGGACGGGCTCGGTTTCCCGGATGCCGAAGCTAGCGCCGGTCTCGAGGTTCCTGGCGTAGAGCGTGACCGAACCGGGGAAATCGCCGATGCGGGCGCGAACGGCATCGCGGAGGGCCTGCTGGGCCGGGAGGACGGCAGCGGCGGCAAGGACGAGAACGGGCAGCTTCGACATAAGGATCAATGTTAGCGCGGCGCGGCCGGTGGTGACATAATCCCGTAATGCCGAAGTTTCGCAAGCTGCTGCAGCGGCTCGAACGCCAGCACGGCGCGCCGGCGCTGCCGCCGGCCAAAGGACCGTTCGAGCTGGTGCTGTGGGAGAACTGCTGCTACCTCCTGCCGGACGAACGCCGCGCCGAGGTCTTCCACGGGCTTCGGAGGCAAGTGGGGCTCGATCCGCGAAAGATCCTGGAGGCGGACCGCGCCGCGTTGCTGGCGCTGGCCAGGCGCGGCGGAATGCGGCCGGAGACGCGCGTATTCCGGTGGCTCGAAATCGCGCGGATCACGCTCGATCAGTTCGCGGGATCGCTCGACGGCATTCTGCGGGAGCCGTACGCCAAGGCGAAGAAGGCGCTGAGGCAATTTCCGAATATCGGGGAGCCGGCAGCCGAGAAAATCCTGCTGTATTGCGGCGTAGGGGAGGGCGTGCCGCTCGATTGGAACGGCTGCCGCGTGCTGTTGCGCGTCGGGTACGGACGGCCTCAACCGAAAAACTACGGAGCGCAGTACCGGTCGATTCAGGAGGCGGTGGCGGGGGAACTGCCGGAGGGCCCGGCGGCGCTGGCGCGGGCGCATCTGCTGCTACGGCAGCACGGGAAAACGATTTGCAAGGAGAAGGGGCCCGCCTGCGGCGAATGCGCGGCGGTAGATCTGTGCGGCTACGCCGCGCGATGAGGGGGCGGTGCAGGCCGAACGCCTGCACCGCGGAATCGCAATTATACCTGGAACGAGCTGCCGCAGCCGCAGGTGGACTTCACGTGGGGGTTGTTGAACTTGAAGCCGGAACCCTCCAGAGTTTCCACATAGTCGACCTCGGCGCCGTCGAGGTAGAGCAGGCTGGCCTGATCCACAAAGACCTTG
>DATGMB010000025.1:0-13966 GCA_035293845.1 Bryobacteraceae bacterium
ATTCCGGCGCCTGGGTCGATGCTCGGGTTCCATCCCTGGAGAGCCCTATCCCCCGCCCAGGTGATTCGAGTGTAGCAGCCGAAAGCAACCGGACACTTCACTTGCTACTTAAACCGGACATCTTGACGTGCTACCAACAAGGCGGTCTCAGTGTCGATTGGAGTCTGTCCCCCCACTGGACCTTCCGGAGCTATGAGCGATCATCGGTGGCACACTCGATTTACAGCGGTGCGTGGGCGGAGAAGCTAAATCCCGACGGCCACACCATGGCGCTTCAGGATTATTACAACGTCCAGAACTGGCGCACTCACTACTGGGTAAATGATCTCGTCGGATCTTTGCGCACCGGGCCGGTGGCGCATACCGTAC
Organism: Bryobacteraceae bacterium; assembly: GCA_035293845.1. Lineage (GTDB taxonomy): Bacteria > Acidobacteriota > Terriglobia > Bryobacterales > Bryobacteraceae > DATGMB01. Next base: position 370 of record DATGMB010000025.1, read on the forward strand.
TCATCGGGATCGACCTGAACCGGGAATATACCGAAAGCCGTTCCGATCCGAGCCGATTGCTCTGCGGCCTCACACTCGACATCAATCACCCCGATTACACATTTCCGGGTTCGGCGCCTTGTCCCATGCCCAAAGGGGGCAATGGACCCTCAGGCACGACCTGGTTGCGAAGCGATTATGGAGGGCTGTATTTACAGGATCAACTCGCGATCGGGCGGAGATTCCGGCTATTGCTGGGTGGCCGGTACGACCTTGCCCTGGAAACAGGCAATGTCGTCTCGCCCGTTACCGGGGTTTCCGGAAGTCCAACGCACGATCACACCTTCTCACCACGTCTCGGTGCCACCTACAGGATAGTCGACAGTATTTCGGTTTACGCGAATTACACAGAGTCTTTTCTCCCACAGCCGGGGTGGGCGTTTCTGAAACCCCGTGCCGGCAGCGGCACGGTACCGGGGCTGAATGCGTTTTCCCTTGTGCCCGAACGGGGAACGCAATACGAAGCCGGGGCAAAGCTTGCGACGGCGGCGCGACGTGTGTCGGGTACCATCGCACTTTTCGATATCCGGAAGCGCGACAGCACGAGCGAGGACGTAAGTAACCCGGGGGCCTCCATTCAGCTCGGCAAGGAGCGCAGCCGGGGGGTGGAGACTGATGTAACCGTTCAGGTCGCAAAACCCGTGTCTCTGACGATGAACTATGCCTACACGATGGCTGTGCTACTCCAGGACGTCACGTATCCGGCAGGTGCGATCGCGATGGGGTCGCCTCGCCATAGTGGAAGCCTTTGGGCAAGCTATGAATCCGATCACGGCAAGATTCGTGGATTGGGGATTCACGCGGGTTTGGTGGCTATGACCCGGAGGTTCGGAGACTTCAGTAATACATTTCTCCTGCCGGGTTTCGCGCGATTTGACACCGGTGCTTTCTACAAGATCTACAGGCACGACCACGAGCGCTACCGGCTTGCGGTCACATCGGAAAACGTTGGCAACCGGCGATATTATGCAGGCGCGCAGGGTGTCAGCTCGATTATGCCCGGAGCGCCGCGATCGTTCGTCGCGAGGGTCACCGCAACTTTTTAGATAACTTCCGCGCACGCTCATTTTAAAAGGACCAATATGTCGCACTCATCCCATGTTCCTTCTCTTCTGAAATACGTCCTGTTTCCAGCATTCCTCTGCCTTTACATCCCACACGTGTTCGCGCAGTCAAACGGTCCGGCGATCGTAGCCGGACCGAACGTCAGAGTGTCCACTGACCGGCCCGATCGCTATCACGGCGAAACGGCCTGGGCCGCACACCCCAGCAATCCACAGTTGCTGATCGGCGGTTCCATGATCTACGATCCTTCGCGAACAGAAGACCATTCGGTTGTTTATGTGTCAACCGATGGCGGCGCGACATGGCATGCCACCCTGGAGACGGGCGCCGGACAATCGGTAGACCCGTCTTACGCGATGAGCCGCACCGGCGGCGCTTACTTTTTGCATGACTCGGATGGCAATGGGTATTGCGAGTTTTACCGGTCGAATGATGGCGGTCTGACCTGGTCGGCCCCGATTCGGCTGAACCTTCTGGACCGTTCTTGGCTCGCTGTCGACAATACCGGCGGGCGCTATGATGGCAGAATTTATATTGTCGGGGCCGTGCAGGATGCCAATAAGACCCAGGCTGTGGTTCTATATTACTCTTCAGACGGCGGTATTACTTTCACCGGGCCGGTCGGCGCCACCGGCCTGGGGGGCGATCCAAGCAATCCCGTGGTCTTATCGGACGGAACGGTTGTCCTGAATTCGATCCTGTCCGGTGAAAGCGGGAGACTTCTTGCGACGCGCTCAACCGACGGCGGAGCGCATTTGTCGCCTGCCATCGAGGTCGCTCATTGGACCAACACACTCAGCTTAGGGGGAAGTCAAATAACAGCAATACAACCTTCCTGTCCCTGCTGGCGGCTGATTCCTCGAGTGGCGCCAGTCGCGATCGCATCTATGCAGTGTGGCCCGACAGTAGTTCGGGAAGGTCCGAAATCTACGTCTCGTCGTCCGCCGATCGGGGACTCACCTGGGGCGCAAAGGTAAAAGTGAACGACGATGTGCCCCGGGCTGCTCCCGGTACAGGCCCCAACGACATCCAACCGTCTATCGGGGTGAACAACCAGGGAGTGGTCGGAGTCAGTTGGTATGACCGGCGGGAGAATACGGATGATCTCGGATGGCGGACTCGTTTTGCTGCTTCGTACGATGGCGGGCTGACCTTTAGTGCCAGTGTGCCGGTCTCGGACGCGATCTACGACCCCGCCCAGAATCACGTGCCGCCGCCTTCAGATCCGACAAAGATCCCTTTTAGCCAGCGCTTCTTCACGAACAACGGTGGGGATGTCAACCAGATGACCGTGGATGCGAACGGCACCTTTCACGTGTTTTGGACGGACACGAGAACCGGAATCGCGCAGATATTTACGAGCACGATACGCGTGAGCGCGAGTGGCGGCTCAGATCCCACGATTGCACCCAACGGCGTACTAAACGCCGCATCATTTCTAAGCTCACTCTCGCCAGGCGCGATCATGACTATTTTCGGGTCGGGGCTTTCGCAGGGAACGAGTAGCGCTTCCCAGACGCCGCTGCCCACGACGCTCTCGGGAGTGTCGGTCAGCGTGAATGGAACGGCGGCGCCGCTCTATTACACGTCGCCCGTGCAGATCAATGCGCAGATTCCTTTCGAGACCGGTGCCGGTAGTGCAACAGTCACGGTGGCCGTCAATGGACGCACCACGAGCCAAGCCATTCAGCTTTCCAATGCCTCGCCAGGTGTTTTCACTGACGGCGCCCGAATTGTTCCTATAGGAAGCGCGCGGCGCGGAGACTTGATCACGCTTTTCATTACCGGCCAGGGGCCACTCTCGCCGCCGGTCCCGACTGGCGCCACACCAGCCGTAACCGCCGGCGCAGCGGTGCCGTCGCCGGCGCTGAACGTCGCACTCACTGTGGGCAACGTGCCGGCGGACATTCTCTTCGTTGGCGTTCCAGCGTGGTCCGTGGGCGTGACCCAGATTAATTTTCGGGTACCCAGCTCAGTGGCCGCCGGGGACGCGCAGGTAGTCGTTACAGTCGGCGGACAACCGAGCGCGCCGGCGATGCTGACAATCTTAAACTAGCGGGCTGCTGAATGCGCCGAGATCGCTTCGGAAACCGCGCCATACCCCGATTTACGGGGCCGGACGCCCACCCCGCCCTGCCGCCCTACGCCTTCTCCAGCGGCGTCACCGGATCCAGCAGCAGCCAGAACACAATGCCCGTCGCGTAAACCGCCGCCGACACGTAAAACGTCAGGTTCCAGTTGCTGTGCGTCCATTTCAACAGGTACCCGATCACGACCGGCGCCGCGAACCCGGCCAGATTGCCCCACATGTTCATCGCGCCCGAAAGCGTTCCCGCGTATTTCCCGCCGATATCCATCGCCGCCGACCACGCGCCCGGCATCACCAGGTCGTTCGAAAAGCTCGCCATGCCGATCGCCAGGATCGCCGCCAGCGGATCGTGCATGTAGGTCGAAAGCACCAGGAACGCCGCCGCCCCCGCGAAACCGAGGCAGGCCATCGCCCGCCGCGCCAGCGTCAGACTGCCGGTGCGGCGCGCCAGCCATCCGCCCGCCACCACCGAGGCCGGGTTGCCCAACCCGCCGCAAAACAGCGGCAGGATGCCGAACCAAGCCGTCGTCCCCAGCTCCAGGTGGCGCGCCTCGTGCAGATAGGTCGGCAGCCACGTGATATAGAAATACCAGCCGTAGCTGAGCGCAAAATATTGCCAGCACAGCATCCAGACCTGCCGCGACCGCAGGAACCGGCCCCACGGCACGTCGCCGTGGCCCGCGGCCAGCTTGGCACTGCGCTGCAGCAGGTCGCGCTCGGCCTGGTTCAGCTTGGGGTTTTCCATCGGATCGTTGCGGTACCAGCGGTAGAAAATCACCGCCCAGACCACGCCGATCAGGCCGAAGAGCCGGAACGCATTGCGCCAGCCCACGTGCCTCATGATGAAGTAGATCAACGGCGGCGTGAAGGCCCCGCCCCAACGGGCCGCCAGCCACATGATCCCCTGCGCCCGCGTCTTCTCCCGCGCCGGCAGCCAGGTGGTGAACGCCTTCGTCAGGTTCGGAAAGCATCCCGCCTCGCCCGCGCCGAACAGGAACTGCGTGGTCGAGATCGAGGCCAGATTGAACGCCGATCCCGTGGCCGCCGTGCACGCCGACCACCACACCACGATGCGCAACAGCACTTTGCGCGGCCCCAGCCAGTCGCCCAGGTACCCGCCGGGCATTTCGAAGATCGCGTAAGCCAGCCCGAACATCCCGAAGGCCCACCCCATCTGGTCCGAAGAAAGGCCGAGGTCCCGGGCAATATCCAGCTTCGCGAACGACAATGAAACACGATCGATATATGTGATCACCGCGAGCGTAACGGCGAATACAATTACCCAGTACCGAACCCTCGTCGGACGTTCCACTACGCTCTGCGCTTGGGGCACCATTGGCATAGTGTGACACACTGGAACCAAGGGGAGAAAGGATGATCCACAGGTTGTTCGACCTGCTCTTCGGATGTCCGCACAAACGGCTCAGCCGTCCGGTGACGCCGCCGTCGCGAAAGGGCTCTCCGCCCGGTCAGACCTACGTCGTCTGCCTCGATTGCGGCAAGCACCTCGCCTACGACACCCAGAAGATGCAGGTCGGCAAACCGCTGGATTGAGCGCCTATTCGCGCGCGCGGATAAACACCCGGTACACCAGCGCCCCGAGCCCTACCGTCGCAAACGCGCTCAGCGACGCCGGCGGATGCGAGATCACGCCGTACACCATCATCGCCGTCCCCACCGCGATATACAGCAGCGGAATCACCGGCCAGCCGAATTCGAGCGCGCGCAGACGCTGCCAGCCCGGCCGCCTCCGCCGGAATACGAATAGCGACGCCACGGAAAGCACCGTAAACAACGTCAGGCTCATCCCGATATAGATCACCAGTTGCGGAAACGGCGTCACCGTCATCGCCATCGCGCACAGGCCCTGCGCCACGATCGCCACCACCGGCGTATGCCACCGCGGATGCACCGCCGCCGCGGACCGGAAAAACGCCCCGTTGCGCGCCATCGCGTAATAGACGCGCGGTCCGATGGTCACTTCCGCATTCACCGTGGATACGATGCAAATCGCCAGCAGCGCGGAAAACAGCCCGCCCACCCGCGGCCCGAAGAGATTCGCCGCCGCCACCGAACCCACCGCGATCACGCCTTTCATGTTCTCGAGCGGCGTCGCGTAAATGTAAATCACGTTCAGCAGCAGATAGATGATCGCCACCACGCCCGTCCCGATCGCCAGCGCCAGCGGCAGCGTGCGCTCGGGACGCCGCACCTCCTCGGCTACGTAGGTCGCCGCGTTCCACCCGCTATAGCCGAACATCACCCAGAGCAGGCTGACCACGAACTGCGTCGGCAGGCTCAGCGTCGACGTGCGCACCGCGGGCTCCGAAAAATGCGCCCAGCTTCCAGTGCCGGATGCGAACCCGAGCAGCAGGAAGCCGGCGATTACCAGGATCTTGGTGCTGGTAAGGACGTTCTGCACTTTCGCCGTGCGGCCGATGCCGAAACAGTTCAGCGCCGTGAAGGAAGCGATCAGCAGCGAGGCCACCAGTTGCCCCGGACCGATCCGGAAGGCGAATTCGCCGTGGCCGATCACTACCGGCGCGTTGGCCTGCTGCAGGCCGGGGAAAAAGGAGCCCAGGTAGTCCGAAAAGGCCAGCGCCGCGGTGGCAATGGGCGCGGAAAAGCCCGCAAAAAACGACACCCACCCCGTCATGAAGCCCCATTCCGCCCCGTAAGCGTGGGTCAGGTAAACGTACTCGCCGCCCGAGCTCGGAAAGTTAATGCCCAGCTCGGAGTAGCTCAGCGCCCCGGCGAAGGCAAACAGCGCCCCCGCCGCCCAGCAGCCCAGGATCAGCCCCGCGCTCCCCAGGTCCGCCGCCATGAAGCCCGTGGAACCGAAGATCGCGGTCCCCACCATGTTGGAGATCACCAGCGCGGTGGCGCTGAACAGCCCGAGCTGCCGTAGCAGGCCGGCCTTCGGCATCGGAATGGGGTTCGGCATCGGGAAAACGCGGCCAGGACCCTCAGCGGGGTAGCGATGAAGACCTGCCCGTTCGCAATCCCTATCTTAGAAGAGAATCACCTGGTGGGTGAATCCGGGCAGCCAGAATGCGCTGAAGTTCACCGACCCGTGGCCGGGCGCCACCATCGCAATCGAGTTCTGCCACAGGTACTCGGTCTTGATCTCGACCGCGTTTCCAACCGAATTGTAGCCGCCCGTAGTGGGCGGCCAGGTGGTCGAATCGGTCTGGCAACTGCTCAGCGTGCAGGAGTGCGTCGTGGAGGTCACGCCATCCGATTTGTAGGCCGTAAAGAGCACCGTGACGCCGCTCGCCGGAATGCCGAGCGCCTGGTTCGCCAGCACCGTCGCGATGTCCTTGATCTGGGGCGCCGTATTCCCCGCCGAAACGTAATTGGCGCCGTGCGTCGACATGTACGCTCCGGCGGCCTTGGTCGCGTACTGCAGCGTGTGGTAATGCCACATGCCGAGCGACATCTGCACGGTCGAAATCCACGCGAAAATCAGGGGTATGCCGCACAGCGCGAACTCCAGGATCGCGCTGCCCGCCTGTCTGTTGCGCTTTGCCATCGTCATCCCCTCAGCCGCATCTGGACCACGCGGTAGAACGTCGCCTGGTTTTCCAGGAGTCCGGGAATCGGAATCACTCCGACGGTCTGGTACGTCACCGAGACCTGCGCCGCGTCCTGCCCGTCCGCGCCCCCCTTAGGGAGATAGCTCGTCGTGACGATCACCGGCAGCGCATTGCAGGTGGTCATATTGCTCCCTACGTTCGGGGCCACGCTCAACTCGCTCAGCACGATGGGACAGACGTGAGCCAGATCGCCGGCCTTGCCGGCACTCTGCGAGGCATAAAGCGCCGCCACGCGCGCCGCGCTTTCCGTCGAGATCAGGGCGTGCGCGTAAAACCCCCAATCGAATGCCCCGACGAACAGAAACAGGTACCAGGGCATCAGCAGCGCCATCTCCAGCGCGCTTCCGCCGCGGCATCTCCGGCGTCTCGCAGTTCGCATAGTAGCTCCCAACACTTAAGTACCAGGAGAGCCCTTCCGGGACAAGTTTCCCTTGGTTATTCGACAATTGCTACCTGCTGCAGCGGCGATCCGCCCGCAAGGCTGGAATAATCGTTGTTGAGGTAGCTGGTTCCCTGCAGGCTAAGCTCATCGGCGACGATGATCGTGTAGGCGGCGCTGGTCAAACTCGGGTTTCCGTTCATACTGATCAGCGCGTTTTTCGCGTAGATCGTGCCCGTGTACGTCGAATTGGCGCCGCCCCAGAAGTAATCCGTAGTGGCCGGAGCCGTGCGGTCCTCAAAATACAGAATTCCCGCGTAGGTGCCGGTCGTCATGGCCGTCAGATTGGCGGATGAATTCGAGTTCATGCTCACACCGCCGAAGGGATGGCTCGCGTCGTAGGTGTTGTAGATGAAGATGCCGCCATCAACCATCTGGACGACGCCGTTGGCCTGAATGGAAAGACCCCCACCCACTATGATGTACTTGCCCGAGTGGAACTTCGCGGTAGTGTTCTTCACCGTGATTCCCCCGCAATATGTGCCCGGATAGACGTCCGTACCCGCCGAATAGTTTGTGTACTGGCAGGTGTAAGGCCCCGTCGCCGGGACCGGCAGACTCGCCAGAGGATCGCTGATGTGCGAGACGCCCGTATTGGGAGTCCCACTGATGGCGCTGGCCGAACAGCCGTAGCTCCCCACGATGTCGTATTCCGGAGCGTCGTACGCGTAAGAGCTGCCGTGCCCGTTGCACGTCATCGCGGTGGTGCTGCTGCTGTTCACGTAGAGACCGCACGACGACTGCAATTCGGCAGTGCCCGACACGCTGACCGCGCCGCTCGCCGACGGGTTCAGGGCATAGATACAATCATTGGCCCCTACCATCACCGCCGTCGAACGCGCCGCCACCATGCCGCTCGGAAAGCCCAGCACCGCGGAGAACAACTGCGGCACGGTCTGCGTCACCCGGTACGTCACCCAGTAGGAAACATTGCTGATGCCGGAAACGGTCGGCGGCGTCGCGGATGTGCCCGTCAGCGCCGAGCCGCCGGTCTGATACGTGACGCTCTGGTTTCCGCCCGGCTGGAACCCGTGGTTCGCCGCATACATACAGCCCACCTCGATCGAATTTTGCGGGGTCGTGATATTCGATGGGCACGACGTGATCGTGCTCTGGCAGACCACCGTGGAGCTGCACGAGGTCAGCGCGCCGCCAACCGTGGCATGCAGGTTGAGGAGCGCCGCCTTGGCGGCCACCTCTGCCGCCGTCTGCGCCTCTTCCTTCACAAAATGCATGTACCCAAGGTCGACCACCAGGCCCATGATGCCAAACATGGGGACCAAAGCGAGGGTCACCATGATCAATGTCTGGCCACCCTCGCGGCGGGATCGGATCGAGTGTTTGCGCAAGAGCTTCCTCCCGAAAATAGCCTCCTTAATAGTGGGAGCCAATCCCGGCCGGAATGCAATATCCCCCTTCGTTAGCATGCTTTAGCGCGGCCCGCCCGGGCGTTAACCATTTCCAGCATTGAACTCGCCGCCCCTGGTTTGGGAACCTCTTGGTGAGGCACTATTCTGCGTATGTTGACCGCCTTCCGCCGTAGCAGCCGATACCGCGGACCGGCAAACCGGACCCGTGGCTCGGCCGTAGTCGAGATCAGCCTGATCGCCCCCTGGTTCCTCTTCCTGTTCATCGGCGTCGTGGACATGGGATTCTACTGCTACGACCTGATCGCCGTCGAAAACGCGGCCCGCGTCGCCGCGGAGTACACCTCCACGGGAACCGACAAGGCAGCCGACAGTACCGGCGCCTGTACCAGGGCACTGGCCGAACTGGCGTCCCTGTCGAACATGTCCGGAGTGTCCAGTTGTAACGGGTCGCCGCTCACGGTGACGGCCACCAGCGTCAGCGGGCTTGCCGGCTCTGGTACCGATACAAAAGTGAACGTGACCTACCAGACGCAGCAGTTGATTCCCATTCCCGGCCTGCTGCAAGGGCAGTTCACGTTCTCACGCACGGTGCGCGCGAGGGTCAAGACATGAAACCACGCGCGCGCCGGCAGCGCGGCGCCTCGATGCTCGAATTCGTGCTGATCGGCATCGCCATGATCTTCATGCTGATCAGCCTGTTCGAGATTTCCCGCGGATTGTGGGCCTATCACACGCTCGCGTACGCCGTCCGCGAAGGCACCCGCTATGCCGCCATGCATGGCGCCGATTGCGCCTCGCCGAACAGTTGCACCATCACCATCGGGAACATCATCACGTACATGAAGGCGGCCGGCGGCGGCTTCGATCCCGATAACACCACCCTCACCTTCACGCCGCAATCCGGCGGCGCCACGTCCGACACCATGACCAATCTCGCCGGCAACAGCACCAATTTCCCCCCGGCCGGCGCATACGCCCAGGGAAATTCGGTGCAAATCTCCGCGAAATACAAGTTCAAGTCTGTCCTGGCAATGCTGTGGTTCGGCAGCCGGCCCGTCAACGACTCCGGCACCTTCTATCTCAGCGCCTCCTCCACCGAGCTGATCCAGTATTAGGCCCCCACCCGCGCAAGCGGCCCCCCGGCCCGGCGGCATACAATCGAAGTATGGTGCGCCGCGCGTCGGATCTGATCCCGATTCACCCGGCCCTGGAATCGCTGCGCGATGCCGCCGCCGGATGCCAGGCCTGCGATCTCTGGAAGCGCGGCACACAGACGGTATTCGGTGAAGGCGCGGCCAACGCCCGCATCCTCTTCGTCGGCGAGCAGCCCGGCAATGAGGAGGATCTCGCGGGCCGTCCCTTCGTCGGCCCGGCCGGCCGCCTGCTGGACCGTGCCCTGGAAGAAGCCGGCATCGACCGCAGCCTGGCCTATGTCACGAATGTCGTAAAGCATTTCAAGTGGGAGCCGCGCGGCAAGCGCCGTATTCACGCCAAGCCCAACGCGGTCGAAATCACGGCCTGCCGGCCCTGGCTCGATGCCGAATTGGACCTGATCCGCCCGCGCGTGCTCGTCTGCCTGGGCGCCACCGCCGCCCAGGCGTTGCTGGGCCGCGCCTTCCGCGTCACGCAGCACCGCGGCGAGTGGATCGAATCGCCGCTCGCGCCTTACGTGATGGCAACGGTCCACCCCTCCTCCATCCTGCGCGCGGATACCAGCGAAGCGCGCCACGCCGCGCTCGCCGGCTTCGTTCAGGACCTGCGGCTCGTCCGCGCGGTGCTCGAAGTACAGACAAAGAAGGCCCGGTGAGCGAAACTTTGGACCTGAATAAGCCGGAGGCCGTGGCGCGCCTCCGTCACGAGCTGCGCACCTCCCTGAACGTCATCATCGGATACGCCGGCATCGTGCGCCGCCAGGCCGCCGATCAGTCCGCAACGGCCGAGGCCGGCCTTATGGAACAGGTGCTGGCGGCCGCGCGCCACATCGAGGCGATGGTTCAGGAAGCCCTGCCTCCCGCCCGCCACGTCACCGATGGCTCGCTGCCCCGGCTGCGCCACGCCATGCAGGCCGGTCTCGGCCGCATCACCTCCGCCGTCGCCCGTTTCGAGGAGCTGACCGCTTCCGCCTGCGCCGCCGAAATCGGCAAGATCCGCGCCGCCGTGACCGATTTGTCCGCATTCGCCCGCGGCGCCGAAGGCAGACAGCCGGCCGCGCGCGTCCTGGTGACGCCCCCGCCGGAGGAAAGCGCGCCGGAGAGCAGCCCCCGCGCGATTCCTTCCTCCACCGGCGATCGGCCGTTCGCCGGCTGCCGCATTCTGCTGGTCGAAGAAGACGCCTACGAGCGCGACCTGCTCCAGCGGCGCCTGGAGATCGAGGGCTTCGAGGTCGCCGCCGAGCCGGACAGCCGCGCCCTGTTCGAGCGGCTGCGCACCGAGGTCTGCGACGTCGTCCTGCTCGATATCGCCGCGCAAGGGGACCGCGGCTTCCAGGCGCTCGAAGCCCTGCGGGCGTCCCCCGGGCTCCGCGAAATCCCCGTCATCGCCCTCGCCCCGGAGGACGGCCGGCGGCACGCGGCCCGCGCCATCGAAATGGGCGCGGACGAGTTCCTCCTGAAGCCGCTCGATACCCCGCTGCTGCGCGCCCGCATCGCCGCCATGCTCCGCCGCCGGCGGTCGGAAGCCGAGCACGACGAGCTCGCCCGCCGCCTGGACGTCCTCCTCGAACTGACCCGCGAAGGCATTTGCGGCCTCGACCCCGCCGGCCGCTGCATTTTCATCAACCGCGCCGCGCTCGAAATGCTCGGCCACTCGCGAGAGTCGATCCTTGGCCGCAGCCTTCACGAGACCGTCCACCACTCCCGCCCCGATGGCTCGCCCTACCCCGCGGACGAGTGCCCGATGAACCTGGCCGTCCAAACCGGGCAATTCCGCCACGGCAGCGGCGAATGCTTCTTCCGCGCCGATGGCTCCAGCTTCCCCGTCGAGTATTCCATTCAGCCGGTCCGGCGCGGCGGCGTCACCGAAGGCTCCGTCGTCACCTTCACCGATATCAGCGAGCGCCAGCGCAATGAAGAGCACCTCGTGCAGGCCGCCAAGCTCGAAAGTGTCGGCCTGCTGGCGGGCGGCATTGCCCACGACTTCAATAACATCCTCACCGGCGTCCTGGGCAATGCCAGCCTCGTGCTGGACTCGCTCGCCGAGGACGACCCCAACCGCAGCCTGCTCGCCGAGGTCGTCAAATCGAGCGAGCGCGCCGCCGATCTCACCCGCCAGATGCTGGCCTTCGCCGGTAAGGGCCAGTTCGTCCTCGAACCCGTCGACATCTCGCACGCCATCCAGGACATCGCCGAGCTGCTCGGCGCATCCATCCCCAAGTCCGCGCGCCTCGAGCTCCGCCTCGCGCCGAACCTGCCCAAATTCCAGGCAGACCCGCGCCAGCTCCAGCAGCTCGCCCTCAACCTCGTGATCAACGCCGGCGAGGCCACCGAGGGCCGCGATGGCCGCATCGCCGTCGAGAGCGGCATCCGCGACTTCGCCGAGCCGGTAAGCGCGCACGGCACGTTCGGCGCCATCGAAAGCGGCCGCTACGTGTACCTCGCCGTCTCCGATAACGGCGTCGGCATGGACGACGCCACGCGCCTGCGCATCTTCGATCCGTTCTTCTCCACCAAGTTCACCGGGCGCGGCCTCGGCCTCGCCGCGGCCATGGGCATCGTGCGCGCGCACCAGGGCGCGATTCGCGTGGAGGGCCGCTCGGGCGAGGGCAGCCGCTTTGAAGCGCTGTTCCCCGTGCCGGCCGCAGAGCCCGCCCCGCAGCCGCCGCCGCACACCGCCGCAACCGCCGCCGCCCGAACCGGCCAGACCATCCTCGTGGTGGACGACGAAGACATCGTCCGCCGCACCACGTCCTCCGTGCTCGAGCGCAAAGGCTACCGCGTCCTGCTCGCCGAAAACGGCCGCGAAGCCGTCGACATCTTCCGCGCCCATGCCGGCCGCATCGCCCTCGTGCTGCTCGACCTCACCATGCCCGTCATGGGCGGCGATGAAGCCGCGCGCTATCTCCGCACCATCCGCCACGATGTCCCGATCCTGGTCTCGAGCGGCTACCCGGAAAGCGAAGTCGCGCGCCGTTTCTCCGGCATCCGCATCCGCGGCTTCGTGCGCAAACCGTACACCGCGGCGTCTCTGATCGAGAAGATTCAGGCGGCGCTCCAATAGCGCTGCCGCTCGATTTTCCCGTGCTACACTCATTCCGCATGCTGAAACGCACCGCCCCGCTTTTCGTTGCCTGCCTCGCCGCTTTGGCGCAACCCCCCGCGCAGAACTCCGCGGCCCCGCGGCCGGAAGCCGAAATCCGCGCCCGCTACACCAAGTACGACTACCGCATCCCCATGCGCGACGGCGTCAGGCTCTTCACCTCCGTCTACGTCCCCAAAGACGATTCCCAAACCTACCCCATCCTGATGACCCGCACGCCGTACTCCGTTGCGCCCTACGGCATCGACCGCTACCCCGCCCGCCTCGGCCCCTCCGAGCTGTTCAGCAAGGAAGGCTTCATCTTCGTCTATCAGGACGTCCGTGGCCGCTTTCTGTCCGAGGGCACCTTCATCGATGTCCCCGTGCACAAGACGCATTTCTCCGGCCCCAAAGACACCGACGAAAGCACCGACACCTACGACACCATCGACTGGCTCGTCAAGAACGTCCCCAACAACAACGGCAAGGTCGGCATCTGGGGCATCTCCTACCCCGGCTTCTACGCGGCGTTCAGCCTCATCGGCTCCCACCCCGCGCTGAAAGCGGTATCCCCGCAAGCGCCCATGGGCGATGTCGGCAACGGCGACGACGCCTACCATAACGGCGCGTTTTTCCTCGCCGCCAATTTCGGCTTCTACAGCAGCTTCAAGCCGCAGGAAAACGGCAAGCCGCAGCCGCCGCTCGAATTCCGCTTCGATTTCGGCACGCCCGATCAGTACGCGTACTACCTGCGCATGGGCCCGCT